>JAIFMY010000006.1 GCA_020048155.1 Bacteroidota bacterium
CACTACCAAACCCATTTCCACTATAACAAGGATTGAAACTTCTAATCCATTACTGGAGGAGATAACAGGCACAAACTACCAAACCCATTTCCACTATAACAAGGATTGAAACGAAAAAATAAATAGTATATCAGACGATACCGTTTTTCTACCAAACCCATTTCCACTATAACAAGGATTGAAACCATCGGTGAAGAGCAAAATGATGAGGTGCAAAATTTATCTACCAAACCCATTTCCACTATAACAAGGATTGAAACGGGGTGAATTAAGGATTAGACCACTAAATAAAATATCTACCAAACCCATTTCCACTATAACAAGGATTGAAACTACGTAAAATTAGGATTGACAACATCGCAGAATATGTCTACCAAACCCATTTCCACTATAACAAGGATTGAAACTTAGAGACTCAATAACGAAGTTTTTTGAAGTTTTAACTACCAAACCCATTTCCACTATAACAAGGATTGAAACCGAAGCATCTGGGTGCAAGTTTAATATCGGAAGCAGTCCTACCAAACCCATTTCCACTATAACAAGGATTGAAACGTGCTCAAAATGCTTACGTTGTCTTGCACATCGAACGTCTACCAAACCCATTTCCACTATAACAAGGATTGAAACATACGGGCATAGAGTTCGTAGAAGCGCTAAATGTGACTACCAAACCCATTTCCACTATAACAAGGATTGAAACATGAATGGGTAGGAACGTTTTCCTCTCTAATGGATACTACCAAACCCATTTCCACTATAACAAGGATTGAAACTTTCAAACCTATCATCCATGTGAAAAATAGCATAAGTGCTACCAAACCCATTTCCACTATAACAAGGATTGAAACACGTTGGTTTTGGGTGCCTCCTCTGTAGTAATCATCTACCAAACCCATTTCCACTATAACAAGGATTGAAACTCAGTATAAACGCAAATTCAGTATCAGACCAAGCTCGTCCCTACCAAACCCATTTCCACTATAACAAGGATTGAAACGAAAATATTGAAAAGAACCATTGATAAATCGAACCTCTACCAAACCCATTTCCACTATAACAAGGATTGAAACAATCGTTGTACTGGTTACTTACTTCAATCATTTGCACCACTACCAAACCCATTTCCACTATAACAAGGATTGAAACATTCCAATATTATATAAAATTGATGTGACCCTGGAGCTACCAAACCCATTTCCACTATAACAAGGATTGAAACTCTAATAGTGGTTGGCCATAATTGTCGAGTATGGCATTCTACCAAACCCATTTCCACTATAACAAGGATTGAAACGACCTGATGAGAAACTTATACGAACAGACCCTCGAAACTACCAAACCCATTTCCACTATAACAAGGATTGAAACTCCAGAAACATTTTCTTTTCGGCTGTTGGCAGCGATTCTACCAAACCCATTTCCACTATAACAAGGATTGAAACCTATATTAGGATTGAGCAATTGTATCCAGCGGAAAAACTACCAAACCCATTTCCACTATAACAAGGATTGAAACGAGTTGAGAACATAGAATTCAATACTGAGAAAAATCCTCTACCAAACCCATTTCCACTATAACAAGGATTGAAACGCGAACTTGGAGTTGTATTTCTCGCACCCCATTTCCATCTACCAAACCCATTTCCACTATAACAAGGATTGAAACGCAGTTAATACTTCAGTTTTCCGCTTTCCTTTATTCTACCAAACCCATTTCCACTATAACAAGGATTGAAACCAAAAAGGTAGCATACAATAGCCTAGAGCAAGGCAACCTACCAAACCCATTTCCACTATAACAAGGATTGAAACAGTATATAGCTTAGAAATGGCTGTGGAACCATGTTGTCTACCAAACCCATTTCCACTATAACAAGGATTGAAACCAGATATTACGCGAATACCCAACACAACTTAAGGCAGCTACCAAACCCATTTCCACTATAACAAGGATTGAAACTAAGCTCATACAAGCGCCGGCAAAAAATGGATATGCACTACCAAACCCATTTCCACTATAACAAGGATTGAAACGTGTGCTTATGTGTGCCTGTACTATGTCGCCCAAGCTACCAAACCCATTTCCACTATAACAAGGATTGAAACAACCTCTTCAGTAAACCAACATTACACCCGGATAAGTCTACCAAACCCATTTCCACTATAACAAGGATTGAAACATGAAGAGAGGGCGAAAGCCCTCATTCACGCGTATCGCTACCAAACCCATTTCCACTATAACAAGGATTGAAACAAAACAAGCAACAATGAAAGTAGAAATTTTAGCAGACTACCAAACCCATTTCCACTATAACAAGGATTGAAACAAATTTCTTGCTTATACGTGTAGGCATCCGGCGAAGTATCTACCAAACCCATTTCCACTATAACAAGGATTGAAACCCAACAACCATTGGAACGGGTGGAGATTATCTGACACTACCAAACCCATTTCCACTATAACAAGGATTGAAACAATAATTCGCTTATCTTCAACATTTTAGCCGCGCGGGCTACCAAACCCATTTCCACTATAACAAGGATTGAAACAAAATATTAGGTGTAATATGAGAGAATCAATAAGACTCGCTACCAAACCCATTTCCACTATAACAAGGATTGAAACAGTTTGGTGTGCGTGATTACCTCGAATACGAAGTACTCTACCAAACCCATTTCCACTATAACAAGGATTGAAACTTGGAAAGCAATATTCTATTTAGATCAGATGATCAGCTACCAAACCCATTTCCACTATAACAAGGATTGAAACTATAAGGTTTTAGCAAGGTTTCGGGGAGGTTTTTAGACTACCAAACCCATTTCCACTATAACAAGGATTGAAACTCTACGGTGATGCTACGAGCTTAAAACGTGATAGCAACTACCAAACCCATTTCCACTATAACAAGGATTGAAACGTATTTGGTTTGAAATTGCTTGCTAACTGAAATCCTTTCTACCAAACCCATTTCCACTATAACAAGGATTGAAACCGGATAGCAACATAAAGCAATGCCAGACTAACGGTAACGCTACCAAACCCATTTCCACTATAACAAGGATTGAAACACGATATAGCGCATGCTCTTTTGTAGTGATTAGAGTTTCTACCAAACCCATTTCCACTATAACAAGGATTGAAACGATATAGAAGTTTCAGAGAAACTTATACTCTGTAAGCTACCAAACCCATTTCCACTATAACAAGGATTGAAACATCTACTCTGAATCGTTTCATTTCGATAGTATAAAACTACCAAACCCATTTCCACTATAACAAGGATTGAAACAAGAAAAAGCGATTTAGTAATTTTGAACCCCGAATATTTCTACCAAACCCATTTCCACTATAACAAGGATTGAAACAAAAGTCCTATCAGTATTGGTGACCTAAGGCAGCACCCCTACCAAACCCATTTCCACTATAACAAGGATTGAAACTTAGTATTTCAGTAACAATGGGTTCTACTGCATCTCCTACCAAACCCATTTCCACTATAACAAGGATTGAAACTACTTGTAACCACAAAAACGCCAATAATCCATGCTGCCTACCAAACCCATTTCCACTATAACAAGGATTGAAACCGGTATTATCCAAAAATCACCATCTTGAGGGCTTGCCTACCAAACCCATTTCCACTATAACAAGGATTGAAACCAGTTTCTTTCAGGTATTCCCGAAACTCAGTTTCTCTACCAAACCCATTTCCACTATAACAAGGATTGAAACTATATGGGGTTGCTTTCACTATATCCGGCATACAGGAGCCCTTACAGGTTTTGGAAACTTGAGAGGGCAGGACTGCTCAATTCGTATTAATAAAACAAAACCCGCATTGCGTTTCGTGTAATTCGTGCCAGTCGTGGAGAAAGAATAGACCCACATCGCGCCATTTTCATATTTCCAAATTGGCTCATTTTTAAATTAACCAATTATCCAGACACCCCGGCCTGTGGCCATCCTTCTGCCAGAGGGGAATCCGCAAAGCGACAAAAGAACTTTCGCGAAACCTTCCTATTTAGTTTGAATGATTGTTTATCTGATCCAAGAACTGTTGACCTGATAATCTTCAATGACCTGGCTTTGATCAGAATTATTGAATTCACCCATTAAGCCTGAAATTTCGACAGACAGAATAGAAATGGCATTGCTGATTAAATCGAGTCTGAATCCTTTTTCACCTAATTCAATAAGCATCTGAATGGATACGATACGGCTTATTGCTTTGCCCAATTCAACCATATTGCGTTGTGATATTTGCATATTTAGATCAAAGTTCAGCATGGCTTTAAGATCTGTTACGGCGTCTTTTGTAAACTTATACACTTTGAAAAAATCGAACAAATTGCTAAGTTTTGCTTGTTTCATAAGTTTCATTACCGCTTCAGAAATTTGTGAATATAGCATATCGTTTGATCCCTCAAAAATTTGAAAGGGTCGGCTGTCAGCAATTCCACGACCGCCTATATGACTAAATCTGAATGCTTTTGCACCCACAAGTTGCACCAGCGATTGTGCTGCATCCTGCATCATATCAGTAACCAGTGTTTTAAATACATTAGCTTCAAATCCACAAAGTGCTAGGTCTCTTTCAAGTCCTGCGTGAACACTGCTATATGCGCACATTGCAGAGCAAATGGTGTATGACGATTGAAGTTTAGCGAGCCTATATTGTACCTGGTCATATTGCAACAAACTTTTTCCTCCTACAGTGCGTTGTTTGCAATGTTGAATAGCCTCGTCCATCATGCGTTGTATAAACCCCAAAGCCATAGATGGAAATTGAAAACGGCTGCGGTGCAAAGTATCAAGCAATATATTTATTCCTGTACTGGTGGGGGTTAAACGTTGCAATTTTGGAATTTGCACATCAATTCGGTTTCTTCCGTAAGGGATATGATGAAGTCCTAGGTTGTCAAACTTTTCTTCAACCACAATTTGCTGTTCGGGTTTACTTACGTCACACACAAAAAAGCTTATGTCTCGCATTAAATGACCTGCTTCATGCTTTTCTCTTGCGGTAAGTAACCAGTAATTTGCAAAACCTGTTAAACCAGCCCAGTGCTTCGTCCCTTTTAGTTGATAGCTGTCATGTTGCATGGTAAAATAGGTTTGCATGTTTAATGCATCGCTACCAAAATCAGGTTCTGTAATCATTAATCCACCCATTTTTACATCATTTGTAAAACCAGGAAGGATATTATTCTTAAGCTCGCTGTTGCCAAACTTAATCAAGGGCTGTAAAAAAAGGGCCGAGTTTATGCCAAGAGTTAACGTGAAAGCAGCGGATTCATATCCGGCAGCAGACAAAACTGCAAGGTTTTCGGTCATTCCCAACCCCATTCCACCAAATTCTTTCGGAATCATAACAGATAGAGGATGTAAGGTCATAACTTCAGTTAAAACAGCATCAGGAACGCCCCTGCGAGTTGTAAAAGGATCAACATCATTTAACTTGTCAAAAACCTGATGCATCTTAAGTTTAAGATTATCTAGAAACGCAGAAAAAGCGGTTGAAGAATTCATTTCTTCATTATTTTGTGTCAATTCGTGATTCAAATCCATTTGTTACAATAATTATTTAAAAAAGGAATAAAAGTCATGTTAACCTAAGGAATGTAGCGTAAATAACTATTTTCCAACGATTTTGTTGCGAGGAAAGAAAAATAAAATAAATTTGGCGAACAATTGGATTTTAATATCCTTCTATGCCATTACAACTATCCATAATTTCATTTTTGAAATTGGCTATATCCAGGCATTCAAACCGAAATTAACCCATTGTCCCAGCTTTTACATAGCAAAGCCTTGATAGCGCATTCAATCGCAGTCAGGGCTGAGGGAATTATAAATTCACAATCTCTATTTAAGCCCCAGGTTAGTCATACTTCGGTCTATATATAAACTATAATCGGTAAGTATGGGTTTATAGTTTGAGCCCATAAGTGTAGAGGAGATCAGGAAATCTGCAGTAGCGCGGTTGATAGCGATTGGGACATTATACACCACAGCTAGTCGCATCAGCGCTTTTACATCTACATCGTGAGGCTGAGGCTGCATAGGATCCCACAAGAAAAAGAGCATGTCAATATTGCCTTCGGCTATAAGCGCACCCAATTGCTGGTCGCCACCCAATGGTCCGGATTTTAGTTTGGTGATGTGCAGATTTTCGCGCTCATCTGGCCCAAGTTTGGACACAAGCGCCTTTTCAACAAGCTTGCCGCTGGTACCTGTGCATATGAGTTTATGGTAGCGCAGGATTTCGTAATTCCATTCTACCCATTCTACCAGGGCTTTTTTACGATTATCGTGAGCTACAAGGCCTATGGTATATGTTTTATCTGGTTTAGACATGATGTGTGTGATTGGTTGAATGGTTATTTGTATCAGAACTGAACTAAATTATTTTTGTAAAACCAACTAGAAATATTGAGCAATTTTTGTTGCATTTGGTTTTTATTTATTTGGGTAGATACATTTCCGTCGCGGTCGAATATGGCTATATCTGCAAAAGGCACAAGAGCAGGCGAACCGATTACCACAATAAGAGTAGACTTGAGATTTAATGTATTGTTGGTTTGCTTAAGCAGGCGGCTCAAGGCAGCTGCCGAAGTAACTACGACATGGGCTTGAGAAAAGTCAGATGCCTCATATAAAGTAATTACTTTCACCGGATTGCTGTGCAAATGAGTATTGAGAAAAGCCCCAGCCATTTCGGTATTTACATCATTCACCCCAAATCCTGCAATTACAAATGCACCGGTTTGATAAGAAGGCGGCCAATATACCTCCTGCAAAATCTTATACAACTGATTTGTCTGCGATTGGTATTTTCTTAGTTTAACATTGTTGTTACTATTATTGTCACGAGTGTTATTATCTGTAATTGGAGAATCTGCCAGCATAGAAGTCGCCTTTCCGGCAACCGTCACATATATGGCATTCAGTTGACCTGCAACACGGATGCGGGCATTTGCTTTGTTAAGGTTATCTTTGTTGACTTCAAAACGCTGCATAACCCTAGAATAAGGCAACATACTAATGTGTAGTCCTTGTGCAGCCAGTCCACTTTTCTCGGAAATTACAATCACATTGCCAAGGTTATGCTTGCCGAGGTAACTAATAAGTGCCGCAACAGAGATACTGCTAAGCGAAGTATGATTTGGTACAAAGAGAAAATTGCATTCCTTTATGTCTTCCAACCTCCGGAAACTCCTGAAGTTAACTTTTCGTCCTCTAATTTCTTGTTTGCCCGACTGCCTCAACATCATATCACCAGCAGGTGTTTTACCCAGAATTCCAATAACTAAGTCGTCCTCAGATTCTTTGAGAAAGGTAACCTGAGCAGCAATGAACACAACCTCATCGGTGCGGTCGGTAAGCTGAGCAGCCACCGGAGCGTTATGCAGCAGGTAAATGAATAAAGCAAGGTATATATTGCGAAGTGCCATATCAATTTCTCTTGTAGGTATCCAGAATGTTTCTGATTTTTTGCAGATTAGGCGGAGTAAGCCCAGAATATTGTATTTGCATCATCAGATGTTCAATATAAGCCACTACTTCTTGTCGGTCGTTTCCGTTAAGCAGAAGTTTGGCATCCTCGTATTCAGTAGTAAGCATATATGCAGCTGCTTCTATGCCCTTTAGCCATACACCATCTCTGCTTTTGCGGGCCTGCTTGGTAAGCAGCATTACCATTTCATAGTCAGCAGCTAATAGGTAGTAAAACGCAGCAGTACCAGTGTTGGTTGCAATGGTTTGTTGCGATGAATCTATGCTGGCATTCACCACCAGATTGTATTGCAAAGCTACGTTATAGTATTGAGCACGCTTAATGGGTAATTCTGCCTGTAATGCACTATCGGTATATGCCCATGCATTGGTTTGCAACTGCTTGTGATTGAAATCACCAAGAAGGTGCTTACGAGAGGTCACACCAGACAAAGTATCGTAAAGATTAAAAAAATGACTAAATTTATGCCAGAAGGCAGGTATAAATGAAGTGTTATTTACTTTCAGTTTATACAAACTGCGGGCTTCATCGCTTTGGTTTTTGAGCAGATTGCCAATGATAGCGCCAATGGCGGCAGTGTCATTCGATGCATCGAGTCCCATGCTTTGGGTAAAATCAATCATAGCGCTGTCTACTTGTCCGAGGTATATGCGAAATAAACCTCGCATGGCAAGCGCTGATGCTATTTGAGTAGAACTTTTGTTTAGTTTACGCGCATTATCTACCCGCTCATTGCTGATGTCATAGGCTGATGTAAAATCGCCCAAGTCGAATAAGTTATTTGCGAGCATAGCTTGCAACGAAAGCAATTCCACACGCATAGAATTTCTGAGTGCCAATGCATGCATATCGTTCTCTTCTTGCTCGAGATCATTAATCTGGTTCTTTAGTTCTTCGGTAGTTATAAAAATGCGGGCTTTTTCGGGGTCATACAGAGCAAGTTTGAGTACTTTGTTTTGCCTCTCAGCAGTCCGCTGTGCTACCACCGCTTCCTCGCGCAATTTTTCAGATTCATTTCGGGCTTCTACAGCTTCTTGCCTGGCAGCGAGTGCGTATAGCAGCAACAATATAGAAAGAACTAAACCTGTAAGCGCAAAAGCAAGCAGCCCCACCAAAATTTTGGTGCGGCGTTTGGCTTTCATTTTTTTGAATTGAATAAAATCGTGACTTGCAATAAAAAAATCTTCCACAATTTTATCAGGAGCTGGGGCCTTGTTGTAAGCTTTGGCCTCAGAAAGCCAGTGTATAGAAGTTTCAACTTCCGCTGCAGGCAACAGAAAATCTGTTGATTTATTGCTTATTTCCCATTCCTTGGCTTTTTTTTGCCAACGTTGCAATTGATTCAGATAGTCTCTATCGAGATCTATCACACGCAATAATTCGCTGAATGAAGTATGAAAATCTGACGTAAACTCGATAAGTTCCGAATCACGCAGCATAGGTGGAAGTTCGTTTCGAGTAACAGGTCGATTGACTATGGGTATTATCTTTTTATTGAGTGCATGGGCATGGGCAAGCTCACTCATTACTTGCTCACTTTTGAGGGCATCTGGCGAGATTATAATCAGGAAAAACGGTGCTTCTTCAATTCCTTTAAACAATTCCTGTATATAATTGCTGTCCTTGGCAATGTAATTGTGTTCAAACCAGGTTATTTTGCCATGAATTTTTATTTCGAGTTGTATTTTATTCGCAAAATCAAAATCGTTGCGCACATGCGAAATGTAAATATCAGAGCTCAGTTCATTGGATTTCACACGGCTGGTTTGTAAAAACTGTTCCTGCAAAACAGTAGGTTCATAAGCATCGCGCAGCTGCCCTTGCTTAAGCCATAGTTCTGCAGTTTCAAGTTGAAATCCCCTGAAGAGCATAGCAGGATTCATGTTTTGCTTTTTCCAGCGAGATGCAAAAGTGAATACTATCTTATGTTGAAGAAAATAATCTTTATCGCGTTCCAGTTCTCGAAGCAACTCTGCAAATGTTTTGTCATGATTATCTAGAGTTTGCTGAGTAAAATCGAAAGGTTTAAGTTGCCTGAGTTCCTCAACAATTTTGCTTCGGGGCACATCTTCCACCATCAGCAGTATGATGCGCATGTTGAAAATAGATGCATGTGAGATTTCTTCGAGGCAATAATCGGAGATAACTGAAGCAGAAGAAACGAGCGCCACCAAGGTGTTCGATTTTTCAATGGCTTCGTGCATGGCATCGTTAAAATTGTTTGAGCTTGATATTTCAGAGCTATCGGTTACGGTATAGCCTTCAATTACAAGTTTTTCGTATATATAGTCACGTACCGCTTTGTTCTCGTTTGCAAAACTTATATACACATCAGCCATTCCCCACTCAGCCATTTTACGGGATTCCGAAATAAACTGGCCGTGCAGAATTGTTGGCAGGTTGGGTGGCTGTTCATTTTTAAATTCCTTTGCCAACCATGCTTCGGCTTCCATTCGTTCCGCACCTTCCAACAAGAATTTGGAAGTACGCTGATTTTTAACCCAATCTAGGGCACGTAAAAGCAATACTGTATGCATTTTCACATATTCAGTATGCGTTTCTATAAGATCGCGAAGTTTTTGATATGAAGCATCGAAGGAATCAATTGGTGTCCATTCTTCCAGAGGAAGATCCGGAGTAAAAAATTCTTTGAAATGCATCCAGTTGAGCTTGGCAATCACAGGGTGCATACTGTTGTATTCATCCTGATTTTGTGGCTCTATATGAAGTATAGGTATTATTCTTTTTTTAAGTTCTACCGCAAGTTTTATTTCCTTGAGGCAGTACACTGATTTTACAGAATGAGGACTGATGATAAAAATAAAATTATCAGATTTCTCAATACCTCTGTTTATTTGTTCCTGAAAGTCAACAGCAAGGGGAATATCATTCTGGTCAAACCACACATCATAGTTATCGAGCGAAAGCCTGTCGTGCATGCGTTGAGCCAAGTATTTACTTTGTTTACGGCCATAAGAAATGAACACCGTAAGTTTGGCCTTTGAGCTTTCGGAAATATAACGTTGGTGGAGCGAAATGGGTGCATAATCTGAGCGCGAAGAGTTTTCTTCGAGCCAGCTATTTGCCTTTTCAAGTTCAAAACCCCGCAGTAAATATTTTAATTGGTAGCCACTACGCTCCCATTGCAAAGCCTTTACCAAAAAATCTCGGTGTATGTTTACCAAGTCCTTGTCCTTGAGCATCACCGAAATTATTTTATCGGTAGCTATTTTACGGGTCTCGTTATCCTCTGAAGTCAAGTCAAGGATAACAAGCTTACGTACATCACTCGGAATGGTTTTTTTCACTACTTTATCTACCAAAACCGGAATGATACGTTTGTTCATAGACTGGGCATATCGAAGTAGCTCAAGCATATCATCATCGCTCACTCCATTCTGTGTAATGAAGTAAATGAAAGAAGCAGACTTCTCGATGGCAGATTTAACTTCATCGTTGAGGTTTTTGGCACTAATACCTAGTTTATTAGCCATCCACACCGATAATTGCTCACGAATGGCTAGTAGATACAATTCGTTGGCTACCGCAAGAAATTCATCTTCATAAGCAAAAAACACATCTCTCAGGTTGCCGGAAGCTGTAGCTCTTAACTCGGCAGCATAAGCATATATAAGGTCGGTGATAATGAAATTAGAAGCATAATTAACAATCTGAAAATCTGCCACTTGATCAAATAGAGCTAATTGAGCAGAACTACCAGCTGTGGCAATTGCGTTGGAATGATAATTCCATTGAAAGGCCGCTTTTGCAAGTACAGCATACATTGCAGCCACGTCTTCATGCCTACTAATTTGGCTAAGGAGTTCGTTGAGTGTTTCTTCATCTTCCTCCTCATCATCAGAAAGTAGAAATATATCCGACAAGCAATAATTAGGAATAACGGCAAGCCAATCAGCCGGAAAATTGTTGTTGAATTGCAATACGAAAGCACGCTTACCGGTGTTTTTGAGATAGTTGAGTTCCTTACTGAATGTTTCGTCGGTAAAAGAATACTCAGAAATGAGCAAAATAATGGTATTGGCATCCAGAAAAGCATCTTTGCTTTCCCTTTCGGTAGATTTACTACCGGGAAAATTTTTCTCCCAGATACGTTTATTTTTTTGCCCGAACCAGTCCATGATTTTTTTAACCAGACTGGGGGAGTCATCACGAGAATATGAAAAATACACGTCATGCGTGAGATTCATGGGCAAATAGGGCTATATATATGAAGAAATTTATTATTTATTTAAAAAATCTACCACTTGGTCTAAAGAGGTAAACCATTTACCACCGTTAAGTTCTACCATCTTACCAACAGCTGTAAGCGATTTTATTTGAAAAGGCCTGAAAGCAGTAGTTTCTTCAGCATCAAGCATACAGAAAATAGTTTTCGTGGGTCTTTTGTTAGAATCATCAACCACTTCGGCAATGGAGTAGAAGCCCTCCATACGTGGAGTAATTACATACAGACAGTAGTCGCAGGTATCGCGCTCTTTCATTTCTCGCTCGTATGCCTGGTCATTCCAATCATTCACAACCGGGTTGAAATACTCAATTTTAAGGCGTGGAATAACGTATTCACGCCATTTTGAATTATTTACCGTTCCTCCTAAAAATACTTTTGCCATTTTTTTTTACACTTACAATTGAAAACAATGGGTTCTTCATAAATAAAATAATGCTTTAGACTTTCGTGCCGTCTTCAAGCTTTCTGGATTGTTTGTCGAGGCTGTCGAGCGCCTTTTGCAACAGGTCATTTTGTTGTTTCGGAACCTGTCTCCAGCGCTGTACTTGCTTTGCGAGCAAGCCTTCTACCCTTTCTACAAACATAGGAAACGCGTTTTCCTCATCGTATGGTTCGGTACGTGTGAGGTAGAGCAAACGCTCTTGTTCCAACTGTTCGTTGGTCAAACGGTATTCTTTCCAATTTTTGTAATACTCTTCTAATTCGAGCATTTTATTGAGAATAACCAGAATAACCCCCGCAGCAGCGGCACAAATCTGAAATACTGAAGAAAGCGACAAAAAAGGTTGGGGAACGGCTTTGCCATCTATCAGTACTGTATGTGTTATGATTGCGGTATTTTCTACTGCTCCCATGGTGCTGAGGCTAATTACTACAGGAATACTAGCAGCCAATATAAACTCCCAGCGTTTTGTTAGCTTATATTTCTTTTGATTGAAAGAACTTTTGCGGTCGAAATAATCACGTTGTGGCAGAAGACGTTGCTCAATATACTCCAAATCACTGATAAGGGGTGCATTTCGTGTTAGAGGTTTTACATTTTTGGCTATGCCCTGAAATTCGGGAGCTGCTTCATACTGAACTTTCTCTTCGTTATCTGTATTATTTTGGCCTGTTTCTGTGCTATCTTGCTTTGGTTCTTCGTTAATAGTATTTTCACTCATGGGCGTTACTTTTTACCATTTTTATTTTCAATCGGGTAAAGATACAACACTTCTTTAATTTTGACAATATTTTTATAATTGCAATTTCTTATGTAAAGATTAACTTTTTTTTGATCATGCAAAATGCTTACCGAAATAATGAAAATGAGGTGATAAATATTAATTTCGCACGAAAATAGACAACTAGTCTTAATAACTGATAAAAAATGAAAAAACAGGACTACTTTTTTATACTGGGAATCATACTTCTTTTTCTTCCGTTTTTTGTATCTGACTTAGTTTTTATTGGCTACGATTCATTTAATAAAGATCATGCCATGATAAGTAGCTTCCTGAAATTTGCCGTACTTGCAACCCTAGGCGAGGTCATAGGACTTCGTATACGAAAAGGCGTGTATAATGAGCCTGGCTTTGGCATACTCCCCAGGGCAATAGTGTGGGGCTTTTTGGGGCTTACAATCAAATTAGCATTCGTAGTTTTTGCAAGTGGTGTGCCTGTATTTCTGCAGAGTCTAGGTTTCGAAAATGCGACCGCGGTTCTCAAATCTGATTTTACATACGCCAAATTGTTGGTTGCTTTTGCCATAAGCAGCGTGATGAATATAATGTATGCACCGGTAATGATGACTTTTCATAAAATTACCGACCACCACATCATCAAGCATGGCGGTGGTTTAAATATTTTTACCAAAAAGCTCGACATGGCCGAAGGATTCAGAGCAATAGACTGGAAAGTACAATGGAGCTTTGTATTCCGTAAAACCATCCCCTTTTTCTGGATTCCCGCGCATACCATCACATTTCTGTTGCCATCAGACTATCAGGTACTTTTTGCAGCCGTTCTGGGTATAGTACTGGGGCTTATACTTGCTTATGCAGCCATAAAACCACGTAGCTAACTATCGCCAATACTCATACGCAATCCTTCGGTGCAGTTGGTGCACATGGGTATGCCTTTGCGGTTGTATTGTATAGCTTTGCGGAACTCCTGCATAGGTTTATCGTGCCATATATGATTGAGGCTTTGTTGGTTCAGATTGCCCAGCACATAGTCTGCGTTTTTATCGAAACAGCAAGGCACTGCCATTCCGTCTTGTGTAATTACGGACGAATGCCACATACGCCAGCAGCGGTTGGCCAACTTGCTTTTCACCACCACACTCCCTTCTTTGCTGGTTTTGTATCTGAGAAACCCGGGTAAGCGGGTAAATAGATGCGATTTTTCTTGCGGATTCATCAATTGAGCAGTTTTTAATACAAGTTTATCTACTCCCAATCTAAGTGCAAGTTCTTTCATTTCAGATATTTCGTGCTCGTTATGTGCAAAAACAATAAACTGCATTTCAATATAAGGTGTTCTGCTGTGCATTTTGTTTCTGGTTTCTACCAATAGTTCTATTCCACGAAGAACTACCTGAAGCGAGCCCCCCACCCTATATTCAGCATAAGTTTGTTGCGAAGCACCATCGACAGAAACCACCAATTTATCAAGTCCGCTCTCCACCAAAAGTCTGCAATTGCGGTTGGTCAGGTAGTGAGCATTGGTAGATGTCACTGTATATATATTCATTTCTGAGGCTAAGCGTATGAGTTTGTGCCACTGTGGATGCAAAAAAGGTTCACCCTGAAAATACAAATTGAGCCATGTAAGGTATTTGGCATTTTGCTCAATAATGCGTTTATACATCTCAATATCAATATTTCCTTCGTTTCGGGTAAAAGCCCTGAGGCCACTTACACATTCGGGACAATGTAAATTGCACTTTGTGGTAGGTTCTATACTCAAAGCTGCAGGTTTGCCCCAATGCAACTTTAGCTTAAACCACACCCATAACCAATATCCTGCATATAAGCTCGTTAAGTTTAGTACTTTTGATAGAGTAAGTTTCTTTATATACCTATTATTCAGCATGATATAAAAATGGTAAATGAATATAGAAAACGAAGCAGCGGGTAGTTTAAGTATAACCAATATGAATCAGATAAAAATGCAAAACAAAAAAATAAGATTTAACCACAAGATCCCATATTTTGTTGTTCAATGAATTTAATATTTACCAATAATACACTAATTTAGCGCCCTTAAGTAAAACTAAATCTGAAAAGATATGCACCCGTATCAAATCATTTTTTTACTGACAATATTTTTCAACACAGTAGCTCATGCTCAGCTTACAGAGCCGTTTGAAAAAGCAGAATTCAATTGGGAAAAGGAAGTCATGCCTTACCGCATCATGCGCCCATTAGATGCCAAAGACGGAGAAAAATACCCTTTGGTCATTTTCCTGCATGGCAGCGGCGAACGCGGCAACGATAACGAAAAACAATTATATCATGTAGTAACAGAATTCAGCAAACGTACCAAACGTGCCGATTACCCATGTTTTGTAGTTGCCCCGCAATGTTCGTTGGGCAAAAGATGGACTGAGGTAGACTGGAATGCTGATAAGCATGTAATGTCTCATACCCCAAGCGGAGAACTTCGTATGGTAAAGTTGTTGGTAGATTCGCTGATAAAAACGAACCAAATAGACCCAAGTCGTGTGTACGTCATGGGATTGTCCATGGGAGGATTTGGAACATGGGAGCTTATATCCCGATATCCCGAAACTTTTGCAGCGGCTGTACCTATTTGTGGGGGCGGAGACGAAAGTGCGGTAGACAGTACTATTGCTCAAGTGCATGTATGGGCCTTTCATGGTGCAAAAGACGATGTTGTGAGTGTATCGCGAACCCGCAATATGGTAGACGCTTTCAGTGCCAAAGGAGGAACCCCAAAATATACAGAATATAAAGAACTGGGACACAATAGCTGGAACAATGCCATTGCAGAACCCGAATTACTACCCTGGCTGTTTAGCCAGCATAAAAAATAGGTTTCAGATTTACGAATGAAAAATACCCTCTGGCCGGTAATTATAATGTTTGCTGCTACGCTCAGCATTTTTGCGGCATATTCATTTGCCCCCGGCAACTTTAAAGTAGGCAATATCGAAATTAAGCGATCTAAAATTGCTTCACTATTTGACCCACCGATCATACCGGATGCTATGGCAGCACAAAGCATGGAAGACTCAGTGCATACTGCCAAAGTTGAAAAAGACACCACTGCTCAGCGCATTCTCATCATAGGCGACTCTATGGTCGAAGGCATCATGTGGCGACTTAAATCTTACTGCCTCTTCAATGGGCACGATTTGAAACCGGTAATATGGTACAGCAGTTCTACCAAGTGGTACGGCGAATACGATACCTTAGCTTATTTCATAAATGAATACAATCCTACTTACATCATGCTCGTAATTGGTGGAAATGAGTTGTTTATTCCAGACATCATTGAGCAGCGTTCACCATATGTACAAAGAATTCAAGAAATGATTGGAGATAAAAAATACATATGGATCGGCCCGCCAAACTGGAAAAAAGATACAGGAATAAACGACCTGATACTAAAGCACGTAGGTGAAGGAAGGTATTTCCCCAGCAAAAACCTTACATACAAAAGGCTGCGCGATGGTGCTCACCCAACTCGTGAATCTGCCAGCATGTGGATGGATTCCATAGCTTCCTGGATAGAAAACAAAAGTTTGTATCCAATCAGACTCAGTATTCCGGATACAGTGTACAAGGTAACTCCAAAAGCTACTTTGCTACAACCACTTAAATAAGAATTTTTCCCCTATGAATTTTCTATATAACATCGGACAATTATTTTTATACGACCCCGAAAACCCCTTGCTGTTCAACAGTGGGTTCTTTTTTCTGTTATTTAGTGTTGTACTTATTGTGTACACCCTCATTCATAAAAAAAGATTGGCGGTATCGCTTTTTATCATCGCATTCAGTTTTCTTTTTTACTACAAATCGAGCGGTGTATATGTGGTAATACTCGGACTTACTGCCATTTCTGATTATTATCTGGCACTGTTTATTCACAAATCTCAGAAGCAATGGGTACGAAAAGTTTTGCTTTACATTGCACTTACAGGCAGTTTAGGTCTACTTGCATTTTTCAAATACACCAATTTTTTTATCGACAACCTGGTTGGCATCGTCAAATTTGCAGGAGATTTTCCGCAAGTAGTTGCATTCATGCAACAAATGCCCGATGCAATGAATATAAGCTTCACACAGATAGTTGAAAACAATTTTCAACCACTTGATATTTTCCTACCCATAGGTATCTCGTTCTACACTTTTCAGTCGGTGAGTTATGTACTTGATGTGTATTGGCGAAAATTGGAACCCACACACAGTTTCATCGATTATACATTCTTCCTGGCATATTTTCCCCAGTTGGTTGCAGGACCCATTGTCAAAGCGCATCATTTTTTACCTCAACTCACCAAAACAGTTACAATAACCAGAGAAGCCATATATTCAGGATTGTGGCTAATTATAGTAGGTCTGATAAAAAAGGCCGTTATAGCTGATTATATAGCCCAATACAACGATTTGGTATTTGCCAATCCCGAAGGGTATAGTGGTTTTGAAAACCTGATGGCTGTATATGGATACACACTTCAGATATACCTCGATTTTTCGGGCTACTCAGACATGGCTATAGGTATGGCCCGGATGATGGGATATGACTTGGGACAAAATTTCGATTTACCCTATCAATCTACCAATATCACAGTATTCTGGCGCAAATGGCATATATCGCTTTCGTCGTGGCTCAGAGATTATATATACATACCACTTGGGGGAAACCAAGGCGGTAAATACAAAATGTATAGAAACCTGATGCTCACCATGCTTATAGGCGGTTTGTGGCACGGAGCCAATTGGAAGTTTGTATTTTGGGGAGGCATGCATGGTATAGCTTTGGCTCTGCACAAAGCCAGCAAACCATGGCTCGATAAGCTACCCAATGCAAGAGTTATCAATTTTGCGTCGTGGTTTGTAACCTTCCACTTTGTAATATTCTTGTGGGTATATTTCAGAGCAGTTAGTTTCGATTCGGCTATAGCCATACTGAGCCAGATTTTCACCCAAATGGATTTGGCCTACATCGCACCTTTTGCTGAAGTGAGGTATGTTTGGATAATACTCATGCTCATTGGTTTTGCTATGCACATACCAAGTAGTAAATTCAATGAGAGAATAGGTGAAAAATTTGTAGCTGCCCCATATGCAGTAAAATTCCTGATTTTGGTAGTTGCAGTTCAATTGGCAGTTCAATTCAAACTTGAAGGTGTTCAGCCATTTATATACTTTCAGTTCTGATTATACTTCAACTGATTTCGGTTATTTAATATTTTATGGATTAGTTTCCTCATCGAGCCTTCAGTTTGTTGCGAAAGCATATGTAAGGTAAGTACGTATTCCTCTCGCAAATCTGGCACATGTTGGGTTATTAAGTTCAAAAGATGCATGCTGTAACCGCGTTCGGCTATAGAAGAACTGGTATCGAACAAAATAGAATAAGCACTTTCAAGTACCACTCCGGTATGTATACCCAAATACTGAACATTGGGAATGAGAATATGTAACATAGCCCTCCGTATACCGGCTTTTTGTTTGGAAGTTAAAGCACTTACTACCTGATGTATATATGGACTTACTTCAACCTCTGGAGCATCGAAATAAACCGACAAGACCCAAGCAGCACGCCAGTTAACAGGCGAATGTGCTTCATTAACCAGTGAAAAACAATGTTCCACAAGTTCGGTATGTGCTTGTAATAAGCAAGCTGCTTGATCAATAAGTATTTTGGCACTTCCTATAGTCAGAAGGTGCATGAGTTGTCCGTGTAGATCTTCCTTCATTTATTAAAACCACGTGAAATTAAAATGGCATAAATAGCATCCACAATTTCAGTACTCTCCATTTTACTTCTATTAAAAATGGAATGATACAATTCAGAATCAGGCTTATCGCCATGAAAAAAAGCCATAAACTTATTCCGCTTTTCATCCATTTCTTTTACCAACTCTAATGCATCGGCTTGAGACAGATGACGGAAATTTGCAACTTGTTTCACCCGATAATCAAATGGTGCTACCAACCTAAAATGCAATGCATTGGCCTTTTTCGCAGTGATTACACAACCTGCTCTGCCCACTATTATTACATTTCCGGAATCGGAGTATCCCTGAACTACTTTGGTGATAGTGGCTTTGATGAGTGAATCGCTACTATACTTCTTACTTGAAAATGAGGTTACTAAATCACCAAAGAAACCTTTTTCATCTGCACCGAAAATATGTTCAATATCCTTGGGTGTGGTCTCCAGTTTTTGGGCTGCATCTTCTATCACTTCCTTTGTAACTACGTGCCAATCATGCATTTTGTCACTTCGTCCAACGTTCAATTTAGTAGCAAGCATCGAAGCTATTTCGGTGGCGTAACATCCGAACTCGCGGGATAAAGTAACTACCGGACCGATTACTTTGTTAGGGTTGTTCTGATTAGCCCTGCCCGACATGTATCGCAATAGTATATTTTCCATAACTTTTTTCTGTAAGTTACAAATTTCTGCACATTATTCCAGCAAAATGCATATGTTTGATAGCACAACTATAAAAATAGAATCAAATGCCATCTATGCTGCTTCTCAATATGTTGATAATAGGTATACTGCTAGTTATATTGGGGATTGTAATGTTTATTAAAAAGAAAAAGGTGCTGGGCCTGATGTTTCTGATGATGGGAATAATGACTGCTGCAGTTGCATTATCTGCTATGGCGCTGCACCCTGATAAATCACCTTTCTGAGGTTACAACCATTTTCTGATCATCTTTGCAAGACGAGGATTGCTGGGCCATGGTGTGTCTTTTACAAACTGATTGTTTTTCAAATCAATGAGTAAGTAATACGGTATGCCCGAAATATTGAAATAATCCCGTATGATTACCTTGTCTTCCTTCAAAAGTCTATACTGCGGCGAAGGGTTTGATTGATGATACTTCATCGCATTAAGCCATTCTGGCTGTCCTTCGTCGGTAGAAATAAAAATAAAAATAATTTTCTCAGCCTTCATCTCATTTTTGAGCGCTAGGGCGTGGGGTATTTCTTGTATACAAGGCTTACACCAACTTGCCCAAAAATCGATAAGTACCAAGCATTCGTCTTTGCTTTCTATTACTTGTGCAAGGGTAAGTGTATCACCTTGCAGGCTTTCTAATCTTACATTGGCTACATTTTCATTGAATATATTGCTTATCTGAGCCCCAGCAAAAGGTACAATTGCCAGAAAGCTCCATAAAAACAGTGCAACACGCATATTTAGATTTTTTTTTTGTTAACTTGTTTACTAATATACAAAAAAAAGAGAGAGTAAGTACGTATCTCACTCTCTCGGAACCTATAAACTATTAACTACAAATCATCCACATTTTGAACTGCCACAATCCTTACAGATAAGGCAGCCTTCCTGGTAAACCAGGTTGTTTGAACTACAAGACTGGCATTTGGCACCTTTGCTAGGTTGTGTACCATCTTTTATAAATTTACGCAAAGCACGTTCCACGCCATTTTTCCATGTATTGATGGTATCTGAGTACAAGTCGAGCGAAGAAATAAGGGCCACAACGTGTTCAATGGGCATTTCATGACGCAATACACCACTGAGCAGTTTTGCGTAGTTCCAGAATTCCGGATTGAATTTTACAGACAATCCACTTACAGTAATTTTGTTACCATAGCGTGTAGAATACTGAAAATCGTAACTGGCAACACCATTGGAATCACGATTTTTTATGATTTGTCCCTTCTTAACCGTTTTGGGTATGTTCAGCGCATCTTCATCGGCCAAACCAGTAAATATCTCATAAGGTCTGTCGCCGAGTAGTCCTACGAAAGCTATCCAGTCTTCAGATTGATTTTTGAAACGCACTACATCAGCTTCAAGCACTTTAGGACGTTTAGGTACAAAGGCAGTACTTTCCTGTTCTTTTTTATTATTATCATTTCCAGAAATTAGCACACCGTCGCGCGACCCATCGCGGTATACAGTAACTCCCTTGCAACCACTGCGCCATGCCTCTATATACAATTCGCCAACCAATTTCTCGTCAACATTATTTGGCAGGTTAATGGTTACGCTGATGCTATGGTCAATCCATTTCTGAATGGCACCTTGCATACGAACCTTTTCTAGCCAATCTACATCGTTGGAAGTAGCTTTGTAATAAGGCGAGAATTTTACTATTTCGTCTATTTGATCCTGGTTGAAAGTTTCTAATTGATTGGGATCATATCCATTGGCCAACATCCATGTTTTGAAATGGTGATGAAATACATTGTACTGCTCCCAAGAGTCACCGGTTTCATCCACAAAACTTACGTGAACATTCTGGTCGTTCGGATTCACTTTCCTTCTGCGTTTTTACACAGGCATAAATACAGGCTCTATACCAGATGTGGTCTGGGTCATGAGGCTGGTAGTACCCGTAGGGGCTATGGTGAGCAAAGCAATATTCCTACGACCATGCAAAGTCATTTCGTGATACAGTTCGGGGTCGGCTTCACGCAATCTGTTAATGAACGGATTATTCA
>JAIFMY010000176.1 GCA_020048155.1 Bacteroidota bacterium
TAGTAATGCGCGCCCACCGATGTTTCAATAGAATCGGCAATGATATCGCGCGAAACCAACGAGTATCGCATGCCGTCGGTTCCGTTCGAAATGCCGTCGCTTACCCCAATGGTATGAAAAATTAGCCCAACCAGGTTTTCGCTAACTACATGTTTTTTAACTTCTTTTGCCAAATCGTTCAGGTGCATGTTGCAGGTATTGCCTTCAAAACCGGTTGAAACAATGCCTACTTGCGCCTTTTGCATATCGTCGTCGGTCAAACCAATGCCGTACAACATAGCTTGCGCAGCGGGTTGTGTTTCGTCTTGTGTAATGGTTCTGCTGTATTTGTTTAAAGTATTCTTTGCCATTGTTTATTTTAGTTTGAAATTGCTAATACAGATTCTTCTTCGCGAACCAATTGCGAATAAGCGGTTTGCAACTTTTTGCCAAGTGTGTTTTTCCATTCGGTTCCAAAAACTACATGGTCAACCGATGCTACGCCAACAATTTCGGCTGCTGTTCCGCAATAGAAAGCGCTGTCGGCATTGTATAAATCTTGAGGCAGGTACATGCCGTGGTTCACTTTTATACCCATTTTTTCGGCCAATTCCAAAACAGAGGCTCGGGTTATTCCGGGCAAAATATTTCCTGTTTTAGGAGTGTAGAGTTCACCGTTTTTCTCAAAAAACATGTTTGCCCCTGGTCCTTCTGCCAAAAATCCGTCGGAATCGAGCAGTAATGCTTCGTCGAAACCGGAATCTTTGGCTTCGGAAGTTGCCAAAATAGAATTTACATAGTGCCCGGTAACTTTAGCTTCAATTTTTATTGAACGCGGATGCGGTCGACAGAATGAAGCAATTTTTAAACGCAGAAGTTTTTCGCCTAAATAAGCTCCCCAAGCCCAAGCGCAAATCATAACCGAAACACCGACAGGTTTGGTTAAACTCATATTGGGTGAACAAAATACCAATGGACGAACATACGCATCGGTTAGTTTGTTGTGCTCGAGTACTTTGTAGGTTATTTCTGTAAGTTCTTCAACCGAATAGTTGAGCGGAATATTATACATTTCGCAAGAATGTTTGAGGCGTTCGTAATGTTCTTTTACTTTAAACAGGCGTGTACCGTTGGTGGTGGGGTAAGCTCTTATTCCTTCAAAAACACCATAACCGTAGTGCATCGTTTGGCCATAAAGGTCGGTAGTGGCTTGATTGGCAGGTTTGTATTCGCCATCGAGAAAAAGCACTGAATCCTGATTGTAATACATAATTGGTTTATTTTGATGTTAAATTTTGAACTAAAGAAAAAGCCTTGCACATTTTTCAGGATGAGTAAGGCTTTGTTTTGGCAATATTAGTCTTATACTCATTTGGGTGGACAAATAATAATAATGCTAATAATAATGGATAAAATACTGTATTGGTTGTATGTTCTTTTCATAATACTTGCTTTTTTAATGTTAAAACAAAAAAGCCCCCCAAATTGTTTGGGAGGCTTTTTTATGTGTTAATCAATAGCGTCCCTAGGCAATTCCAATAATTAGAATAGCAATTAGAATAGCGATATTGATGTTTAAATTCTTCATTTTTCTTCCGAATGTTCGAGGCAAAGATAGTGAAATATTTTAAAAAACAAATTTTACTTCAATACTCCATGTTTTTTACCTATACCATCATTCTAAATTAGTGGTTTTATTCACTGATCAAGTCCTATTGTTTAGGGGGGTGATACAATCCAAAATTGTCTGTATTTCAAACTAGAGGCTTGTATAATGGCTGTATACTATGAGTATGCCCCAATTTTTTTATAAATGTAGAATAGGTTGATTGAACATCGAGCGGACTTAGGTTTTCGTTTCACGCAGGTTTTGTCAGCTTTTTTTCTGTAAAAATCAGCCTGATCAGCTTGATCTGTGTTAAATTTTGGAATCGCCAATCCCAAATAGGTCAAACCGCAAAGGTACGCAAAGTACGGCTCAGAGTTTCGCAGATTTTTTAAAAATCAGTTGTGATCGGTCAGATCTTTAGTATCTGCGTTCCATTCCGAAATAATACATCCGAGATAGGTAAAACCGCAGAGTCACGCAAAGTACAACGCAGAGTTTCGCAGATTTTTTAAAAGTACATCCAAGAAAGGTAAAACCGCAAAGTCATGCAAAGAACAGCGCAGAGTTTCGCAGATTTTTTAAAAGATCAGTTGTGATCAGTCAGATCTGTTCTATATGCGTTCCATTCCGAAATAATACATCCGAGATAGGTAAAACCGCAGAGTCACGCAAAGTACAACGCAGAGTTTCGCAGATTTTTTAAAAGTCGCAGAGGTACACATTTTTTATTACTAGGGTAGTATCGTACATTTATTTGAGTATTAAAAAACTATAGATTGATTCAGCCTCAATTAAAAATCGATTGATAAAAATAGAACGGGAGTAAATCCTGCTAATTTTATGGCATTTCCTACTAAATTTGGTGAGCTCGTAATAGTGCCGGCTTCACTGTCCCAGTAGGATAGATAATACTGAGTTAGTTTTATGTTTGCCCTATTGTAAACATTTATAAGCGACAAACCTCCACTTAATGAGGCATGTTTATATTTAATCGTATATCCGGCAGCAAAATCAAGACGGTGATAAATGAAAGCTTTTTTAGCCTCGTTTATAGTCTTAGTTAAATACCTTGTTTCTTTGCCATCAGATAAATTTATATAATACTGATTGATATTTTTTGAAAAGAGATTATTCATGCTAAATGTCCAAATAGAAGAAAGATACCATTTCCCAAAATTGAGTTGATGCACAGTTTTGATTTCTGTATTTTTCAGTGATCCCATATCTGCTAAATAAAATGTGCTTGATTTGTCATAATCTACCCATCTATCAAAATATGAGAAACTTGCCCATGCGTTCCATATTCCAGAATTTTTATATACCATAATATCGCAGCCATTTATTATGTTGTTTCCAGAGATATACTGGTTGACTGGTATATAAGCTTCAGAAGTGAGTTGAGATGTTGTAGAAACTGAGTCGCCTACAATAAATAAACTATCTGAATGTTGCTCTGACATTATATTCTTATAAATGTTTTGAATGATAGAAATCCCAGAATTTTCTTTTCGATATATAGAGCCGGTTATATGAATATTTTTGTAAGAATAATTCATGGAAGCAGTGTAGTGAGTAGAATAAAGTGTTGGTATATCTGTACCATTTGCCAAGGTCCAAAAGTCATGGCTAGCCGACATGATATTTGAGTTGTAAGTTTGCTTGATGAATTGATTATAGTTGCCGTATGAGAGGGTCACACGAAAAGATTTACTTAACTTAAAATTCAATGAAACACGTGGTTCAATATAATGGTTAGCGGTCAAATCATTATAAGTATTCCTAATACCAGCATTTAATGTTATACTATTAGTAATATCAATAATGTCAAGCAAATATAAGGAGTAAATGTTGGTATTGTGGATTTGGTGGGTTTGTGAATAATCTGTATTGTATTTGTAATAAATAGATTGCGAGTTTGTTGAAATCCCCATTTCAATTCTGTTTTTAGTATTGGGTTGATATTCAACAGCAAAATTACCTGTAAAATCGTTTATTTTATTTTTGGTGCTTTCTGAAAATCTTACCCATTTAGTTTGAATGGAATCGAAATAGTTATTTCTCCATTCATTGCTGTAAAAGCTGTAATAAGAAGAATATGCGACATTTATTTTAGTATACCAACTAGGATTCCATTTTTTAGCCCATTTCATTGAGTACCCAACATTACCCCACGAAGTATTCTGAAGATTGTTTTCGTTGTATCCGGTATTGGTAGAATCTATAGTAAAGGCATTGTCTAGTCGATTAGAGAAATTGTCTTTTCCTCGGTATACGCTTAGAGACATTAAGGTGACTGGGGTTGGGCGAAAAGTAAGTTTAGCATTAACATCATAAAAATAGAAAGAAGTGTGATTGTTGAGGTTATTAAAATAATAATCGTCTGCTCCAGGGTTACTTCCTACCGATGAGCTTTGCAAATTGGAAAGTAATTTATCAAATAAGTAGGTACCCAACATATCGGTATAAGATCTGCGTATTGCAACAAATAATGATAATTTGTCTTTAACAATGGGCAGTTCGAGTGTAGCCGAAGCACTAATCAAACTTATATTAGCGGTGCCAGATATATTGTTAAAATTACCAGATTTTCCGGCAATATCAATAATACTGGATATTCGTCCACCATATTTAGCACCAAAGCCTGATTTATAGATATCAATATTCTTTATAGCATCTGAATTAAATGCACTGAATAAACCAAAGAAGTGATCGAGATGATAAACTGTGAAGCCATCAAAAAGCACTAAATTTTGGTCAAATGTACCGCCTTGTACTCTAATATCTGCTGCCGATTCAGTAGAACCTGATATCCCTGGCAAAAGTTGGATGGTTTTAAACGCATCTTTCTCTCCAAAATTGGGTATTGAACCTAAATACTGTGGGTTAATAGTATATTTTTCATTTCCCTGATTGCTTGATTCCAGCATTTTGTGTGCTTCTCCGTTTACGATAATTTCCTGTAGGGTATGTTCGGTAGGAGTCAATTCAAATTCCACAATCCTTTTAATATCCTCTTTACAAATTGTGAGGGTTTTAGTGTTGTATCCCATAAATATTGCGCTCACAACTATGCTATCTGTAAGGGGGGTTGAAATAGAAAAGTATCCATCAGCATTAGACCATGCATTGGGTGTCATATGATTTATTTTAATGCTAGCATAGGGCAGCGGTTCCCCTGTTTTAGTATCTTTTACAGTACCTTCAAGTATAGTAAATTGCTTATTTTCTGCAATTGTTTTTTTGAAAAAATTGGTTTTTGGGGCTTCGTATATGAGATAGGTATTATCAGATAAACGATAATCGAGATTTGTGGAGCTAAGAATTATTTTTAAAGCCTTCTCAATAGGCTGGTTTTTGATCTCAACTGTTACTCTTTTTCCAATAATCAGATCATTGTCGTAGGCAAATTGAATATTGTTTTGTGACGATATTGAATTGAGAACTGTTTTAAGTTCTGCATGCTGGGCTGATATATTTATGAGTTGACTTTGGGCCAAAATTATCGAATTGTACAATAAAGAAAAAATGGTAATTAGCAGATACTTGCCTGCATGGGGAGAATACAAACTCATGATAGCACAATTAAAAATTGAGCTCATGGGCTTTTGTTCACGTTTGAGTTTTCGGAATATATTATGGTTGAAGTGTTTCATCAAATAAATATTCAGCACTTAAAATAACAAACTTTGCCGAAAAGAAAAATTAATCCGGCAAAGTTGTTAGGTTTAAACAAGTTATATAGGGTTATTTTCCATTTGTAGTTACAGTACCATCACTATCGTTGTAATATATCTTATAAAGTTCCTCAAAATCAATTTCGTAACTTTCACCATTTTCAGTAAGAATAGCCAAATTGTCACAAGTGCCGTTACCGTAATCAATAGTAAATTGATATTCTTCGTCAATGTCTTTGTAATAAATAGATTCAACTCCAGAAACTGCAACCCAAACATTTACACAATCATAATTGTATACAAGAGGTTGTTTTACAGAGTATTCGTATTTATCGCCGGTCGTTAAATCTTCGTAGATATACTTTCCGCTTATAAGTGTGTAATTGTTGCCTTTCCACTCGCTTTTGTAAGCGGAATTGTAGATATAATGTTCGCCTGTTTCATAAACTATTTCTATATCATCGCTGCAGCTAGATACACCTGACCAATAAACGTAACCATAATTCATTGTAGTAGAGTCTTTACCAGCAACTACATCAGTCGAATCCTTAAAGTAAGTACCATCCATCTCAAATTGATATGAAGAAGTACCGTTAATGGTCATACCATACGATGAGTATTCTTCATAAATAACACTTGAGTAGTATTCATTTTCATTATTACGCCACAGGTACGTAATTTTACCGCTAAAAAGCACGCCATATTCATCGCAGCCAGTACCGTAGTCGTATACAGTTACATTCATGCCCTCATTATTTACATATTCTGTTATTTGGGCACATGACTTGTAGTCCCAATACCAGGTAGAATCTATTCCGGTACTGTCAGTACCGCCTGAGATTGAATCTCCTTTTAGTGAATACCCTTTTTTCATCGTTCGCATCATCATGTTTTTTCCAATTATCGACATGAAATTTGAGATGCCATCAGAATTTCTGGTATGGACATTCATTTTTGTTTTTAATTCTAAAAATGTATTTACAATCTCGCTGTTTGGTTGCTGCATTTTTTCTTCCTTGTTGCAGGAGGTTACAAAAATTGTTACCCAGAAGGCTAAAATTAAAACTTTCACATAATTCGCATTCATAATCACTTGGTTTTAAATTAATTGTTTAGTATTTCTATTTGGTTATTGCTTATTTTGTAATTCAGATTCATGGGCACACAAATGTTATCTAAGGCTTGTTCTAAATGGGTATTACTGAAATTGCCGGTGTACTTTCTGTTAGCATATTTACCCGCATTAATAACTCGTACATTGAACTGACGTTCAAGCTCTTCAAAGACAATTTGCAAAGGAATGGCATCAAAATAATATTTTCCGTTTCGCCAGTCATCGTTCTTATTCACATCAAAATTTGTAACAATGAGTTGGCCTCTTGATTTATAACTTACTGCTAACCCCGGTATTAATTCTTGTGCACCGGATTGGGTTGATACCATGACTTTTCCGGTGAAACAGGCCACTTTAAATTGTGTACCTCGGTCGTAAACATTGAAACTTGTGCCAAGTACTTTCACGCTGCCTATGTTGGTTTCTACGATAAATTTGCTCCCTTTTTTCACTGTAAAAAATGCTTCACCCTTTAACCGAACTTGTCTATTATTTGCCCAGTTGTTTTCATTATAGATTATTTCAGATCCTGCATTTAATATTACTTCAGAGCTATCAGGCAGATAGACTGGTATATGAAGTCCGTTTGCTGCAATGATATGGGTGTCTGTATTGCGAAGCAGAAAGTACAGACCAAGTATTAGAATTACGCTCGCAGCTGCACTATAACTAATAATCATTTTCAGGGGCGCTCCCGTTGTTGGTTTTTTAACGTCCACTTTCAATTTATTCTGAATTGCCTCCCAAGTTTGAGATTCAGATAAATCTCGTGGAGGTTCAATTTTTTGAGTTGCTTCTAATATTCGCTTCAATTTCGCTTCATTTTCTGCGCCATTACTATTGAATTCGAGCTCCGAACGATTTGAATCCAACTTGTTATATGATGAATGTGCAGACATTAATTGATTATTTATTTTAGTCTTTTTCATGCTTTTCTATGGTTACTACAACTGGTTTAAAAAATACCCTACTTTTTTTAGTGAAAAAATTATTTTTTTTTGTCACTGGAGAGAATTACTTGTAAATATTCAGATATTCAGTGAGTTATTCTTTAGGATTTGGAGTGCAACTGACATTCTTTTTTCAACCGCTTTTGTACTTATGTCTAATGCCCTGCTTATTTCTTCGTATGACATCCTATCTATCCGATTCATGAGAAATACAGTCCTACTTTTTTCAGGTATGGTTGACAGTAGAAGGTTTAGTTTTTCCTGAAACTCTTTTTCCTCTAACACAAACTCCGGCGATTCTACATTGATATCTGGTGGTAAGTACAAAAAATGAAAATTTTCTTTTATTTTGAGATGTTTGTTTTCATTGAGGAACAAATTTTCCGCAATTTTATACAAATAGCTTAATACCGTATCCTGTCTCACTTTATGTCTGTTTTCCCAAAGTGCGACAAATGTATTTTGGGTTAAATCCTCAGATACCTCAATATTGCTGGTTTTGTAGTATAGAAATCGGTAAATTTGTTTCTGGTAGTTTTTAAAACAGTTTTTAAAATCATTTTCGGTAAATGGTTCTTGGTTGCGATATAATTTCATTGCAATGTTTTTATTAAAATTTACGGGTCGTTCTGATTTTTATTGTTTTGGTGGTTAGAAAATATACTTTACCGAATGCGCTTCAAATAACTAACTGAAACGTGTATGTCGGGTCAAACTGCCTCATATTAAGTTCCATATGCTGGCTTATTTAGTTTTAGCATGAAAGACGCTATGATGATGAATTCCCGACGTACTTATGAATAATACCAATAGAGACGTGTATAGTAAAAAGAACAATTGGTCATTCCATTTGTATACGTATTGAAGTTGGTCAGCTTCTGATTTTTCCATATGTAAGTTTTGGCTCCTATTTAAAGTAACATTAATTCACTCCGTACAAATAACCTTTTCAATTCATGATTATCTGTTCAACACATAAGTGACCGAAAAAGTCGGCTTAGTTTAGTTGAGAAGGGTATTATATACAATTCCTACGAAATAAGAGATTTAAAGTACTTAAAATTTTAACTATATGGTAATAAATTACATCTGATGAAGTGAAATTGATTCTGCTCACATAGCTCAGTTGTCCAAAATACAAGCATCTGATTATAGAAGCAGGCATTGTGATTATTAACAACTATAATCGTTATTTGCAAATATCTGCAATTTTCCATCAAGTCCGATTTCAAGAAAAAGGAATGTGTTTTTTATTGTATATTAATCATTTGGGGACTCGTTTGAATTCTGATTTCCTTGTAGACTTGCACCTTAGCTCAAACCATCTTAACAGGCTCCAACTGTTTCAGTGTTTGCTTTCACCCGGAAATATCTTTATACATAGAATACAGTAAATTGGTAAACACTTAGCTACACATATGTTTTAATGGTAAGTATATTACTCGGTGCTATTTCAAATGATAAAAGCTAGGAAATCGCTTTGAATCAGTTAATTAACTAAACCAAAGCGATTTCATAAAATAAGAAGCAAATAGCCCTTCTTTATTAGTACAAGAAATTAA
>JAIFMY010000142.1 GCA_020048155.1 Bacteroidota bacterium
CGAAACGAAATTTCAGACACCTATTATATTGGTGGTACTACCAACAGCAAATCGGTAGATAAAATATTGCTTTCAGACGGAAAAGTATTCATATTGAGCGATGCGCAGATACAAACGGCCGAAGCCAATAATCCGCTACTGAACAATCCGGTAGCATGGACTTCTGTTGTTCTACCTGCAGGATACAATCCAACTTCCATCACTCAAACAACAAATAACCTGCAAGTATGCGTGCAATGGAACACACAAAACGCCATACTATTGCTACGCAAATCGGATATGGCAGAAATAGCCCGCATTGCGATGCCTGATAATAATTATATAATCAAAACACAAGGCGATGATACATATATACTTCGCGAAGGAAGTATAACAAAATACAATGAAAAAGGTGAGCAGATTGAACAGATAAACAATTATAGTTTTGGCAATATGATGCCCACCGATATAATATGGCAGGAAGAAAGCAACAAATATTATGTGACAGATAAACAATACGGACTGGTGGTAATAGAAGGAAGCGAAATGAGTTACCACTATCCCAATGGCCCACTCAATCACCATTGCTTTAAACTGGCCACCCTCAACGGCATAGTGTATGCCACCGGCGGCGCTGTAGACCTGGCCTGGAGTCCCTTGTTCTTCAACCCGGAACTGTATCGCTTTAGAAACGAAGTTTGGGACTCATATATCGATTTCAATGGCAAAGCGCACGATTTCATTGATTTGGCAATCGACCCACGCGATGCCAACCGTGTATTGATTGCCAGTTGGTCTGAAGGAGTAGCTGAGTGGAACAACGGACTGTTCAAAACATACTACACAGATATAAACTCTACCCTACGCAATATTTCGCCATACAACAGCGGGCATATACGGATTGGCGGACTGGCTTTTGATTACAAAAACCGCCTTTGGGCTAACAATTCGGGTACTTCTGCGCCTCTACATATGCTAGACACTGAAGGCGACTGGTACCAAATGAGCGACAAAACCAACCTGAATGTGCCTACTATAGGTAAACTGATTGTAACCAGTGACAACACAAAATGGTGCATATTACCTCGTGGAAACGGACTTTTGGCATACACCGACAAGGAAACGCCTGAAATAAACTCGGACGACAACTGGAAAAAAATATCGCTCATAAACAGGGCAGGAAGCCTCATTACCAACCAGATATTTGATTTTGTACAAGACCAGAACGGAACCATGTGGCTGGGCACCGACAAAGGAGTTTTGCTCATATACGCCCCCTCAGAGGTTTTCAGACAAACACTAATAACCGACGAAATAACCGTGCTGGAAGAAGAGAACGACAGTGTAGCCCAGATACTTTTGGCCAACGAATCTGTAACAGCCATAGCCACCGATGGAGCCAACAGAAAATGGTTGGGAACTTCCAATTCAGGAGTATTTCTTGTTTCAGAAAACGGAACAAAAACCCTGGCACATTTTACTGCCGAAAACAGCCCATTGCTCTCAAATACCATTCTGGATATAGCCATAAACGGAATCACCGGCGAAGTATTTTTTGCCACCGAAAACGGACTTATCAGCTACAAAGGAAGCTCAACCACCGGTAGCAATTCGTTTGCGGGTATGTACGTATACCCCAATCCCGTTCGCCCCGGATACACTGGTTCCATTGTGATAGCAGGATTGGTAAACAATGCAGAAGTGTACATCACCGATGTTACGGGAAATACAGTATTCAGAACCACCGCTCTGGGTGGACAGGCAATATGGGAGGGCAACAATGGTGCGAACGGGCCTGTTGCTTCGGGAGTATACCTTATCTTTTGTACATCGCCCGAAGGGGAATTGTCGGCAAGTACCAAACTACTCATCATCAGAGATTAAAAACATGACGAGCAAGACTCCTGCTATAGTATTGAATACACTGAAATACAGCGACAACTCGCTCATAGTGACACTTTACACGCATGCATTTGGCCGTATAGCTATTATTGTAAACACCGGAACTACTCGGAAATCGAAATTCAGGGCAAATACATTTCATCCACTCGCCTTGCTACAATGCGAAATAGACCACCGCACCAAAAGAGAAGTACAACGAGCGAAAGAGATTTTTGCAAATCCACCGTTGGTAAGTATTGCCACAGAGTTTACTAAAAGCACCATTTCTGTATTTATGGCCGAGGTATTGTACAAAACAATCAAAGAAGAACATAGTTCGCCTGAGTTGTTTCATTTTCTGGAAACAACGGTGCTTATACTTGAACACTTGCAAAACGGAATAAGTATTTTTCACTTATCGTTTTTATGCCAATATATCAAATACTTAGGCTTTTACCCCCAACTCAATTACAGTACTCAGAACAAGTATTTCGATTTGGTACAAAGCAAATTTGTGCCGGAGCAGGTAAACCACTCTACCCTGACCGATGAAAAACTTGCCTACCTGCTAAAACAAATGTTTACATTATCTTACACAGAGACAAGCCTGTTAATAATGAACCGACAAACAAAATTTGAATTGTTGGAAATCCTGGTTCAATACCTGCACTTGCATCTCGATAAAACAGGCATCATTCAGTCGCATCAGATACTCAAGCAAGTATTTGACACGGACGAAAACTAGCATTACAGCCTCTTAACCATGCATCTATCTTCGCACTCTGCCAATAGTTCTTGTATGGTTTTACCCAAAACCGGGTGAACCAGACTGGGAGCTATTTCACACAAAGGCTCTAGTGTAAACCTGCGCTGGTGCAGGCTTTTATGAGGTATCGTCAGGTAAGGTTTATTTATCACCAAATTGTCGTAAAAAAGCAGATCTATATCTATGCACCTTGCCTGATAGTTCAAATTACCCGTTTTGGCAATTCTGCCCAATTTCAATTCTATACCCTGTGCAAGAGCGAGCAATTCGGTAGGGTTTAAGCTGGTTTCAAGCCTGAGGACCTGATTCAGAAAAGCATTCGACTCAAATCCCCACGACTCCGTTTCGTAAAATGCTGATTTGGCTACGATGGTCCCCATAACTGCAGCTATATGCTCAGCAGCCTCGTGCAGATAAAAAAATCTGTCAGATTCATTTCCCCCAAGCAATACAAAAACTGTAGCCATAGATTACACATATTAAAATACTGAGCAAAGGTAAAAAACAGGTATTGTGGTTTTATCAATGACGCGAATTATTCAGGATAAAAAGTGCTTGCCCTAAAAAGCAAATTGCCGGTGCTTTTGGGCGCCGGCAATCATTGCAATATAAAACCAAAGTCTTCAAGAGCGATATCTACTTTTTGAGCGATACCCACTCTTTCCTATCAAAACCATATTCTTGTATAAACCACAATTTACACTTCAAAAAGTATACCAACAAAATTAAGGATATTTTGGTTAAAAAAAAAATAATTCCATTTAATTAAAAATATCGAAAGTTTTCAAAACTAACATCTGCTTTCTGTGTATACCCGCCCATTAAAAATGTAACTTTATGGATCAAAAATGTAACGCACCACCAAAAATGGCATACGTTACAAATGTATATTCTACTATATTACAGCACATTACACATTTATATATTTTCACAAATATTATTTTACCTTTAAGGCAAACGAAAGCAAAAGATATGGTACTAAATTTCATCTGGATCGCATTTTTTTTGGTAGGTTTTGCAGTTTTATTGCTCAGGGTTCTCCTTGGTGGAGATCCTATGCTGTTTTCCACTGCAGTTTCCTCAACCTTCGATATGGCCAAAACCGGTTTCGAAATTTCGATAGGGCTCACCGGAATTCTCACCATGTGGCTCGGCCTTATGCGTATTGGCGATAAAGCAGGTATGGTACAATTTCTTTCGCGCATGGTGCAGCCCATTTTCAAACATTTGTTCAAAGGAGTACCAGCCAACCACCCTGCCATGGGCTCTATGGTTCTGAATATTTCGGCCAACATGCTTGGCCTCGACAATGCCGCTACACCCATGGGGCTAAAGGCTATGAAAGAATTGCAAGAACTAAACGAGGATAAAGAAACTGCATCGGATGCCATGATTATGTTTATGGTGCTCAATACTTCCGGGCTTACCATTATTCCCATAAGCATCATGATGTATCGTGCCCAAATGGGAGCTGCCAATCCATCTGATGTATTTTTGCCCATACTTATAGCTACTTTCTTCTCAACCATAGCAGGGCTTATAGCTGTAAGTATATATCAGCGAATAAATTTGCTGAAACCTGCCATTCTGCTCTTTTTTGCAGCGTCTACTCTCATTATTGGCGGTAGCCTGTTTGCGCTGAATATGATGCCTATGGCCACTATTCAGACATATTCACTGTTTATAGGAAATTTCATTTTGTTGGCAACCATATCTGGCTTTATACTTATGGGCGCCATAAAAAAACTAAACGTATACGAAACATTTATTGAAGGTGCCAAAGAAGGATTTCAGATGGCCATAGGTATAGTACCTTACCTGATAGCCATATTGGTAGCCATTGGAATTTTCAGAAGCTCCGGAGCTATGGATTTTCTGATAGATGGTATAAAATGGATGGTGGGCCTTACAGGGCTCGATACTCAATTTGTAGCAGCATTGCCTACTGCACTCATGAAACCCCTTTCAGGCAGCGGAGCCAGAGGGTTGATGATAGAAACCATGAATACTTTTGGCCCTGATTCATTCGAAGCACGGCTCGCGAGCATAGTACAAGGCTCTACAGATACAACGTTCTATATTTTGGCTGTATACTTCGGTTCAGTAGGTGTTCGAAAAACCAAATATGCTCTCACAGCCGGACTTATTGCCGACTTTGTAGGCATAGTCACTGCCATCATCATGGGTTACTTATTTTTTGGGTAAAAGTAAAATCAGAGTACAATTTTCTTTCCTCCAATAAACAATAGTTCTACAGTATCGGCTTTCCTGAAAACCAAATCAGCGTATGATTCAGGTTTTAATGTAGGAAGGCGGAAAGACGCCGCATCGGAAATGGTGAAATCGGGCACAAAGCGCTGATCCGCCTTCTCAATATTTTTTACCCTGATGTAGCTAATACCTTGTGCATACAGGTTTCGGCGAGATAAAGCCTCTATTTGGGAAATATTATCGAGCGTATCGGCAAATACACCGGCAACACTCACTTCCATAGCAGTGCCATCAATGGTTTCAAAAGCACGTTGGTTGCTCAAATCGCCCAAATCTGCAATGAAGGTAGAAGAATAAAAATCGCCGTTTGCCTCAAATTCAACCCTGTTAATTGCAATATCCACTTTTTGTTTTTGCCCATACATGGGCGTATAGCTGACATTCTTTATCAGGTAGTCGAAATAATTTTTCCCATTTTCGGGCAAAGAAAAATAGAGTGGCTGACCATCTTGCATAAAATTGCCTGTAGCCAGATTTTGAAGTGCTACGCTATAAATCAGGAAATTGAGAAAACGAGCAGTTTGCTTTTCATTGTCGTTGTAGTAGCCACCAGATTCAACCAGCAGTGTGTTGGTACCCACCGCCTGAAAGTGATCGCCAAAACAGCGGGCATCCCACGAATCGTAGTACCGGGCTACAATTCCGGGTTGAAAACTGTTTACCACAGGAATGAGTGTACTTATAAGATTGATGGTAGCGGCACGTCGCTGGTCAATGTCCTTGGCTGTGTTATAGGTAGGAGCCAAAAAAGAAATGGTAGCAGGCAATTGGGTGCTACCCACGCTATAGTGAGTATCTTGATCGTGCATATTGAAACCCCATTCAGGGCTGAATGAATTGCGGAGTTGAATCAATAATTGGGCTTCGGGCGATTGGCGCTGCAAAGCATCTCTGTTTATATCAATATATTGTGCATTGCGACGGGTAAACATTTCGGCACCATCGGGGTTTACAAGTGGTACAAACAAAATAGTAAGCTCCCGCATAAGCAATTCACGTAGTTCAGCGCCATGCTCTGAACGGATAAAATTGAACCAATCGAAAAGTGCCGCTGTACCTGTAGGTTCATTTCCATGCATTTGTGTCCACACCATCACCCGCAATTTGCCTGTGCCCATACGAATGGAGTAAATGGGTTTCCCCATGGCCGAAAAGCCTTCTGTATTTATTTGTAGCCAAGGAATCTGATACAAATTTTCGAGTAAATCGAGATACTCGTTGAATTTAAACCTACGATTCGGCAACCGAAATTCCTTATACTGATTATATATTCCCTTCAAAAATTCAACTTCCACCTTCATCTGTTTACATGTTTATTTTGTGTGCAATATCTCCAAAACCTTTAATGGCTAAATCGAAAAATACATCTTGAGGAATTTGAGCCACGTCAGTCACGTCCTGTATAAAGCGACGGTTTACTTTGGCAGCAAATGCAGGAGATTTGAATCGTTTCATGATGGAACTTACCTGGGTACCTTCAATTTTTTTATCCGGTTTCACAGCTACGTATGCAGATATGAGCCCGGTTATGTTTTCGGCTCCAGCCAGAATAAAATCGAAACGTGTTTTTCTTTGAATACTGTTATCGCTTACCCCCTCGGTATGGGCCAGAATGGCCTCAAACATTCCAGGCATATCATAGCCCTCGTTTCTGATAAGTTCTATGGTACGGTGGCCGTGTAGGTGCCACTGCTCATTTATCACATCCATGTCCAAATCGTGCAACAAACCAGTGCGGCCATAAAAATCGGCATCTTCGCCCAG
>JAIFMY010000208.1 GCA_020048155.1 Bacteroidota bacterium
TTTTTCGATGCTATGGAAGGCTTGGTTTCCGGCCTTACTGATAGCCAGAAAATAGCATACTACGGACTGAAAAATGAACGTCTGAACCCTGCCAATAATTTCAATCTGGTAGACTGGAAAAACCGAATGCTTATGTTTGTGAAAGGATTGTAATGAATAGAAAACAAGCTGAAATATGATATCAAAAATTTTAGACAACCTCACCTGGATTTCCATTTTCATGATAGTGGGAGGGGTAATATTGGCTATAGTTGGGGGCACCAGTGGGCCTAATGGGGTTGATATTTGGGGATTGAAAGTAATGTCCGCCGATGGTGGTGTGGCTTTGGCCATTGCTGGTGGTGTGCTTATGCTTAGGCCTGTAATGCTTGCTTTGCGCATAAGCGGGAAAACTGCATCGGAGAATGGATTATTGTATATAACCGTAATAGTAGAAGAGAATGAAACCGCCATTGGAGTTTCTAATGCCAAAGTATCGGTGGATTTACTCGAAGGTAAAAGGCTATTTACTACCGACAGAGATGGCAATGCACACATTGGTTTTACACCCCAAAACAAACTCACTCTCAAAAAAACTACACTGACCGTTGCATCTGATGGATACGAATCTCTGACGAATCAGAAATTAGAACTGGAAGCAGATACGATAAGAAAATTTAAAATTAAAAGAAACACATATACCAATCACGGTGACTCATTTGTTGCTCAATCAGCCAACCTCAGTTTGAAAGATGGAGTAGCCAAAGCCATTAAACTATTGCTGGCAGCCAAGGATCAAGAGGCCAAAGATACTCTGAGAAATGTGTTGCAACATATGACAGATTCGCAAAAGATTGCAGTTAGCGCAAAAATGAATGAACACGATTTTCAAAACAATAATTTCAATCCTAAGGCATGGAGGGATACTTTTGTAAGTGTGCTAAAAGATTTGTAAAATTGAATATTGATTTTGCGAGCGATTATACTAATTTGTATGCATGGTTTTACGCAAAATCAAATAACAAGGAAATTGATGAATACTGATGACCTACGAAGCCATTAAATATTTACTACTACAATCGCATTACAACGATTTGTTTGAGGCCATACAAAATCATTTGCCCCCAAGCGAAGCTTTGCAAATACAATATTATACACTCAAAAACAAGTGGTTGCACCCCGATGCCAATTTCAATGAACACACATGGAAACAACAGATGCTCGAGCTGATTAAACTCTTTTTTGAGTCACGGGAGCAAGAAACTAAAAGGAAAGACAATCCATTGAGTGACATGCAGCAAGCGTTAGCTGAAGCAGATTTGGATAAATTTATAAAGCTACTGAAAGCAGAACCCAATTTTGCAGGTACTAACCTCGCCATAGGTTTTATGGCTCGTTATCATGCATTGCAGCGCGATATTCACAGTAGCATACTTAGCCGCGATGAAATACGCATAGAGCAGCGCAGACTGGAGCAAGCCGCCCTGTATTTGATAGAGCAATTACAATCAGGAGTTTAAAAGAAACAGAAACTATGACATTGGTTCATCTCAAAGAATTACTTTTTGCCAGCCGTGAAAACGATTTGTTTGATGCAATCAAACAACTACCTCAATATAAAAAAAGTAGTTCCCTACAAACGGAATTTTCTTCATTGTATGATTCATGGAATAGCGTAGATAATAATTTCAATCCTGAAAAATGGAAAAAGCGAATGCTGGAGTTTATTAAAAAGATGTATACCGGCGATGAACTAGATAGCAGATTTTGGCTTAATCTGGATAGGTATAATCTTAAAAAGGCATTCAGAAATGCTGCTCGAAAAAACAGTGTAGTGTTTGTTCTTTTTGAAGAAAGTGAGGAGCATTTATCGCTCGAAAGTCAGAAATTCATTTTACACGATTTTTCAGAAATCAAAAAAAGAAATTTTGAACCTAAGGGTAATGTAAATAATTGGAAAATAGATTTGGCACAAAACGAAGGCGATATTGAAAATGACTGGCTCGATTTTGTAGAATATTGTTTCACACTGGGGGCATCAAGTGTAGGGGAGGTTAGCAAACTATTTAACGAAAAAGCGTTGAATAGAAATGAATACTTTTTTGTAATGGGAATGCAAAATTTCTCTTTGACCAAATTCAACTATTATATGGGATTATGGCAGACTTTGTCTGAAGATTCAAAGTTTTATTTTATGATTCATGTGCTCGATGATTCACTGCAAACCAATGAGCATGAGTTGAATAAATTGGCGTCACATTGCTTGGCAATTACCATAAAACAATATGATTTGGTATGTAGCCGCGATTTTAAAACATTTTATGCACTTGAAGAATGTCCATATAACCAACAAGACAAATTAGTTCATCTGACAGAGTGTATCTCGCTCAAAAAAGCAAAAGAATATTTAGAAAACGGAATAGAGAAATAGATAAAATGGACCAAACTATGGAACAAGATTATAGTTTTTATAAGAACAGAACATCAAACTCAGAATATAAGATTGCTCCGGAGCATTTACTCCCCGAAATAGAGCGGGGAGCTGATTATAAACCCTCAGAAGAACTCATACATGCCATAGATGTAGCCATCATGCTGCAAAAGCCGCTACTGGTAACCGGTGAGCCGGGTACGGGCAAGTCTGAGTTGGCTTTTCACATTGCGAAGCATTTTTTTAATGCCGAGCCTTATTTTTTTGCAACTCGTACCGATTCTGTTGCCACCGATTTGCTATATAGGTACGACAGCCTCGCGCATTTCAATGCAGTAAACATAAGCAAAGCCACGGAAAAAATATTGACCGCCGATGACATTAAAAAATTCATTACCCCGGTTGCTTTGGGCAAAGCCATTGAAGATTCTTCACAGGGCAAACCCAGCGTTGTGCTGATTGACGAAATAGACAAAGCCCCACGCGATTTGCCAAACGATATTCTTTCGGTAATTGAAAATATGTATTTTGAAATACCTGAATTGAAAGCTGCCCCGGGCACCAGAACGGAGCTATATGAGTATAAAGGTACTGCCGCGCACAAGCCTATTGTAATACTCACCAGTAATTCCGAAAAAACATTGCCGGAAGCTTTTCTGCGTAGGTGTGTGTTTTTTCATATAAGTATGCCTAAGGAAGCGGAATTGGCAGAAATATTGCTTAACAAAAAAAGACTTTTCCCTGATTTGGAGAAAGAGTCTGCTCTTGAATTTGTGAGGCTATTCGGCATATTCAGAAATTTGGCCAAAATGAAAAAACCGGCTACCCATGAGTTGATTTTGTGGACATGGTGGATGCTCAAACATAACTTTACGCCTGAGTTTGTGTATCAATATGACGCAAATACAAAAGACAAAAATACCATCATAAAAAACAAGATTCTGATGAGTATGGTGTCTATTCTGGCAAAAGATAGCGACGATTGGAAACGAATAAGCAAAGCCATTGCTGAAAACAATCTTAAAAAGAGTACTGAAAACTAACCCGATAGGCCTACCATAAGCATGTCTGACAAGATTGAAATGAATACGCTAGCTGAAATGCCATCTGAATATCTGGCTTCGGAGCTGCCTTTTTCTTTGCTTATAGAAATACTTCGCAAGCAGGGTTTTGTGATAGGTTTAGATTCGATGGAAGCAATGTATTTTTTATTACAAAAAGCCATACATGCAGAGCAATTACACAAATTGCCTTTTTGGCTATGTCCGGTAGTGGCACAAAGTGCAGAGCAGCAAGCTATATTCATGGAACTGTACAAACGAACCATGCTCCCTGTGGTAGATGTGAAAGAAGAGGTAAAGGACAAGAAAGAACGCATCGAAAATAAACAAACTGAAACCAATACGCAAATTTCTGAGCCTACCATAGTTCAATCCAAGCCTGAAATAAAAGAACAACGCAAAAAAATTGTAGCTTCGCTCAAGGCTACAGGTATTGCCTGTATACGAAAACCTGTGGGTGAAACAAGTACGGAGACTCAGGTATACCCGCGAAACCCAGCGTAGGATACCCGATATGCCTGCTACCATCAGAAAAGCAATTCTGAGCCAAGGCAGCGCACCTTTGGTTTGGACATACGGTAGGCAGCATGCTGAGTATTTGTTTTTAGTAGATCGCAACAACGAGCGCGATCATATGGCACTGTGGTACAATAGCTTCTATGAGTCGTTGTTGTACAATAATGTACAGGTTACCCGTTTTTATTTCGACCATCATCCCGATGTTCTATTTAACGAGAAATACAAAACAGGAATTGAATTTAGAGAAATAATGCACCGCTTCTCGCATGCCATGCTGTTTGTTTTTGCTGATGGTATGCAGTTTGTAAATCCTGTTACCCAAAAGTTGTATGCTTGGGTGGGCGAGTTGGCCGTATTCCCTCATCGTATTTTATTTTCTTCCGTTTCTGTGGGTTTCTGGGGTAAGCGCGAACAGTTGTTGCAGCATATTTTTCAGATGATAGTGCCTTTCACCCGCAATGGGCTTATGGCCATAAACGAATGGATTAGCGGAAACAGCAGCAGCGAAATTTTTAATATTCCCTATTGGCAAAATCAGGTAGAACAAAACTTTTCGGCCATAGATACTACCGATATAGATATGCGGGAGCTTGAGATATACTACAATACCCCTATGCGACGCTGGATTGCTGCCTGTGCCATATACCCTGAACTGAACTGGAACTTAACCCTGGCTTTGGGGCAGTTACTTTCTTCCGAAAAAAATCCATTGCATACTTATTCACATTTAGCACAACTCATACAACTCGATTGGTTTGCCAATGGTTATATACCCGACAAATACCGATTGCTGCTCATTACCCAATGGCTTACAAAAGAAGATATCACCCGTATTCATGAATTTCTGTACAATCAGCTAAGCCGCATAAAGCCTCTGGAAGAAGAAGCCGAATACGAAGCCTATGCCCTGCAACTGGCAATACACGAGCTTTTGTCCAGAAAAACAAAAACGGATTTTGAAAATACATTTGCAGCACTTACACCAAAAGTGGAGAAAAAGATACGCATACGCGATTTGGTGAATATTTACCTGATAAACCAACACAAGCTTAGCCCCGTAGAATTTGAAATACCTGAAAAGTGGCTGCAAAAAATGGGATTGGCGCAATATGTTTCAACTGATACCCCCTCCTTCTCCTCATACACCGAAACTGCAACAGGAGTGCCGTTTGATATGGTGGCAGTCAAAGGCGGTACGTTTAAAATAGGCAGTGGGGCTGATGCAGGTGATGAAACCTCGCCACCTTACGATATCTCTGTTCCCGATTTTTATATGGGAAAAACGGAGGTAACCGTTGCAGAATTCAAAACTTTTGTCGATGCAACAGGCTATATATCAGAAGCGGAGAATAATATTGGCTTTAAAGGAAGTAGAATGTGGACAAGTAGTAAATGGGAAGATAAAGAAGGTGTATACTGGCGATGCGATGTAAATGGAAAAATACGCAATACATCTGAATATAATCACCCTGTGATACACGTAAGTTGGAACGATGCCAAAGCCTATTGCGAATGGTTGAGCACCAAGACAGGTAAAACCTACCGTTTGCCCAGTGAGGCGGAATGGGAATATGCTGCGGGTGCCTCGACAGGCTCAGCAACCAACGCTTCATCAGGCTCAGCCATTGCTAATGAAACCCTGACAGGGTCTGGAACCCTGTCAGGGTTGAGGAATAAATGGGCAGGAACCAACGACGAAAACCTGCTGCATGAATATGCCTGGTACAGCAAAAATAGCGGCGGTACCACCCAACCGGCAGCCACCCGCAAAGCCAACCCCTTGGGCTTATACGACATGAGCGGCAATGTTTGGGAATGGTGCGAAGACGATTGGCACGACAAATACGATGGCATACCGCGCGATGGCAAGGCATGGGTGGATGCTACCAGAGGCTCTAGCCGTTTGTTGCGCGGTGGCAGCTGGGACGACGACGCAGACGACTGTCGCGTTGCTTACCGTGACAACGTCTCGCCCAGCTACCGCAGCAACTACGTCGGCTTCCGCCTTTCCAGGAACTTGTAAGTTTTTGGTTTTTTACCTTTTTACCTTTTGCAAGGTTTTTTGGGGTGGAGATATTTTGACGCTCCAATGTCCTGCCGGACGATTGGAGGTCTTTGTGTCGATTGGAGGTCAGGTGAGCCCAATCACATTTGATCGTCCGGAACGGACATCGAATCGTGAAAATTTAAAATAAAAAACTTATTTTAGCAACATGAAGAAGAAAACTCCATTAGAATACGGTAAGTACTTTCATGTGTATAACAGAGGAAATAACAAACAAGCAATCTTTTTTGAAACAAAAGATTATTTGCATTTCCTTGAACTGGTTTCGATTTTCATTTCCCCAATAGCAGATATTTATGCCTATGCGCTCATGGGAAATCATTTCCATTTTTTAATTCGCATAAAAGATGAAGAAGAGATTGGTTATTTAAATCCGTTGAATGCTGAATCAGAAGAATTAGATAAAAAATGGAAAATATTTGAAACAATTCCGCCGGATTTATCCAAAAAACAATGGAAAAGGCCGATTCCTCAAAATATGTTTCAGCATTTATTTAATGCATATGCACGTTTTGTAAATACAAAATATAAAAGAATAGGACATTTGTTTGAAAAAAACTTTGAACGCAAGCTAGTTTCCGATGAAATGTATTTGAAAGCATTAATTCTTTATATTCATAATAACCCTGTAAAACATGGTTTGTGCGAGAGTCCAGTTGAGTATCCGTGGACTTCATATTTGAGTTTAGTGAGCATAAAACCTACACGTTTACAACGGAAACAGGTAATTGGATGGTTTGACAATAAAGCAAATTTTATTGCAGTACATCAGAATTATAGTGATGATTTTGATGATATCCAGGCTTTCTTGATGGATGATGAGTAATTGCAGGTTATTTTGACGCTCTAATCACATTCGATCGTCCGAATGGACATCGAATCGTGAAAAAAGACGCAAACCCTTTTGACGCTCCAATGTCCTCTCGGACGATTGGAGGTCATTTGCCCACCACATTCGATCGTCCGTAGGACATCGAATCGTGAAAAATGACGATTACAAAAAACGTTGTTTGTATTTGATTTGTAATAGTAATTTAAAATAAGCCTTGTATAAATAAATTTTAAATATAAAAATAACCTTGTAAAAATAAAATTGATTATCTTTGTATGAAAAAAAGATATGATCCGCATTATTGACCAAAAGCTCATAGAGTGGAAAAATAGCATCCGAAGAAAACCTTTGATTATCAGAGGGGCAAGGCAAATTGGCAAAACATGGTCAATTAAGAGTTTTGGTAAGAAATATTTTGATAACCTTGTATTTATCGATTTTGAGAGAAATCCGGAGTACAAATCTGTGTTTGTAAAAAATATGGAACCTGTGCGCATATGTCGGGAATTGGAGCTTCTCACAAACATCCAAATCATTTCGGGGACTACATTACTGTTTTTTGATGAGGTACAAGAATGCCCGGAAGCGCTTATTGCATTGAGGTATTTTTATGAAGAAATGCCTCAGCTGCATGTAATAGCAACCGGTTCATTGCTCGAGTTTGCTTTTTCTGATATTTCTATCCCTGTAGGGCGAGTTCAGTTTCTCAATATGTATCCCATGGGCTTTATCGAATTTTTAAGTGCGCTTGGGCATCATGCTTTTGTAAAACAATTAGTAGCCAACAGCGATGTTATAAGTGAAGCTTCTCATAATAAACTGCTTGAATTGCTGCGTAATTACTTTTTTGCAGGCGGAATGCCTGAAGCTGTAAAGACCTTTGCTGAAAGCAATTCGTATAAAAGTGTATTCGAAGTACATTCCGAAATTACCCATGCTTATACTTTGGATTTTGCGAAATATCAACCACAAATAAATAAGCAATGTCTTATTTCAGTATTTACTAATTTGGGTAAGCGAGTGGGTACTCAAACCAAGTATAATTCTCTTGCTGAAGATTTTACCGGTCCTACTATCAAAAGAGCCTATACAGCTTTACAAATGGCCAGGGTTATTACCACTGTACCTTCTGTAAATCCGGTAGGGTTTCCCTTTGAAGCGAATAGTTCCGCTAAAATATTCAAAACCATTATGGTGGACATTGGCATAATGCATCACCTGAGTGGACTTAAATTTAAGCATGAAGAATTGACTGCGGATTTACTACATATATACAGTGGAGCTATAGCAGAACAATTTGCTGGTCAGGAGTTAATGTTAGCAGATGGCGAGAATGTTTACTATTGGTCACGTGAAGCCAAAAGCAGTAATGCAGAGCTTGACTATTTAGCCGTTGTGAATGATACAATTGTTCCGATTGAAGTAAAAAGCGTGGCTGCAGGCCGACTTAGAAGTATGCATTTGTTTTTAGAAACATATCCCGAAATTAAGTATGGTTTAGTAACTTCTACTCAAATGAGAAGAGAATTGCCATCTGCAAGGTTAAAATTTATACCATTGTATGGATTGTTTGGCTTTGCAAATACCAAATATAATATGCAGGATTTTATGTAATAATTCTGAAATAGGTTTAGACGCTCCAAAGTCCTATCAAAGAAAAAGCCCAACAAGGTTTCCAAAACCTTGTTGGACTGGGAGATGCAGGCAAAAAGCCCTGACAGGGTTTCAAACCCTGTCAGGGCTATATCACAGTATATCAAAATATTATAAACATTACTTAACCCAGTAGCCATTTGCGGGCGTCAGGTTCATTGTCGAAATAGTGTGTTCTGAATTTTATACCCATCGATTCGTCCATTACTTGCTCGAGCGAGAGTTGGGTAAGAAAATCGGAAGGAAGCAGAATGGCTACATCGGTCACCCCTTTGGCCAAAATGCGCGGGAAAGAGTTCAGGTTGGTCCATTCCTGCACATCGGGGGTTATTACAAAGTAAAAGGTTATGCAATCTATAAGTGCACGCTTGGGGGAATATTTTTCCACCATTTGTGTGTAGGTTTCCATTTCCTGTTTATACGTGTCGTCGGTTAGTTTGGCTGAGTTTTCAGTCCAAACCGGATGGAGCATTTGATTTTCTTCTTCAAAATAAATGGTCCAGAATTCATCTTTATACACTTCCATATTGTGGGAACGTTTTTTTATTTGGTATGGCTAAAAATACTCAAATTTTCAACTTTATATGCAAGCAAATCGCATTTTTTAAAAAAAACATCGGCACTATTTGCGGCTTAACTTTTGTGTCATTTGCATTGGATTAGGTAGTATAATATATTTTAAAAAATCTATGTCGTTTGGTTTAAAATTGCATTCTACTTCAATGAATTTCAATGAGGTAATAAGGTTAACTGTGTTTTGACTATTTAATTTCTTCTGAGGTTAAAACTACTGATAAGGTTTTATTGTTCATCTCATAACCATATCTCAAAGTTTTAACCTCAGTAGCATTGTGATATTTTCTCTGTCTGAACCTTATTTTCAATATTTAGTTCACTAAACGGCTTTGATTTTAAAATCTATAATGTACAAAAACAACAAAAAACCGGACTGCATATGCAAATCCGGTTTTTGTGTATGTTGAGGTGTCTGATTATCAAAAATCTATCACTATACCAATGGTTGGCAGCACTGTACCTGAGCCATCGTTGGCAATACTGCGAAGTACATATTTGGTAGGATCGTTCGGGTCTATCTGTACTGCACCATTCACATCGCTGTTGGTTACGCGATCCTGACTTTCCGATTTAAAATTGTATGCATTTTGCACATCAATGTAGAAACGGAGGGTGGTTTTGCGCAGGAAGAAAGATTTGTCGATACGCAAATCGAGCTGGTGGAAAGCAGCAAAGCGCTCACCATTCACATTGTTGTAGTCGAGGTAAGGCTGGTTGCGCACATCCCATGCAGCCCTGAGCGACGATTTTTCCAAATCATATGGTGTGTAAGGCAGACCACCTGCAAAACGCCATTTCACGCCCGCATTCCAACCTTTGCCAAAATCTTTGCTGGCGGTAACTATGAGCAGGTGCTTATTGTCCCATGCGGCAGGCGAAAAACTTTCATCATCGTTTTCAAACTCGCTACGTACAAAAGTGTACGAGAATATGAGGTTCAGTTTGTTGGGGAAACGGTTTTGGTTGTATACCTCGAAGCCATATGCACGACCGCCTCCGGTGCTAGTAACAGCCTCGTCGCCTACCACGCCAAAATCTGCAGGGCGGTTGGCAAGGCTTATCTTATCGGTTATTGAAACCGGGTAATTCTGGTAAAACTTGCCGAAACTTTCCACGGTAAAAATACTGGTCTCGCCCAAGCGGTACTCAAACCCACCAATGATGTGGTCTGAAGTAATGTATTTCAGATTGTTTTCTTTGTTCACAAATTTGTTGTTCTCTCTGAAGCCTAGGGTAGTGTAGGCAGGAGTCTGGTAGTAGCGTCCGGTGTTGAAGTTGATGCTTAAATCGTCGGTTAGTTTGTACGAAGCCGAGAAGCGGGGCGAAAACTGATTGAACGGATTGGCCATGCTCTCTGAATATGTGTTTCCATCCATGCGGAAACCGAGCGAGAGGGTAAGCGTATTGTCCATAAACTCATGGCTCACTTGGCCAAAAGCACCGTATTTGAAAAAATCGAGCAATGAACTATATTCCACAGTTTTCAGGTTGTTGGCTACGAATATTTTTTGATACGTGTCGTTGGTATATTTCGCAAATTCGCCATTTACCCCAAAATTGATTTTGTAGTTGCCAATACGTGTAGTTTGTTCCACCCTCAATTTGTTTTCAATTTCCCAAGATTTGTATTCCAGCAGTTTATTGGTTTCCGAAGATTCGTCGTTGTTCAGATATTTGTATGCACTGTTTTCGAGCATATTGCGGCTCAATACAATGGTCTGGTAGCTATTTTCGCTATAGTGTTTGTATACTGCACCAAGTGTATAGTTCCATTGCTTGCTTACCGGCAAGAAGTTGAGAATATAGCGTTGGTCTTCGGTTGGGTTTTCAATGCTGGTATTCAGTTTGTTCACGTCATAAGCACCCAGACCTATTATTGTAATTTCATTTTTAGCATCTATGCGGGTACGCGATTTGAACTGGAAGTCGTTGTAAGTTGGTTCAAATGGCAATCCGATGATTTTGAAAAGGAACTGCAAATATGATCGACGCACCGAAGCAATCACTGTTGTTTTGTCGCTAAGCGGTCCGTCCAAGGTGAAAGATGTTTCGCTGGCACCTACAGTACCACGGAATTTGAATTTCTCATCGTTACCATCTATTTGCTTGAAATCGAACACCGCACTGAGGGCATTGCCACGGTTGGCTGGAAAAGCGCCTGCGTAGAAATTAACTTCACGTATAAAGTCTGAGTTGATGATACCATTGGAACCACCCGATGCACCTTGGGTAGCAAAGTGGTTGATGTTGGGAATTTCAACTCCATCTAGGTAATAGCGTGCCTCTGAAGGAGCACCACCTCGTACAATCACATCGTTGCGGTTTGATGGGGTAAAAGCCACACCGGGGAACGACTGTATCACTTTGGAAATATCGCGGTTTGAACCTGGATTGGTTTCAATTTCTTTCACCCCAATACTGCGGAGCGACACAGGCGACTCTTCCGTTTTTACGAAAGGCGAAGCATTTATCACTACTTCGTCGAGGCTTTGGTCGGTTTGCTCAAGTGCAATATCTATTTCTACAGCTTTGGCATTGCTTACCAGCAACTCAGGTGTGATGTATGTTTTGTAACCCACAAACGAAACGCTTAGGGTAACATACCCTGGTTTCACTCCTGTGATGATAAAGTTTCCGTCAATGTCGGTAACGGCACCGGTGGTGGTGTTGCTTATCACAACGTTCACAAAAGGCAGTGCTTCATTGTTGAGGGCATCGTATACGCGTCCTTTTAAGGTACCGGTTTGAGCCATCAGGTTGCTTGCAAGTAGCAACAATATGAAAGTTTGCCATAATTTGGGGCTGAAACTTCTGGAGAATATGTTTTTATTGATATGCTTTGTCATGAATGTACGTATTATAATGTAACGGGTTTAATTTTTATTTTCTAATAATTTTCACTTTCACCGATTGCATGATGCTCAGAGCAGTAGTGAAACCGCTCAAGTCGGTATATAATTTACCATCGGCACCTTCGTAGTGTCCGTGTCCAATTGGGTTCAGTGTAAATTCGGTTTCGGCAGAGTTCAGGTCCACTGTCACTGCATATATGAGCGATGGTTGGCAGCTGGTATTGTAGTTTACGCCTGCGTACTTGTTGGTATACCAGTAATTGTTGAAATCCCAGGGTTGGTTTATTTCCAGAAAAAGTCTGAACTTACCATTGTTCAAATCATCGGTTTTTGTTTTCAGGGCAAAACTACCTTTAGGAGTTGCGCCAGTATATGCATCGGGAACCGGATTTTCGGGCCAGGGCAGGTAGGTGCCATCAGGTGCCTTTACGTTGCGTTTGTGCAGCCAATAGGGTAGGGTAGCAGGTCTGCGGGCTTCACCCGGGTTTTGGCTCCATTCGGTATCCGATTTGGCTGCATGTCCGTATACTCCTGTTGCCACACTTTTAGTAACAAAAAGGGTTTGAATGTAATTCTCGTCCATGTTTTCTACCCAAATGGCAAAAGTCGGATGGTTGTGCGATTTACCTTTTTCGAATAGCATTACCATTTCTATTCCCCGTCCGTTGATGTTGCTAACTAAGGTATCAGAGTATACCGGGCTAACAGTTTTACCCGAATTAGTACAATGCCAACCAAAAGGCAAAAATGCAATGATAATTATTAAGAATATGCTTATTTGTTTCATATAGAATAAGTTATTGAATTGAAAACAATTTATTTATTTAGTAGATTTGAGAGTGCGTTTTGAATATGAATGAATTCGAATTGAAATCCATCAGTCAGAAGTTTTTGAGGCACAACCTGTTGCCCCTGAAGAACCATTTCATCGGCCATTTGTCCCATAGTCAGTTTGAGCGCTATACCCGGAACCCTCAGCCAAGATGGTCGGTTCATGGCTTTGCCCAGCGCATTTGTAAACTCGCTCATGCTTACAGGATTTGGAGCCGTAAGGTTGTATATGCCGTTAGCAGTTGCCGATTTGAGTAAAAATAGCATGGCACGTATCTGGTCGTCGATGTGAATCCACGATATATACTGTTTGCCAGAGCCTATGGGGCCACCGGCAAACATGCTGAAAGGCAGGATGAATTGCTTAAGTGCGCCACCATCTGGTGTAAGTACCACTCCAGTGCGCAAAATTACAGTGCGCATATCAAAGGTAGAAAATTGCTGAGCAGCTTTTTCCCATTTTAAACACACATCTGCCAAAAATCCACTTCCGTGTTCAGAATTCTCATTTACAGCATTTTCGGTACTTCCGTAATAACCTATGGCCGATGCCTGAAGGACCACCGAAGGTTTTTTATTGGCCAAAGCCAATGCAGTTGTGAGTTTCTGTATGCTGTTTATCCGGCTGTTCAGAATTTGTTCTTTGCGCAAATCTGTCCATTTCTTTTCGCCTACACCTTCACCTGCCAGATTGATGATGGCATCTTGCTGGCTGAGTATAGTAGCCATTTGCTGAACCGGCATATCCCAAGTGATGGCTTTCACCCTATTGCCGAATTTCGAAATGGCTTGTAGTGCATTTCTTGAAATAAGGGTTATTTGATGTTTTTCTTGCAAAAGGCTTTCCACTAATTTTGTACCTATGAGTCCGGTAGCGCCTGCTATGATGATGTTCATGATTTAAATTTTTACGGCTTGTTGATACACTTCCAAGGCTCTTTTTCTGGTAAAATCGAGTTCTACCATAGGCTGTGGATACGAAAAAGTATTGAAATGCGGAACCCATGTGCGAATGTATTCACCTTTTGGGTCAAATTTGCGTGTTTGCTCGTTGGGGTTGAAAATGCGGAAGTACGGGGCAGCATCTACGCCACTGCCGGCAGCCCATTGCCAGCCACCATTGTTGCTCGAGAGTTCGAAGTCGAGCAGGTGTTGTGCAAAAAAAGCTTCGCCCCAGCGCCAGTCTATGAGCAGGTTTTTGGTCAGAAAACTTGACACAATCATGCGTACACGGTTGTGCATATGCCCGGTCTGAAGTAGCTCGTTTATACCGGCATCTATGATTGGGAAACCAGTCTGTGCGGTACACCAGCGTTCAAACTCAGCTTCGTTGTTGCGCCATGCTATGAGGTCGTATTTTTTCTTGAAAGCAGATTTTTCTACGTGTGGGAAATGCCAGAGTATTTGCATATAAAATTCGCGCCATATCAGCTCATTCAGATATTTTTCGTTCAGCAGTTTTGCTTTTTGTGCAAGTTGCCTCACCGAAATAGTCCCGAAACGTAAGTGCACACTTTGTCTGGTTGTTCCGTTTATGGCCGGAATGTCCCTGGTTTGTTCGTACGAAAGTATTTTTTCGTCCAAAACATTGGCCTGACTCGGAATGTGGTATGCAGTATATTGGTAACCAATCTGATTGAGATCAGGTATCGGGTTAAATTCAGTATTAATAAAATTGTGAATCAGTTTTTCGCTACCAAAGTGTTTAATTTCAAGCAATTGACTTTTCCACCTGTTGCTGTAAGGTGTAAATACAGTGTAAGGAAGGCCATCACTTTTTACAACTTCATTTTTTTCAAAAATTACCTGATCCTTATACTCCGAAACTGAAATATTATTTTTTTCGAGAAACATTCGAATTTCAGTATCTCTATTCCGAGCATAAGGCTCATAGTCGGTGTTGAAAAATACTTGCTTCACTGTGTATTTCGAGCAAATGTTTTCCCAAATTTCTTCTGGAGTTCCATGCAATACCAGCAAACTGCTTCCAATTGTGCGCAATTGCTCGTTGAGTTTGGTCAATGCATCATATATGTAGCTAACGCGTTTGTCGGATGTATTGGGGAAATGCGATAAAACCCGGGAATCGAATATGAATATAGGCAAAACAGGCAAACCGCTCGACAGAGCCTGAAAGAGGGCATGATTGTCTTCAAGCCTCAAGTCTCTGCGAAACCAATGTATGGCAATGGCTTGCTCTATTTTGGGGAAATTATTCATTATTGAGTTCCTTTTTCCATATTACCAATTGTTCCTCTATGGCTGCAATGGTAGCTTCCAATATTGCAGTTTGGTATTCACCACGTCCGCTTTGGTCGTTGCCAAGCCTCAGGTATTCAGTGTCGAGCATTATTTCAAGCTGCCTAAGTGTAAAACCAGTATCTGATTCGCGCCAGAATTGTATTTGGCTTCTTACAGTTTCAAATGTTTCATCAAATTTTTCTTGTGGATCCAATCCTAGAATATAACTCATTTAATTTAAATTTTTTGTGTGTATTGCAATACTTTCAAAATAATAAAATATATTTTTGTGTTTAATATTATACGTATTAAAATTAAACAGTGCAAAGTTACTTGTTATACTTATTCGAAAAAATTTCGAGTAAACATTTAACAGAATTTAACTGATACGAAATCGGTATAGAAACGAAGATAAATTATACAAGTTCGTATTATGTAGTATTATTTGAAAATAAAATATTAAATTTAGGGTAAAAAAAATGCAGGCATGAATGACATAGAGTTCATAGAAGAAATAGTAAAACAGGCAGTAATGTACCGAAAGGAAAATGGTTCAGAGGAAGTCTCGGTTCAAAACTTTGCTCAATGGATGCACAAGAGACATACCAACTTTGAGGTGACCAAAATAAATGCAGAATCTGCGAATATGGAATTGAGTTATCAGGTATCGCTCAACAAAGAGGTGCAGTTGAGCAGCCTCATAGGTTATTTATACAAATACGCAAAACATTATGCAAAGAAAGCATTTGAGGGAACGCAAATACGTTCGCTCGACGATTTTTCCTTTCTTGCAACACTCATGACAGAGGTACATATTACAAAATCGGAATTGATACGCCGCAACCTGCTCGAAATCACCTCGGGCACTGATATTCTGAGAAGGCTCATTTTGCTGAATTTAGTTGAAGAGTTTGATAATGAAGATGATAAAAGAAGCAAGATGGTACGTATATCGCTTACAGGACGTGGCCTCATGATTAGCATATTCGACCGAATGCACGCCCTTTCGTTTCTGGTAGCCGGAAACCTGAGCGAAGAAGAGAAAGATTTGATGGTAAAACTAATGAGCAGGCTCAAATTATTTCATGAAAATATTTATCAAGCTGATTTTCGCACGGAAATTGATCAGCTTATTCATAAATACATATCCATTCATGCTGAAAGTTAATTTTTTAAGTTTTTTATTTGCTGTCATTCTTATCTCAGGCATATTTTTAGGTATTGGTAAAGCATTTGCTCAACAACCACAGCGGCCTGTTATTGACTCTGTATCTATCATATACAAAAATAATGCACCGCGCGTAGCATTAGCTTGGCATCTGCTTTCGGGCGAAGTGGTAGATGGAATAGTGGTTTACAGACAAGTTTTTAATGTTCCCGGAAAATTGAATGGTACGTTTCATGGAGTCGACACATTGCCGGGAAACGCTATTTACTGGGAAGATACGAGCTTTGTATATTTTGGTGCAAAACCCTTGGAACGATCAGTGAAGTACCGCATATCCGCTTTTACAAACGATATAGATAATAATAGTGAACTCACCGACTCGGTAGGAACCATTTTAATCAGTCGCGCTGCTTATGATAATTGCCTTGGGCGCATTTCTGCCGATTGGGTACCTTACTCAGGCTGGGCTCAGGCTGAAATAACCGAAATTCAAATATGGCAAGCCAACAATGATGGAAGCCTCAATAAAATACTCTATAAACAAACCAGCGGCAATGCTACCGATTTTTCTATTTCAACTACCCATACATCGGTGCAGCTGCGCATCAGATACATGCATACCTTGGGCACTGTGAGTACATCCCCTTTGTATGAAGTGAATATATATCAGGCACAATTGCCTCAAACTATTAATATTGATTCAGTAGTAACACTTTCGGGCAGTAAGATAAAAATAAGTGGCAGCTACGACCATACATCCGATGTGGCAAAAGTAAGTCTAATTAAACCTGCCCCAGTTGCTATTGAATTGCAGCAAAGCACCTCACTTGATGGATCTTTTAGCTTCGTTAATGATTTTAGTAGTATTCAGGACTCGTTTGCCGTCGCAATTTACAACAACTGCCCGAATTTGCTGCTCAAAAGCCAAACCTTATGGCCACTCTTGCTCAATTTGAGTACCACAACGCCAAATTTGCTTACCTGGAATACGGATGGATATGGCAACGCGCCTGATATTTTGCGGTTAATAGTTACTAACAATGGATCTACAGATTATATAAGCCTCAATGCCGAAGCGAATAACTATGACATATCGCCAATTACATCTTCATCGGGCAGTAGCTGTTTTGTGGTAGAAGCTCAAAACGGAAACACCATATGGAAAAGCAATAATATATGTGTGACAGCAGCCGGCAGTATACGTTTTCCCAACGCCATAGCACCCGGCGGAAGCAACGAAAACGACAAGTATTTCAGACCGTTTGTTAACAATATTACTACTTACAATCTCAAAATATACGACCGTACCGGAACCCTTATTTTTGAAACAGAAAATGTAAACCAATACTGGGATGGAACATATAACGGAAAGGATTTGCCTCAAGGCGTGTATATGTATGTAGCCGAGTATGCAGGCGAAAACAAAGAATTGAAAAAAGTAAGTGGCTGGGTTGCTATAATTCGGTAACTTTTTTGTAACTTTACAAACCTACCCAACCCGGAGTACCAGCACTAAGAAAAAAATAATTTGCAAATCAATAGTAACAGCGTATGTTGCCCCTTGAAAATCTATCAAACGAGGATTATGAAGATATTGACCGATTATATCAATATCTAATCAATGAGTTAAAAACCAAAACGTTTAAAGAAAACGAATATCGGGATTTTAAGCGTGCACTAACCATCGCATATTCTGCGCACAAAGGCCAAAAAAGAGAAACTACCAACGAACCTTATATAAATCACCCCATTGCAGTTTCCATTATAGCAAGCAATGAAATAGGTCTGGGAGCCACATCAATTATTTGTGCTCTGCTTCACGATGTAGTAGAAGATAATCCAAATTTCAAACTCGAATATCTTGAACAGCAGTTCAGTAAAAATGTATCGGATATAGTAGACGGACTAACCAAAATAAAAGTAAACTCGAAAGATAAAGGTATTAATGAGCAAGCATCCACATTTGCCAAAATTCTTACTTCCATTCCCAAAGACCTGCGCATCATACTTATAAAACTTTCAGATAAAGTGCACAATATGCGCACTATGGATGGCCTTTCGGACAATAAACTTGTAAACAAAGCTGCCGAAACACTGCACATATATGCCCCACTGGCCTTTAAACTGGGTTTGTACCTCATAAAAAATGAACTGGAAAACCTCAGCTTTAAATATCTGCACAAGCCAGAATATGATCAATTAAGCGAAAAAATAAACAAAATTGAGGAACAAAACCACGAAATGTTTGATCAACTTTCGAGGCAAATTACATCCATCCTCACCGAAATGAGTATCGATTTTATAACCGATATAGCACACAAATCTCTTTATTCGATTTGGCAAAAACTGGAAGTAAAAAAAATGGATTTATCATCATTACATAACTTCAGATCCATTCAGATAATTTTAAATACAAATGAGAAAGACGATGAACGCGAATTGTGCTACCGGGTTTATTTGCAACTTACCGGACAAACACAGTTATTCCAGCTGGATTATACCAGCATAAAGGACTATATCATCATACCCAGAAGCAATGGTTTTCAGGCGCTTATATTCAATTTGATGGCCAAAGGGCAAGACGATTGGACCGAAATACAAATCATGACACAGCGCATGAAAGATATTGGTGACCGTGGCTATCCATCTGAAAAATTTTCAGACTTTCACAAAAGCAATACGGAGCGCCAGAAATGGATTACCCGCATCACACAGCAATTGCAAGACCCCGAATCGAATGCACTCGACTTTTTGCGAGATTTCTCAGGAAATTTCATCGCAAGTGAAATTCAGGTTATTTCGCCCAAAAACGAAATCATAAAGCTTCCCAAAGGGGCGTCTGTCCTCGACTATGCGTTTACTATACATCGCGATTTGGGCCTCACCTGCGATGGTGCCATAGTAAATAGAATAAGGGTAGGGCGCGACTATGTGCTCAACCGTTCCGACAAAATTCAGATACTCACCAGCCCGCAGGTTGAGCCGCACCAAAGCTGGTTCAATATAGTTATTACCGGACAGGCCAAGCATATGCTCAGGGGCTATTTCAGCAAGCAAAAGAGAATTATAGCTGACTCGGGGCAAGCCAAACTCAGCCAAATGTTCAACGATTTTGGTATTGAACCCTCTAAAGAAGTCCTTTCGCATTTGATTACCCAATTTGATATGCCCGACGTAACCCAACTATACTATAATATTGGCAACAATACGGTGACCGCTGAAAAACTATATCAGAAAATAAAGGATTTTTTGTCTCAAAACAATTCCCGATTCAGTTTTTTTGGGTTTTTCTCACCAAAAAAGAAAAAAGCCTATCTGCTCACCAGCGAAGTGGAGTTTAATTCTAAGATTCCATTTAGGTTAGACGAAACTACCGATCATCATCACCTTGTATATGCCAAATGTTGCAACCCAATACCCGGAGACGATGCCATTGCATACCGCAAGGAAGAGGGCATCATATTCATACACAGCCGCCGCTGCAACAATACTATTTTTCATGGTGCCAACGAGAAAAGGAACGTAGCACTTGTAGAATGGGGAAATTTCAAATCAATGCGCTTTTTGGTCCGCATCATGCTTACAGGTAGCGACCGTACCGGATTGCTAGCCGATATAGCACATGTAATATACGAGCAAGCAGGCATGAATATGCATTCAGTAAATATTTCTGCACCAAACGAAACCTTCAATGGCGAAATACAAGTTGAAGTGCACAACAAGGCTGAGCTGGATTCTATCATGGATGGGTTGAAAAAAATTCCAGGGATGAACCGCATAGTAAGGCTGCATGATTGATATACTAATTATAATAAAAATTATAAAACAGCTGTTTAACTACTAACACCCCTATCCTGCCAATGGTAATTGAAAACCTGACAGATGAAGAAATTGAAGTAAAAGAATATTTTGATAATTATCTTCTTAATTGCCAGAATTGTGTAGGCGATGCCAACCGGCAACTACTGCGCAATGTGTTTACTTTTGCCATGAATGCCTACCGGGGACTCAGAGGACCAGATGGAGAGCTATTTATGTGGCACCCACTCAAAGTGGCTGAAATAGTGACTGAAGAAATTGGAATGGGAACCAAGGCTGCGGCTTGCTCTTTGCTGCATCATGTATTGCAAGAAACCGAATACACCCTAGCTGATATTGAGCATCAGTTTGGCAAAAATATAGCTTACATACTCGAAGGGCTTTCAAAGGTACCAAAGCAAATGCACAACGAACTCACCGCAAGGGCCGAGGATTATCGAAACCTGTTGCTTACCGTTTCGCACGACCTGAGGGTAACGATGATAAAGCTAGCAGACAGGCTTTATCATATTCGCAATATTGCTTCCGGCAATGTACCTAACCAGCAAAGCCTGGCCACCGAAACCCTCGAGATATATGCACCTTTGGCACAGCGCCTTGGCATTTACGATGTAAAATCGGAGCTCGAAGACCTTAGTTTTAAAATATTGCAGCCACAAATTTACAATGAAATAAATCAGAAACTGCTTGGCAGCGAAAAACAACGCATGCATGCCATCAATACATTTACCCTGCCTATCATTGAAATGCTCGACAGTGAGAATATGAATTATGCAATAAGCGGAAGGGTAAAGACCATCTTTTCCATTTGGAATAAAATGCAAAAGAAAAAGGTAAGTTTTGATGAAATTTATGATATTTATGCCATTCGTATCATTTACAACGCTATAGAGGGAATTCCAGAAAAAACACAATGCTGGCACATATATAATTTGGTGACCGCTATATACACCCCTAAGCATGACCGTACACGCGACTGGATAAGCAGCCCAAAAGAAAATGGCTACGAGGCGCTGCACGTAACCGTTATGGACCAAAACTCTAATTGGGTTGAGGTGCAGATACGCAGCAATCGCATGGACGAAATTGCAAGCCACGGTTTTGCTGCCCATTGGAAATACAAAGGCATTACACTCAACGAAAATCCGTTTGATGGCACCCTTTACAAACTAAAGGAACATAAAAAACTACAGGATCACGATCCATTTGCATTTCTCGACTACGAGCGCACTCAAATGGTTATCAAATATGTTTTTGTATTTACCAACAAAGGCGAACTGGTGCGAATGCCCTATAATAGTACAGTGCTCGATTTTGCGTATCTGGTGCATACTGAGGTAGGAAACCACTGCATAGGTGCCAAGGTAAACCACAAATCGGTGAGCCCGGAGTATGTGCTTCAGAGTGGAGACCGCATCATGATACTCACATCAGAAAAACAGACACCAAAAGAAAACTGGCTTGATTTTGCCATAAGCCAAAAGGCACGCACTTCTATAAAAGCAGTTCTTGCCAAAAAACGCAGAGTTCTTATTTTGCGAGGGAAAAAACAATTGGAACAACTGCTTGAATCGAAATCCATTCGATTGAACAACCATATTTTTCAGAAATTTGCGTCGCAACTTGGTATACGCACCAAAGACCAGCTATACGCCGGCATAGGGGGTGGCAAGGTTACTAACCCTGCACTTGAAGAGATTTTGAGCACACGTTCTTCGCAAAAAATTATAAAACTTTGGCAACTCAGGCCGGCATCAGCTTACCGCAAGTATTACAACGATGAGAAAGGCAACCCCGTACACATAAATCCGAATAAACGAATTGCAGATTTTGAGTTTGCAACATGCTGCTCGCCCTTACCAAAAGACCCGGTAGCAGGATTATTATATTCGTATCAGCACATGGTGGTACACAAAACCACCTGCCAGGTTGTAAACCAGGCCCGTATGCAAGATGCCGATAGCTATCTGCCTTTGCTCTGGGGGACGCAGCGTGTAAATTCTTTTCTCGTTAAACTCGAATTGCTTGGTATTGAGCACATGGCCGTAATAAGCAACCTGATACAATTGCTTACACAACACACCAATATAAACATACGGTGCTTACACTACGAAGCTGATCAAAACAACTTCAAAGTAAACATAGATATGTATGTCATTTCCAACGCTGAAATGAACAACCTACTTCTCAAGATTTCGGCTATAAAAGGCATACGCACGCTCAAAAGAATGCAGTAACATCAGCAAGGTTTTTGCCACCAACAAATTTTTTTTGGAATAAATATTTAAAATTAATCTAAATAAGGTTGATGAATCGATAAGAAATGTTTAGTTTTATATCAATTTAATCTAATTCTTAATTATGGTTTGCGCCGAAACAAAAGATACTGTGCGACAAATATTTACAGAGTATCTCGAAAAGAAAGGATACCGGAAGACCCCCGAAAGATATGCCATTCTGGAAGAAATATATTCGCGTGAAGGGCATTTTGATATAGAATCATTGTACATATACATGAAAAACCGCAATTACAGGGTGAGTCGTGCTACATTGTACAATACTATTGAATTGCTTTTGGAGTGCAACTTGGTGGTAAAACACCAATTTGGTAAAAATATAGCACAGTTTGAAAAAGCCCATGAATGTAAGCAACACGACCATCTTATCTGCACCAATTGTGGCAAAGTTGTGGAGTTTTGCGATCCCCGCATACAAGAGATACAAACTACCGTAAGCGATTTGATGGAATTTGAAGTTTCGTATCATTCTTTATACTTTTACGGCCTGTGTAAAGAATGCAAATCGAAAAAGGAAATTCAAAAATAAACGCTTTATAAGATATGAAAATAGATGTGCTGCTGGGCCTGCAATGGGGCGACGAAGGCAAAGGGAAAATTGTGGATGTGCTGGCACCTACATACCAAGTAGTGGCTCGCTTTCAGGGAGGTCCCAATGCTGGTCACTCACTCGAATTTGACAACCGGAAATTTGTACTTCATACCATTCCATCCGGTATATTTCACCCACATATTACCAACATCATAGGCAGTGGAGTAGTATTAGACCCCATTACTTTCAGACAAGAGGTGGAGGCACTGCGACTGGTTGGGCAAGATTTAAAAAACCTTGTCATTTCGGATCGTGCACATCTCATACTACCTACCCATAGGCTCATAGATGCTGCACAAGAAGCAGCTAAAGGTACCGGAAAAATAGGCAGCACCCTACGTGGAATAGGCCCTACTTATACCGACAAAATAAGCAGAAACGGCCTGCGCGTGGGCGATATAAAACGGCCAGATTTCAAAGAAAGATACCAAAAGATTGTAAAACAGCACCTTGAGCTGCTTCAATTTTACAATTTTCCTTCTAATGTAACAGAGTTGGACGATAAATGGCTCGATGCCATTGATTTTCTGAGAAGTTTTCCCATCATTCACGCCGAGTATTTCATAAACAACCTCTTAAAAGAAGGCAAGTCAATATTGGCCGAAGGTGCGCAAGGTACTTTGCTCGATATTGATTTTGGTTCCTATCCGTTTGTTACTTCATCCAATACCATTACTGCAGGAGCCTGCACAGGACTGGGAGTTCCCCCATCGTCTATAGGCAAGGTGTATGGTGTATTTAAGGCATACTGTACCCGTGTGGGGAGCGGTCCTTTTCCTACCGAATTGGAAGATACCACTGGAGAAGCCATTAGAGCTGCTGGCCATGAGTTTGGCTCTACTACCGGTCGCCCTCGCCGTTGTGGCTGGCTCGATTTGGTAGCACTCAATTATTCGGTGATGGTAAATGGTGTAACCGACCTGATAATCACTAAATCTGACGTGCTCAATACGTTCGACAAAATTCACATAGCTACACACTACCATACTTCGGAAGGCAAAACCGATAAGCTTACTTTCGATTTGGCTCAAGTTGAAAATTTGGAGTATGTAAGTTTTGAAGGCTGGAAAACAGAACTCAAATTTGATAGCGAGTACAGCGACTTACCCATTCAGTTCCGCAATTTTGTAGAATACATTGAAAAGGAAACCGGAGTAAAAGTAAAAATTATATCTACCGGTCCCGATCGTACTCAAACCATGATTCGTCCCTAATCTTTATTTAATAACATAACAATCCTTTTTAAACTTATCCAAGGCTAACTCACCTTTTCAAAAGTGAGGTAGCCTTTATTTTATCCCATATGGAGCTGGATGAAGTTCTATTCCCCTTTTTTCTTTAGGTGTGGGTAGGACATGGCTCCCCTCTCATGTAATGAGCAATATACAATTGCAAAAAAAAATAAAACGGACTGGATTTGGCCCAGAATATTGGAAACATTTGGAACGATAAAATTGCGAATTATTCTGTGTATTTTTAGCCGCGGAAGGTATTTTTGCAATATAATCCAAATTTCGAAGTGTTAAAGACTTTTATGTCCAAGAACCTTGAAGGTTTTCTAGGGTATTTTGATTATCAAAATATGCAATAAAAGAGTGGGCGCGAAAATATATTCACCTTGTGCGTAAAAAATATATTAAATCCGCTTTTTGTTGTAAATTTATATGGTGTAAAAGTAAGTTGCTAGGAGCAGCTGTGTTTGGAAAATATTCTGGAACATCTTTTACGCCAGTAAATTGCTAAAGTTATGGATTATCAGAACAAAACAAAGGATGAGCTAATTCATGAGTTAAAGAAATTTCATCAGATGGCCATACATACAAAAATGATAACCAATATAGGCGATGTAGTAGTTATTATTGATAAAGCATACATAAACAGATACAAGAGTCCGAATATAGAGAAATATTTTGGATGGAAACCCGAAGATTTAGTGGGCGAGCATGCACTTGTAAATGTTCATCCCGATGATAAAGATAAGGCCCGGGATTTATTAAATTCCCTTGCAGAAGTTCCCGAATCAATAGGCACAATGGAGTGCAGATATCTATGCAAAGACAATAGTTACAAATGGATTAAGATTACAATCTCAAACCTCATACACGACACTGAAATTAAGGGTTTTCTAGGGAACTACCACGACATATCCGACCGCAAACTAGCAGAAGAGGCATTGAAAGAATCTGATTGGAAATTCAGGGCGCTATTCGAAAAAGGACCAATTGGCGTGGCCTATCATGTGATGGTAAATGATGCAAACGATAAGCCCATTGATTACTTATTTCTGGATGCTAATGACACATACCTGGAGCTTACCGGAGTAGACCCACGCGGTAGATTGGTTACTGAGGCTTTTCCGGGTATCGAAAAAGACCCCTTCGATTGGATTGGATTATTCGGGAAAGTGGCTCGTACCGGCGAAACAATACGTTTCGAAAATTATCTGGAATCGAATAAGCGGTGGTACGATTGTGTGGGATATCAATACAAACCCGACCATTTTGTTGCAGCATTTTTAGAAATCACCAAACGTAAGCAAGCTGAGCTGCAACTACAAGAAATGAACGAAGTATTAAACCAAATAAATACTGAACTGAATGCTGCCAAAGAAAATGCTGAAGATAGCGCGAATGCCCTAAAACATTCGCACGACTTAATGCATTATATCATAGAGCATAATCGGGGCGCTATTGCTGTTCATGATAAGAATTACAAATATATATATGT
>JAIFMY010000127.1 GCA_020048155.1 Bacteroidota bacterium
AAAAAAGATTTAAACACATAGGCACAATAGTAAGAATAGGCACATAGATTGGGAAAAAAGATTTAAACACATAGGCACAATAGTAAGAATAGGCACATAGGATGGGAAAAAAGATTTAAACACATAGGCACATAGCAAGAATAGGCACATAGGAAGGATAAAAAGATTTAAACACATAGGCACATAAGGTTAGGATAGGCACATAGGTTGGGTAAGTTAGTTTAAACACATAGGCACAATAGTATGAATACGCACATATGAAAAAGTTTGTAAACAATTTTAGTTACTATGTGCCTAATAAACCTATGTGTCTATCTAATAAAAAATTATATGTCTATGTGATAAAAAATTATGTTAAAAAATTCCGTCCTCAATTCTACGAAAAAGAATAAATTATATTTTTAAGCCAGAAAAGACATTAAAATGTAGTAAAATGGTTACGAAAAAGAAAGTTAATGATTTGTCATATAAGATAATAGGATATGCAATTGATATCCATAAGGAATTAGGGCCAGGGCTCTTGGAAAGTGTATATGAGGCTTGTTTTGTACATCTGCTCCAGAAAAATGGCCATTCAGTGAAACAACAGAATAATGTAAAAATCAATTTTAAAGGATTAGAATTAGAAACAAATTTGAGATACGATATCCTTGTAGATGATCTTATAATTATTGAGTTAAAGACTGTAACAGATATTCATCCAGTATATCACGCACAGATATTGTCGTATATGATGATGCTGAAAGTACCCAAAGGAATTCTAATCAATTTCTTTTGCGAAAACCTATTCCGTCAAGGTCAAATCACTTTTGTGAACAAGTATTTTAGTCAATTGCCGGATGGTGAATAAATACAAAACACTAACCTAAAAAATATTTATTTCATTGGTAAAAGGCAAAAAAAATAGTAATTTCAACGTTTGTATCATAAGCATTACTATTCCATATTTTTCTGACCAACATGGACGCCGAACCTACCGAAAGCAAACAAGCAGAATTGCATGTAAAAAATATGCTGAGCCGCTGCTGTGAGCAGGTTATACGCCAGACACTCCAAAACCATCAGATACAAGTATTGCGCATAGAACCCGGATTGGTAAACATTTCATTCGACCCGGTTGAAATCACATGGGCAAAAATCAAGAAATTAATGCAGGAAGCCGGATTTGAGCTCATCACCGGACGCGAAGAAAAAGTAGTGCAGCAAGTAAAACGCACGGTCATAGAGCTTATACACGAAATGAATAACTCAGACTCTATAGCCCGCAAATCTGAGTATCTGGTCGAAAAAACAGGATTAAGCTACCAATATTTATCCAAAGTATTCTCAAAACTCGAAAATACTACCCTCGAAAAATATATCATAGCCCACAAAATTGAACGCATAAAAACCCTCATAGAAAGCGATGAATACACCTTGAGTGAGATAGCCTACATGATGGAATATAGCAGTGTGCAATATTTATCAAACCAATTCAAGAAGGAAACCGGATATTCAGTTTCGGAGTATAAAATGTTGGAATATAAGCCTAAACGCTACCTGGAAGATATCTGAAACCAAATACCATGACAGAATTTTACACAAAACGAACAAAAAAACATTAACATCGGTATGAAAGTTATAAATCATTTACAAAATTCTGTAATGAAAAGGCTGCACATACAAATTACTTTTGTAATGTCTCAAATATTTATCAACTGAGGCACCAAAGTATAACTAATAAATCAAAAGTGATTATGAAAACATTTCATGTAAAATTAATGGCCGTAGCAGCAATAATGCTGATAATGGCAGCTTGCTCGAAAGAAACCGACACCAACATTTCAAGCACCAAAACAAGTTCTTCTGCATCCGATTTTGCAACGCTATTGGCTCGTCTCGATTTTATGAATACCGATGAAACAGCCGACGACTCAGAATTAAAATCAACCGAGCTGCATCCACATCCACATTGTTTTACCATCACCGTAAACCGAAATGCAGATGGCGCTTTCTGGCCTCACAACTGGACAGTTGACTATGGCACTGCCAATTGTCTGGGATATGACAGCGTGTACAGAAGAGGTAAGATAAATGTAAATCTGACCGCTTTCTGGAAAGATTCCGCATCGATACGCACAGTTACTTACGACGATTTCTTTATGAACGATGAAGAAATAGGTGGCGTATTCTCTATCACCAACAATGGCAAAAACGAGAATGGCAATTTGCATTTCACCCTGAAACACGAAAACGGTACTTATACCAAAAATGACACCGTGGTATTCCAGTGGAATATGCAACGCGAGAGTGAAATGGTTGCTGGTGCAAACTCACCTTTCTTCGCCGATGACCAATATCTTGTAAATGGTGTAACTACAGGTATCGAAAGAAATGGCCTCACCTTTACCGCCACCATTACTACCCCGTTGCTTTACAACAGTGGTTGCTACCTGCCCGTAAGTGGAGTAATTGAAGTGGTTTATTCTGATGGCAGTATTGTGAAATACGATTATGGAACAGGAGTTTGCGACCGCATCATCACGGTTACTGCAAATGGCGAAACCAAAGACATTGAATTCTAAACTCTCATAAGTATTATATAATATTCAACTTTGGCAAGGTTTCAGCTTTGTCAAAGTTGAATAAAGTTTAGTAAAATATAGATAAACTGAATATTAACATCTAAATCATACTCATATGTTTTCACTCAGAAAGAACATAGCCATCAGCCAAACTGGTTTTATTTTTGACCCCGATACTGGCGAGTCTTTTACCGTAAATCCTATTGGACTCCAAATTCTGGGCTTATTGCACGAAGGATTGGATATTCAGAATATCACTCAAAATTTACTCGACAAATACGAAGTAGATAGTTATACTTTGGAACACAATCTCAACGACTTCTTGCTAACCTTGCAGCAGCTCAATCTCACCGAAACACCAAATGAAGTATGAGTAAACCTATACTTAATATTGCCGTCACGGGGCTCAACAACACCGACAATCCGGGGCCGGGTATTCCAGTGATAAGGGCGCTTCGCGAGGCGAGCAGTTTCGATGTCCGCATCATAGGATTGGCATACGAAAATCTGGAACCCGGTATTTATATGCCCGGTATGGTTGACAAAACTTACCAGATTCCATATCCCAGCAGCGGTTTGGAGGCCATGCTTGAGCGCATTGATTATATACAGCAAAAGGAAAACATTAATGTTCTTATTCCCAATTTCGATGCTGAACTTTACACATTCATGAAAGCTGAGAAAGAGCTTCTGGATTGGAATATACATACTTTTTTGCCCACTTTTGAGCAATTTGATGAAAGGCACAAAGCCAATTTACCTGAATATGGCAAAAAATACGGAATAAAAGTGCCTCATAGCAAAGCCATATCGAGCTACAACGATATAGCCGATTTGCGCAATGAGTTTGAATATCCACTATTGGTGAAAGGAAAATACTATGATGCCTATCTGGCTTACAATCCAGAGCAGGTGATCTCACATTTCAATAAAATAAGCGCGAAATGGGGATTGCCCATTATCATACAAGAGTTTATAAAAGGCACTGAAGTAAATGTGGTAGCACTTGGCGATGGTTTAGGAAATACCATAGGAGCAGTGCCCATGCGCAAACAATTTATTACAGACAAAGGAAAAGCATGGAGTGGTATTACTCTTAGCGATAAGGAAATGCTCAATCTGACGCGCAAAATCATCACCGAATCGAAATGGCGTGGTGGTATGGAAATAGAAATGATAAAAACCAATGCTGGTGAATATTTTCTTATTGAAATAAATCCGCGCATTCCGGCATGGGTTTATCTGGCAGTAGGCGCCGGGCAAAATATACCTGAAGCACTCGTGAAACTTGCCATGAAACAACCTGTTGAGCCTTTTTCTACATATCAGGTTGGCAAAATGTTTATACGATACTCATACGACCTCATTGGCGACATCAGCCAATTCGAGCAATTATCAATTTTTGGTGAACTGGAAAATAAATTGAATTATGACGAAAGCAAATTATGAACGGCCAATTATAAACCGTGTTTCAGCAGGTGTACCTGATAAATTTGGAATGAAAACCCGCATCCAGCCAATCAGCAAAATTGATGGTGTAGATGTGAAATCCATTTTGGCACAATACGGTTCTCCTGTTTTTATTTTATCCGAAAATACCATACGCCGCACCTATCAGGATGCATACAGGGCATTTTCAACCCGCTACCCGAGGGTGCAGTTTGCATGGTCGTACAAAACCAATTACTTAGATGCCGTATGTAATATTTTCCATCAGGAAGGCTCATGGGCTGAAGTGGTTTCGGGCTTTGAGTACCATAAGGCTATAAACAATGGGGTAGAGCCGCAACATATCATTTTCAATGGTCCTGACAAGAGCGAAGCAGATTTGATATTGGCCATCAACAATGGTTCTCTCATTCATATCGACCATTTCGATGAGCTATATTTGATACTCAAATTGTCTGATACCCTAACCCGCAGGCCCAAAGTAGCCATAAGGGTGAATATGGATACCGGTATTTATCCAAAATGGGATCGGTTTGGTTTTAATTATGAAAACGGTGAAGCATGGAATGCACTGAATAGAATCATGATTAGCGGAAAGCTCGATTTGGTAGGTATTCATACTCATATTGGTACCTATATATCATCGGTACAGGCGTATACCACTGCTACCACCAAAATGGTAGACCTTATACTCGGCTTGAAACGCAAATATAACTTTGATGTGAAGTATATAGATATGGGCGGTGGCTTTCCTTCCAAAAATACACTGAAGGGGGCATATCTTCCTGGTATTGATACTACACCTACTTTTGAGCAGTTTGCCGAGGCTATTACCGGTGTATTGCTTAGTTCTGAACTCGACCCGCAAAATTTACCATTGCTTATTCTCGAAACCGGCAGAGCACTCATAGATGATGCAGGTTACATTGCAGGCAGTGTGCTTGCCAATAAGCGCTTATCCGATGGCCGAAGGGCTATGATTATAGATATTGGTGTAAACCTCTTATTTGCATCATTCTGGTATGACTATCCAGTTGTCCCTATCAATTCTGTTTCGGGGAATGTAGAAGACACCACCATTTACGGGCCTTTGTGCATGAATATCGATGTGATACGAGCTTCGGTGCAATTTCCTGCACTCAATGCAGGCGAGCATGTGCTCATAAGCAGGGTAGGGGCATACAACATGACACAGTGGATGCAATTTATAACCCTTCGTCCCAATATTGTACTGATAGGCGCCGATAAACAAGTATACCTTTTGCGCAAGGCTGAAACTCCGGAAACCATCACTTCAAATGAATTAGTGCCGGATGTGTATAAAAAATTTAATGTGTAGTATAGCTCATGTCCTTTAAAACCCAACCCAAAAGCATTGCTGATACCATTCTATTCAGCCATTCACAAGTTTTTTTTGCTCAAGACCGCCTGCTGGGTGTTTTTCTGATGTTGGTAAGTTTTGTGACTTGGACTGTGGGGCTAGCTGGAGTTGTTTCTATTCTTACGGTTTATCTCATTGTAAACCTGATGGGCTACAACCGCAAAAGCATGCAGGATGGTACCTATGGTTTCAATCCATTGCTTGCAGGCTTGGGATTGGGTGTATACTTCGAGCCATCGTGGCAGTTGTATCTGCTGGTGGCGGTGGTGGCTATGTTTACATTCTTTATATCCTTATCACTCGAAGGTATTTTGTACAAATACGGACTGCCATTTCTGAGCATTCCGTTTTTGCTGGGCATGTGGCTCACATCGCTGTCCATTAACGATATTTTTACCCTAGGACTTAGCCAGCGAGGCATATATACCGCCAACGAGCTGTACCAGATTGGCGGCAATTCTTTGGTGCAACTTTACCACCAGATAAACGATTGGGATGTGCCGGATTTCATGCAAACTTACCTCAGTTCGCTTGCGGCTATTTTCTTTCAGAGTGGCTGGTTTGCTGGTTTTTTGGTCATGCTCGGAATACTTATTTACTCACGCATCAGCTTTTTATTGTCTATTCTGGGTTTTGGTACAGCATACTTGTTTCACATGGCATTGGGTATAGATACCCAAACGCTTAGCTACTCCTATATGGGCTTCAATTACATACTCACAGCCATGGCATTGGGCGGATATTTTCTCATTCCTTCGCGCCAGACATTTCTGTTTGTGGTTATTTTGGTTCCATTGTCGGTATTGCTCACAGTGGCAGCCAACAAGGTTTTTGCCGTTTTCGCGTTGGGCATATATTCGTTGCCATTCAATGCACTGGTATTGCTATTTCTTTATGTACTAAAGTTGCGCTATACGCCATCTGCTGAGCTTATTGAAGTTCCAGTACAACACCATAGCCCCGAACACAATTTGTATCATTACCGTGTAAGCGTTCAACGCTTTAATAGTTCTTTTTTTGTACCTATCAGTTTGCCTTTTTCAGGAATTTGGCAGGTTACACAAGCACACAATGGGGCATATACGCACAAAGGACAATGGCTACATGCATGGGATTTTGAGATATCAGATTCTGAAGGAAAAACATATTTCAATTCAGGCGAAAAACTGACCGA
>JAIFMY010000060.1 GCA_020048155.1 Bacteroidota bacterium
GTACAATACAAAAAATATACTAACAACCACCAATCCAAAAAAGTGGTGTTAAATATGGAAGATGAGTCAGATGCAGGATTTGATGCTTACTGAGAAAATGAAGTCTGATGTTTTCTGATGCTAAATTAAGATTAGCATAACAAATACCTCCTGCTTAAACAGATGTACAACCTCGAAATATTACTCATTACTTATAACCGTGCTTCATTGCTTAGCCGCACCCTCATGCAATTTTCAGAATCACCGTTTCTGAGCTGCAAGTGGACTATTCTCGATAACTGTTCAACTGACAACACACCAGAAGTTTGTTCTCATTTCAAAGAAATTTACCCCAATATTACCATCATCAGACATAAAAAAAACTTGGGGGCCAGTGCCAATCTGATGCGTGCCGTAGAACTGGCAGAAGCTGAGTATACCTGGCTTGTGATGGACGATGATGTGTATGATTTTACCCATCTTGCAGATTTGGAAGAGGCGTTGGCATCAGGAGAAGCAGACCTTATTATTACCGGGGGATGGCGCGACCTGAATAATTTATATGGAAAATACATAAACACCAGAGATATGCTGGAAAAACACAACATGTTTTTTTCAGTAGTATTATTCGCATCATCTACCATTTATAAGACTAAAGAATTCAGCGATGATGTCATTCGCGCCGCATATAAATTTTCGGACAATATGTTCAATCATTTCCCATTTTACAACAAAATGCTGCAATTGAACAAAAGGGTGTATATAACCCAGCGCGGAATAATAAAAAGTGGCAACAATGAATTGCATGGATTTACAAATTTCGATCTGGCTCTGGCGCATATGCACGTTTGCCAGCATGTCACCGACAGCCGTATGCGCAATCGGAGTGTACAAGAGCTTGTATTTAGTAAAGGTTTTTTGAGTATAGCGGGGCATATTATTCTGGCTAAAGCCAAATATGACAATGCCATGATATTTTTTAAACAAAAGTTCATTAAGTTAATTACCGTATTTTTAGGTTTAGGTCTGTATCATAAACTAGCTTTTCTGATGGGGATGCTTGCCTTTTTGCTGCCAAATGGGGTTTGCAGGTACATTGCTTCGAGGTATGAACCAAAGCCCATCATTGACAACAGTGAGCGACAGGAGCTTATGAATAAACAAATAGAACGCTCTAAGCAACTCTAAGGAATATCGATGAACAAACTAAAAAAACAAGCAGGCACATTTATCAAAATAGTATTCAGTGTATCACTTCTGGGATATGTTTTCTTTCAATACACAGATTATTTGGCTATTGGGCAGGTACTCTCAGACGTGAATGCATATTTTATTTTTGCTGTTCTTGTTCTTGTGTTTATTCTCAGGTGGTTTGCTGCCTTACAAGTCCGGTATGTTTTCGGACAGATAGGAATACCACTGCCTACGCTATCCATTTTCAAAGTACAATTCATTTCCAATTTTTATGCTTTCTTTTTGCCCGGGGAGTTGGCATCAGCAGGCATTTCGTGGTATATGTTTTCACGCATACACAACTCCAAAATACGATTAGCAGGTGCTTTGGCATATACCCGTATCATCAACCTACTTATTCTTGTTCCATTTATATTCGGCAGTATTGTGTTTTCGCCCGAGCTTTTTACCTATCACCAAAAAATAACCCTCATATTAACTTCTTTGTCTTTCATTGGTGTAGTTGCGCTTGTTTTTTCTCCTATCACAGTTAAAATATTGCAAAGCCTTGCCGGAAGAACCAAACTGAGCGCCAGATTGAATCCGTATATCACTGAAATAAGCCTTATTCAATCTCAGTTTAAAATGTTGAATATGGCACAACAAGTGAAAAATGTACTTTTGTCATTGCTCATTTACTTCGGAAATGTAATGCTGGTTTGGCTGCTTATGAAAATGCTTCATTTACAAGTCAGTTTCATGATTAGTTTCATCGTTTTCCCCATTTTGGTTTTTGTATCGTACATACCATTTTTCTTTGCAGGAACCGGAATCAGAGAGCTATCGCTCATCTTTTTTCTGGCTCAATATGGTGTGAATGATAATCAGGCTTTTGTTTATTCTATTTCGTTCTTTGCGTTAAATATGGTACTCGTAATTGCAGGAGGACTGTATTTGCCTTTTTACAGAAATAATAAACCAAGTACTCCCGAAGCGCCACAATCAAACAATTAATCTGTATATTTGTGTATACGCTGTGATAATACCGTGAACTTATAATTTTGCTATAATGAAAGTACTGATACTAGCAGGAGGGTATGGCACCAGATTGAGCGAGCAGACCGACTCTATTCCCAAACCAATGGTAAATATTGGTGGTAGGCCCATTATCTGGCATATCATGAAGATATATTCGCATTTCGGATTCAATGAGTTTGTAATACTGCTCGGTTACAAAGGCAATGTCATCAAAGAATTTTTTGCCAACTACTACTTGCATCATAGCAATGTAACCTTTGATATGACCAACAACCAGATGCAAATACATACCAATACCAGCGAACCCTGGAAAGTAACCCTGCTCGAAACCGGCATGGATACACAAACCGGTGGACGCATAAAAAGAGCAGCTCCTTATATAGAGAATGATACCTTCATGGTAACCTATGGCGATGGAGTGGCTGATGTAAACCTGGCAGAGTTGTTTAAATTTCATAAAAATCATGGCAAAAGCATCACACTTACTTCGGTGCAGCCGGATGAACGTTACGGCCTTATTCAGATGTCGCCCGAAGGCAGAGTAGATAGTTTTATGGAAAAACCCAAAGACGACAGATCATGGATAAATGGCGGGTTCTTTGTGTGCGAGCCCAGTGTGCTCGATTATATTGAGAACGACGAAACCATATTCGAAAGATCACCGCTTGAAAACCTTGCCCGGAATGGTGAGCTTTTTGCATACAAACATCTTGGTTTCTGGCGTGCCATGGATACCTTGCGCGATGAGCGCTACCTGAATAAATTGTGGGACGAAAACAACGCAAAATGGAAATTGTGGTAGGCAGTAAGGATTTGCAAGCTACGTACCGGAACAAAAATGTACTTGTCACGGGGCATACAGGGTTTAAAGGTTCCTGGTTGGCTCGTTGGTTGGCCGAACTTGGCGCCCGGGTTTTCGGATATGCACTTGCTCCCAATAGCACGCCCAGTCATCATGATTTATTAAATCCTCCATTTCGTTCGGAATTGAATACCATTCTGAACTACGAGGCTTTGCTCTCATTTTTGCAAGAAACCAAACCCGAAATAGTATTTCACCTGGCAGCTCAGCCCTTGGTGATAGAGTCGTATAAGAATCCGCTCGAAACATTCCACACAAATATCTCAGGTACTGCCAATTTGCTGGAAGCATGCAGGCACACAGATTCAGTAAAAGCGGTAGTGATAATCAGCAGCGATAAATGCTACCAGAACAAAGAATGGATTTTCCCATATCGCGAAACCGACAGGCTGGGAGGTTTCGACCCGTACAGTGCATCCAAAGCATGCACCGAAATCATTACAGAGAGCTACCGCAATTCGTTTTTTCCGGTTAAAGACTATAACCATACACATCAGGTACTTCTTGCCAGTGCACGTGCAGGCAATGTGATAGGTGGCGGCGATTGGGCTGCTTACAGGCTGGTTCCCGATATTGTGCGTGCTGCTTTCAGCAATCAGAAAGTCGTAATACGCAGTCCCATGGCCATTCGCCCATGGCAGCATGTGCTCGAACCACTCTATGGGTATCTGCTGCTTGGCAGGAAACTGCTACTGGGAGATACAGCGGCAGCGCAAGCATGGAATTTTGGTGCCACGCCCAACGAAAGCTATACAGTTGAACAAATGGTGATGTTTGCCCAAAAAATATGGCCCAGAATCTCTTTCGAAATACAAGTGCAGAACAATGCCTTCCACGAAGCCGGGATACTGAAACTCGATTCATCGATGGCCACAAATCTGCTCGGATGGAAACCCCGTTGGAGCCATTGTGCCATAGAAAACACTATCCAATGGTACCGCGAATATTACGAAAGCGGAAAAATAATCACCGACCTGCAACTCAAGCTTTATTTACAAAGTCTGGATGTAAATGAATGAAAATATGATAGTGATAAGTGGGGTTACCAGTTATTTGGGAAAGAATTTTTATCAGGCTCTTCAGGCATTGCAGGCTCAGGTAGTCATAGTCGCCAGAAGTTCATCAGACCTGAGTGCTTTTTCCCGGAATACAAATACCACCATACTTACATATAATCATCTACCCACTGAAATCATTGAAAGTATCCCTAAAGAAACATTCCTTGGAAGCATGTATTTTGAATTTGCGTGGAATGGTGTTTTTGGCACAGAGCGCAACCAACCTGAGCAGGTAACGGTAAATATTCCCTTGATGCTGGCCTCTGTGCAATTGGCTCATCATTTGGGTGCAATGCATTGGCTGGGCATTGGTTCGCAAGCCGAATACGGAAATCTGGACAAAACAATCACCGAAGATGAGCCCTGCATGCCTACCACCATGTACGGAAAAGCCAAATTGGCAGCCTTGCAACTCACCGAACAATTGTGCCAAAACTATGGAATGCATCATTCCTGGTTGCGGTTATTTTCGCTCTATGGCCCCAACGACAATCATAAATGGTTTATCCCATATGTGATTGAACAAATGAAACAGAACTCGCCGCTTGACACTACCCTGGCTGTTCAGTATTGGGACTATCTGTACATAGAAGATGCCGTAAACGCTCTGCTTTCAATCAAAGCCGATACGCCGCTCGGAGTATGCAATCTGGCCTCGGGAACATCTACTCAACTAAAAGAAATCATAGAACACATCAGGCAATTGCTGCACTCCGCATCTGTGGTCAATTATGGTGCAGTACCATACCGACCAGACCAAGTAATGTATATGCAAGCAGATATCCAACGCTTGAGCCGCCTCACCGGGTGGCAACCGAAATTCAATATTTATCAAGGACTTCAGAAAACCATAGCGATACAAACACCTCAACATATATGACTCAAAATCTTCTGCCTCAGAACGAACATAAACACACTTCCACAGAGAAAAAACTGTTTGATGAATATCAGAATTACTTTGAGGAAAGTAAGCTGAGCACATCGCAAAAGCTTCAGGCATTCAGCAAATATGTCCGCCGTCAAGATATATCTCGTTTTCTGGCCAAGAACGAACTATTCAAACTTCAACTCCCTGTTACGGGATCCATAGTAGAATGCGGCTCATATATGGGGCAGGGCTTATTTACATTCGCCCAACTTTCGTCCATATACGAACCCTTCAACCATACACGCAAAATAATAGCATTCGATACTTTTGCCGGATTTCCCTCAGTTTCGGAAGCCGATGCCAACCAGGAAACCCATTGGAAAACGGGAGATTTGTATTCGCATGACTCCATCGTTCAGGAATTAAAAACGGGAATAGAACTGTTCGATAAAAACAGAGCCATAGGTCATATTCCCAAAATAGAGCTCGTGCAGGGCGATGTAATCCATACCATCCCCGAATATCTGAAATCGAATCCGCATACAATTATTTCTATGTTGTATCTCGATTTTGATATATACGATCCCACCAAAGAAGCTATCCTGCAATTACTGCCCCGCATTCCGAAAGGCGGCATACTTGCTTTCGACGAACTGAATGCAGGAAACTGCCCGGGTGAAACACTCGCCTTGCTCGAAACCATGGGCATACGAAATGTTGAGCTTAAACGCACACCTTTCGATCCATATATTTCTTACGCCATTATTTAAAAATAAAAAGACATGCCCGATATACTTCAAATCAGAAAATGCAGGATGTGCGAGAATACGCATCTGATTCCTTTTTTGAATCTTCCGCAGATGCCGCTTACCGATTACTTCTTGCATAGCCCCGAAGAACCGGAATTTCTGGCCGATATAAGCATACATGTGTGTACCCGATGCTGGACTGCACAAACCCTGCACAATGTAGATGTAAGTGAATATTACAAAGAATATGCATACACCGTGGGGGCAAGCGCGTTTACAGGCAGATTCATGCAGTTGCTTGCAGAGAGCATTGCTCAGAAATTCTTCCCGCACAAACAAACACTCAATGTGATAGAAATAGGTTCGGGCGATGGCCAACAATTGAAAGTATTCAAGAATATGGGACACAATGTATTGGGCATTGAGCCATCTGAAATACTTACCCGCAAAGCCATTGAAATAGGTGTACCTACATTGAATATGCTGTTTACGGAAGAAGGCATTGAACAGATAAAAGCACTCATGCCTGAAGCCGATGTGGTGCTGATGACATATACTTTCGATCATATTCCATTTCCGGTTCCCATATTGGCAGGCGTAAGCAGTTTGCTCAACCCTGCTTCAGGTATTTTTGTGTTTGAAAATCACGATTTCGAGAAAATAACTGAGCGCATGGAGTTTTGTCTTTTCGAGCATGAACACTCCATATACCTGCATGAATACTCCGCCAGGAAAGCCCTGGCAATGAATGGCTACCGGGTGCTCGATGTGAACTGGCTACCA
>JAIFMY010000171.1 GCA_020048155.1 Bacteroidota bacterium
TAAAAAATTATCTTATCCCCAATTTCCCCAAAAGAGTACCCGGAATACAAATGAAATTTGAGTTCCTTGCAAAAGCCGATGGCAGTATGTACTGGCACCAGAAACTCAATTACCCTTCGGTAGGTTTTGTGGTAAATGCAGGAACTTTGGGCAACAACCAAGAACTAGGCTATACCATTGGCATTTCGCCCATCATGAAACTAAAATTTTATGAGACAAAAACCTACAAGCATTTCATCACTGCGGGTTTAGGTCTGAGTTATTATTCAAAGCCATTCAACCGCATTAGCAACCCATACAATGTAATGGTAGGCAGCCATATAACTGCACTGGGATATGCCTCTTACAACTTTTCGCGCCCGGTTTCGCCCTATGCCGCACTGGTACTTGGCATTTCGGTTATCCATGGCTCCAATGGGCATATACAAATACCCAATGCAGGTCTCAATATGCCTATGCTCGATGTGGGCATAAGATTTGGAACCACCAGGCCCGATTCTATAGTGCATATCACTCACCCAATGCCCGATAAGCACCTCAAATTAAATATCAGGTTTGGCATGGGCGTGCACGAACGAGCAGGCACCATATCGCCGGTGGGTACTCCCAAATACGCAGTATATCAAGCATCGGTATATGCTTCAAAAAGATTCGGATATTTATCTAACGTGCACTTGGGAGTAGCTGCAAAATACTACAATGCATACGCCCACAAGATAGAAAAAGACACGGTTTTCCCGCTGGCTGAAAAATTTAACAAATCTATTGCATGTAGCCTTATAGCCGGCTACGAACTTATGCTCAACCATTTTTCAGTGTACGCCCAGGGAGGGCTAGATGTATACAAACCATTTTTCAGGCAATATACTGTGATAGAAGACGAAAAGAAAGGTATTTCCAAGTTTGTTGAATCATGGTTTAGTTCACGTATCGGGTTCAACTATTATTTCTTAAATCCCGCCAATGATAATCCATTCAATGCATTCATAGGCACATATGTAAATGCCGATTTTGGGGAAGCCGACTTTGCTGAACTTACACTTGGATTTGTATTTTGAAGAAAAATTCAATAACATTGTTTATAAGTAATCTACAAAAAAAAATAATACCCGTATGAATTATATATTATTCGACACCCAAGCATGGCACAACCTGCTGCCCCTCACATATACACGCCCGATTGGCGAAATAAGAATTGGAATTCTGACCATTCGCGAAAAATGGGAAAAAATATTTCACGCAAAATTTCAACACCATACGCAGGAATACCTGAGTACAAAATATCCATGTGTTTTTGAAGACGAAAATCTAATGATCAACGCCTCGTTGCTGCCCAATGAAAAGTTGGTGGAAGAAATAAAGCAGTTGAAAAAAGGTGAAGCACTCATATCAGGAGAAACTGTGCTGGCAACCCTTCTGAGCAAGGAACAAGCCTTGGAATTCTTAGCACATGGCAATAAAACAATGGTGCAAAATACTACGACTATTTCTCCATCGCTCGTAAATCATCCTTGGGATATATTCCGGCTCAATGGGCAAGAAATAGAATCTGACTTCAAACTCATCACTCAAGGCCGCAAATCGGCTCCTATAAGTCCTTCAAACAGATACTTAAGCGCTGAACGGATATTTATTGAAGAAAATGCAAAAGTAGAATTTTCGATACTCAACCCCGATGGAGGCTACATATACATAGGCCCAAATGCCGAAATAATGGAAAACTGTGCCATAAGAGGCTCACTTGCCTTGTGCAACGATTCAGCCCTCAAAATGTCGTCGAAAATATATGGCCCCACCACCATAGGGCCACACTCCAAAGTAGGCGGCGAAGTAAACAATTCAGTCATTTTTGGTTATAGCAATAAGGCACACGATGGTTTTCTAGGCAACTCGGTGCTAGGCGAATGGTGCAATCTGGGCGCCGATACCAATAACTCGAATCTGAAAAACAACTATGCAGAAGTAAAAGTATGGAACTACCCTAAACAGTCGTTTATACGCACAGGGCTCCAATTTTGCGGCCTTATCATGGGCGACCATAGCAAATCGGGTATCAATACCATGTTCAATACCGGCACCTCGGTAGGTATATGCTCCAATATATTCGGCAGTGGTTTTCCCCGAAACTTCGTACCCTCCTTTTCGTGGGGCGGAGCCTCAGGTTTCGAAACATATCAGGTAAAAAAAGTATTTGAAGTAGCCCAGATTGTAATGCAGCGCCGCGGTATACCGCTCGATGAGACTGAAAAGAATATTCTGCAACATGTATTTGAAATGTCGTCAGAATTTCGTAACTTTTAGTTATTAAATGTTTAGACTTTGCTAAGCCTGATATATATAACTAAAATGCTTCAATATTTCAATATATGAACGAAACAATTCACAGGCATACTGCTGCCGTAAAGCTCTCTCACAAGAAAGATGAGCTAGCACTAGCCATTACTCAATTGAATTATAACAAGTTCAAAACTGAATATGAAGCTGTTGGATTCACTTTCAACGACATACTCAATTATAGCTACCACGATTTATCAAAACTTTATACCGCATTGCTATCGGGCCGTTCCGATATTTTTAGCAATTATATCATTTGGTTCAGAATAATGCTCGAAAAGCGGAATGTACCCCTTATTTTGGTATACGAAAGCCTAGATTACACAGAAAAAGTGCTCAGCGATTATTTCGAACCGGAACAAATGTTGCATATAAAAGTTCTTTTTGATGATGCACGGGCTAAAATGGAAGAAAAAGTAATAGATCCCCCTTCTTTTCTTGAAGGAAGTGAATATATTGTTGAGGCTACAAAGTATTTTCACCTGATACTCAATGGCAGCTTAGACGAGGCCGAACAAACAATTCTGGATATTTTGCAAAAAGGAGATACTATTACCAATATTCTCAAAGAAATTTTCATTCCTGTGCAGCGTGAAAGCGGCAGGCTCTGGCAACTCAACAAAATAACGGTTGCAGACGAACACCTGATAACCGAAACTACTCGTCGACTTCTGTTCAAGTATTCATTGCATGAGCAAGTCACTGAAAAAATACCAAAAAAAATTTTACTTGCAGGCGTCGGTGGCGAATTGCACGATATGGGTATTTTGTTTTTAGACACCATTTTAAGGCACAACGGTTTTCAGACAGTATACCTGGGTGGCAACATACCGGTGCGCCAAGTGATAGCATATTTGCAAAAAAACCAGATAGATGCAGTTGCCATTTCATGCACCATTTCTGTTTATTTACGTATGGTACAATCACTTATTCAGGAAATAAAAAATAAATTAGGCCATACACCAAAAATCATTGTAGGTGGTCAGGCATTCATAATGTCGCCCAATCTGTGGCAAATCATGCAGGCCGATGGTTTTGTATCCGATGCTTTTCAGGCACCAAACCTGCTGAGAAATATGCTTTATGAGTAAGTATTTATTTCATGGTTTATTGATTTAAGCATAATTTTACCCTCCAATCTTCAGGGTTACTCATGCTTATGGTTTAAAATATATGGAACAAAAAATGGTGTGGCACGACAATTATGTGATACGTGCCTATGAGATGGATTACCAAAGCAAACTGCGCCCCAATGCACTGCTCAATTTATTGAATGAAAGTGCAGGCCGTCACGCCGACAATCTATCATACGGATGGGAACAAATGCATAGCCTCGGCTGGTTTTGGGCATTGGCTCGTATTGAACTGCACATAAACCAATACCCCAATTGGAAAGAAACCCTGCATGTACAAACCTGGCCTAAGCATGTTGACAGGCTTTTCGCATACAGAGATTTCCGACTTTTCAACGGCGCTGGTGCCGAAATTGGAATAGCCTCTACAGCCTGGCTTATCGTGGATGCAAAAATCAGAAAAACCATACGCCCCGACACAGTGGTCGACCTGAAACACAGAATTAAAAAGGAGGATAGCGCAAACTCACAAAATGAAAACACAGAATTGCCCGCTGAGGCCATAGCAGCCCCACCCGAAAAAATAAATATTCCTGAAAAATACGATTACTCGGTTCCATACAAAATCAAATATACCGACATGGATATAAATGGCCATGTAAACAATGTGGCTTATTTCAATTGGGTATACGAAAACATACCTTTCGAGGTGCTCAAAAACAAATATCTTACAGGAATATCCTTGAACTTCATTTCCGAAATGACCGAGCATGATGAAGTTGAACTCAAATTTGATACCAGTGGTGGTAACACTTGGATTGTAAACGGTATAAAGAATAATACCCAAACAGGTTTTCTAATTAAAATGCATTGGCAGGAAAAATAGGTCCCGCTCACGAATTAAATTTTTCAAATACATATTTTTCATGATGAATCCGGAAACATATTTCGAAGAATTTCGCAAAAATACAATCGGGCACGATGCCACATACCAATCACCTTATGGCGTTCAGAAACTGATATACGCAGATTGGATAGCCAGCGGCAGGCTTTACCGCCCCATCGAAGAAAAAATGGCGAACGATTTTGGTCCTTTTCTAGCAAACACTCACAGCGAAGCCAGCGAAACTGGGGTAACCATGACCCTGGCCTATCATGAGGCTCAACACATAATAAAAAGACATGTAAATGCTTGCCAGGACGATGTGCTGCTCTCTGTGGGAACCGGCATGACTGGTGCTATCAGCAAATTTCAGCGCATACTCGGGCTAAAAATGCCTCAGCAGGCTAAGCAGATATGCCTTTCATACCAAACTACTTTTGCCTGCCCCAATATACCCGAAAACGATCGCCCGGTTGTCTTTGTAACCCACATGGAACACCACTCAAACCATACCTCGTGGCTCGAAACACTGGCCGATGTGGTAGTGCTTGAGCCCGACAAAGGTATGAATGTAGCTCCCCAGCAACTTAGGGAAGAACTAAAAAAATATGCCGGCAGGAAGATGCTTATTGGCTCGTTTTCTGCCTGCTCCAATGTTACCGGAGTACAACCACCCTATTACGAGCTGGCACGCATCATGCACGAATTTGGTGGATATTGTTTCGTAGACTTTGCCGCGTCTGCTCCGTACCTCAATATAGATATGCATCCGGCAGACCCCATGTGCAAGCTCGACGCCATATTCTTTTCACCTCATAAATTTCTGGGAGGCCCCGGAAGCGCCGGTATGCTCATTTTCAATAAAGTATTGTACAAAAACGATGTGCCCGACCAACCAGGTGGAGGAACTGTGGAATGGACTGACCGCTGGGGTCGCAAAAGGTACATAGATGATATTGAAACCAGAGAAGACGGTGGTACACCCGGATTCCTGCAAACCATACGTGCTGCCCTTGCCATAAAACTAAAAGAAAAAATGGGCGTACATAATATGCACCTTCGCGAAAGCCAACTTCTGGCCATAGGTTTCGATGGTCTCCGAAAAATAGAAGGCATAAATATACTGCATGACACCAACGAAGACAGAATAGGCGTAATATCTTTCTACCACCTGCGCATACACCACAACCTGATGGTAAAACTACTCAGCGACCGATTTGGGGTGCAAGTACGGGGGGGATGCTCGTGTGCAGGCACCTACGGGCACTATCTGCTCAATGTATCGCGCGAAATGTCGGAACGCATTACCGGAAAAATAGACAGCGGAGATGCATCTGAAAAACCAGGTTGGGTAAGGCTCTCATTGCACCCTACCATGACCGACGCCGAAATTAACACTGTAATATTTGCTATTTCTGAAATTTCGAAAAACGTAGATAAATGGCGTGAAGATTACTACCACGATAAACGCTCAAACGAGTGGTTTCACAAAAGTGTACCCCGCCGAACACCCGCAGATTTTGAACATTGGTTTTCTATCTGATTTCTTGTTTTTTATTTCAAAAAAATTAAACTAAATGTTTTGGAATTTGTAAGGCTTTCATTACTTTTGCAGTCCGAACATAGAAAAAACTGACTAATAAAGCTTTTGCTAAATGAAAAAAGATATTCATCCGAAAGAGTACCGTTTGGTTGCATTCAAAGACATGTCAAACGGCGATGTAATGATTACAAAATCTGCAGTAAGAACCCGTGAAACCATTGAGGTTGATGGTGTTACATATCCAGTTATTAAACTTGAGATATCAGGCTCATCTCACCCATTCTACACTGGTAAAATGAAACTTGTTGACACTGCCGGTCGCGTTGATAAATTCAAAAAACGTTATCAGCAACACCTCGATAAAAAAGCTCAATAATCTGACTCAGATTTTCTGATACTTTTTTTGTTCTGCGAACATCATATTTACTTACAAAACCTACCTGCTTTAAAAATAGGTAGGTTTTGTTTTTATGTGCCGATTCTTTACTTTTAAGGCCATACAAATCATTCATTCACAATTTGAAAGCATAACCCAATGAAACCAACAATAGTAGTTATGGGCGCAGGCAGGGTAGGCAATGCCATTGCCCTCGATTTGGCCACCAGGTACAACGTAGTAGTGGCCGACTTAAACCCCGAAATAAGCACCAGATATGCGGATATGACCAATAT
>JAIFMY010000003.1 GCA_020048155.1 Bacteroidota bacterium
GGCGTATATGTACCAAAATAAAAAAGCTGAAAAGTACTGAGTATAGAAGGCAACACCCAGTACAACAACAACTGCACATCGGTAAACCAGATTTTCAATACATTGAATGCTACTGCCATGAAAACAATTTGGTACACGGTAAGGTATTTTTTCATAAAAAGAAACCACCAATACCAGAAATTCTGAGATCGGGGGCTGTAGTCTGGGTCCTTTTCGGTACCCGGGTATTGGTGATGTAGTTTATGGTTGCGTAGCAACATGGGATACCACATGCCCGCATAAAGCAAAGAGGCAGTAAACCCAATGGTTTTATTTACAGGTCGTATGGGCGACACAGCACCATGCATGGAATCGTGGGCAGTGATGAACAATCCGGTAGAAATCCATGTTTGGAAGAGTATGTGTATGTACATGAATATATTTGTAACATCTACCTGAGCATACATGAGGCTGAACCAAAGATGGCCACCCCATATTCCCATGATAATAAGCGCTATAACTGTTCCCATAAGGCGTTTTTGTTTTAGTATAAAATATTCAGAAAAAATAAGGCTATGAAAAACACCCATTGAATAAGAAAAACGGTGTATTTGAGCGGATTGCGCATGGGTAAAGCAGCATAATGATACATAGTGAAAATGACTGCCGATACTCCAAACCAGCCAATATAGTTGTGAACCGGAACGTACCCAACTTCCCATGTCCACATATCGTATCGGATGGCCGATGGCTCAAGTGCCACATCGAAAAGCACCATAAGTGCCGAAGCTGAAAGTATTTTGAGCAAAGGATGTTGTATTTTATCTGAAACTATAAGCCATGCGCAGTAGCTCAGCACCAGCCAGTTTACTGCTATCATGAGGGGTGTGTTCCATATTTTCACCCCAAGTGTATTGCCATATTTATATTCCCCAAAAAGCAGTCCGGTATTCACCCCAAAGATTTCGGCCAGCAAGCCTACTGACATAACTGCAACAGCCAATACCAGGTGTTTGGCAGTGAAAGGGGTATGAAAATAAAACAGTACGGCCATAGTAAGCAGCAAATTGCCGGGGGTTAGGCTCCTGAAAAGCATTTCGAGCGAGGAATTGCTCAAGCCAACCAACCCCACCGCATATATGATGATGAGAAAGATAGTGGCCCTGTGGGGTGTAATATTTGGTATTGACATGCGCTTTTCCGTTGAATTAAACATCAAAAATGGAATCTACAATTTTGGCCGAAGCCAGGCACAAAGGTATTCCACCGCCGGGATGCACACTTCCGCCCACAAAGTAAAGGTTCTTGAAATCGGGGCTAAAATTGGGGTGACGGTTGAAAGCCGCAAACATAGAGTTAGAACTATTGCCATACAATGCCCCCTGAAATGCACCCGAAGTAAATTCAATGCTTTCAGGCGTGGCCGTTTTTTCACACCCAATGTATTCTTCTATATTTTCCCCCAGTGCTAAACTCAGTTTTTGGAGTATGGTTTCACGCATTTCAGCAATCTGGGTCTGCGTGAGTTTATTGCCAACCGAAGGAGCATTCACCATCACAAACCAGTTTTCGCACCCGTCAGGAGCATCGGTTTTTACATGCTTTGAGCTGATGAACACATAAATGGTGGGATCGTTGTACAGGGTTTTGGTTTGAAATAAGGAATCAAACTCTGCCTTGTAGTTTTCAGCAAAAAATATATTGTGCAATTGCAATTGAGGAAAAGACTTATTCATGCCCCAATAAAAAATGAGTGCAGATGTAGATAAATCGTCGTTGAGGTATTTAGTTCCTTTCATCTTTTTCTGAAGCACATGTGTGTAAAACTTGCGAATATCCATATCAGACACTACCCCATCGCATGGTATTTGTTGGCCATTTACAACGGCATGTGTTACGCGATTGTCTCTTGTTAACAGCAGATCAACCTGTGCGTTATAACTGAATTTCACCCCCAGCTTTGTAGCCAGTTTCACCAACTCGTCTACAATACTATACATACCTTTATCTGGGAAAAAAGCGCCCATGTTGTGCTCTATATGCGAGATAACATTGAGGGTGGCAGGTGCCACATAGGGGTTTGAACCGTTGTAGGTTGCATAGCGGTCAAAAAGTTGCACCGCTTCTGGCGATGTAAGCAATGCAGTGTTGCGCTGATGCATGGTTTTGAATGGATCCAACCTGCCTATTCTGAGCATCGACTTCAAGAATTTGGGCTTCAGGTAGCTACGAAACTTGTGAATGGTATCAAACAAAAAAACATCGGCAGTGAGATCATATATTTTACGGCTATGATGCAGACAAGCATGTATGTTCGCCCTCGGTTCTCCCAATTTTTCATTCATTTCGGCCGCAAATTTTTCTACATCGGTATACGAATCTACAACTTTGCCATTGGCAAAATGATACCTGCAAACCACATCAAGAGGCGAGTATTGCAGTGTATGCTGCTGACCGACTTCGTCAAACAACTCATCTATGAGACCTGGCATGGTAAAAAGTGAAGGTCCGGTATCGAAACGAAAACCATTTATTTCGAATTCGTATATTTTCCCTCCGGGTTTGTCATTTTTTTCGTATATTGTAACATCGTAATTTTTCAGCCTTAGCCTAATGGCGGCGGCTATACCAGCTATACCTGAACCTATTACACTTACAGTTTTCATTTTCCAAAATTGAGAGAAATAAATCTTAAACAAGGTTAAAAAAATTGAATAATACTACGTGTTCACAATTTTTCACACTTTATTTAGAACAAATTTAAACACTTGTTTTATTTTTGCAATACAAACTTTAAACAAAAATGAAGAAAAAAGCACTCATCATTGGTACCGGTTTAGGCGGATTGGCCACAGCACTTCGTTTGCACAAACATGGCTATGAGGTAGAAATGGTGGAAAAATATAAGCAGGCCGGTGGCAGGCTCAACCAACTAAAAAAAGATGGTTTCACTTTCGATTTAGGTCCCAGTTTTTTTAGTATGAGTTACGAGTTTCAGGAATTCATAAAAGATGTGGGTATACAAATGCCTTTCGAATTCATAGAACTCAACCCCTTGTATACCATCAATTTTGCTGGCAGTAAACGTAATTTTGTAATATACAAAGACCTAGAACGCCTCAGTAAACAGTTTGACGGACTGGAAACTGATTTTGCAGGCAAAATGGAAAAATACCTGCAAGCAGCAGGCAATCTGTTTCACGATACCGAAAACCTGATAATAAAACGCAACTTCGACTCATACGCTGCATTTTTACTATCCATGTCGCGGGTACCTTGGAAACATGCCCCCAAGATGATGCGCTCCATGTGGTCGGAACTCGACAGGCATTTCGACTCGTACGAGGCGAAGGTTATTTTTTCGCTGGTTGCCTTTTTCTTGGGTGCAACCCCATTTGATACACCTGCCGTATATAGCCTGCTTTCGTATACTGAACTTAAGCATGATGGCTATTATAACGTGAAAGGTGGCATGTACAAAATAGTGGAAGGTTTGTTGGAAGAAATTAAAAAACGTGACATCCAAATACATTATAATACTGAGATAAAATCATTTGACCAAGAAAACGGAAAAGTAACCGGATTTGTAGATCAAAACGGAAAGAAATGGACTGCCGATGTGTTTGTAGCCAACGCCGATGCTGCCTCGTTCAGAGGCGAAGTGATGCAACGACCAAAATACAATGAGCAAAAACTTGACAAACAGAAATGGACGCTCGCCCCTTTCACCATGTATCTTGGTGTAAAAGGAAAAGTGGATAGCCTCGACCACCACAATTATTTTCTGGGAAACAATTTTGAGGACTATGCCGGAAAAATTTTCAAAAATAGTATCTCTCTGGACAAACCTTATTACTACGTAAACGTAAACTCCCGATATAACGACAATGTAGCACCCGAAGGGCACGAAAACCTGTTTATACTCTGTCCGGTACCAGACTTGCGTTTCAAGAAAAGTTGGGAAGACCGCGAACAACTGGCCGAGAATATACTTACCGACTTATCGGAACGTATTGGTTTCGACCTGGTGGCCAACCGAGTAAGTCAAACCATACTCGATCCTGCCGACTGGCAAAACATGTTTAACCTCTATAAAGGAAGTGGACTTGGTCTGGCTCATGATTTGAACCAGATTGGCGCTTTCAGACCTGCCAATAACGACGAAAAATTTCCGAATCTCTACTACGTAGGCGCTTCTACAGTACCCGGTACAGGACTGCCTATGGTCATTATCAGCTCAAATTTAGTAACCAAGCGAATAGTAAAACAACATGGATCTATACACGCGTAATGCAATAGCTACAAGCATTATTACCACAAAAAATTACAGCACTTCGTTTTCAATTGGTATAAGGCTGCTTGGAAAAAAATACCGCGATGCCATATATGCCATCTATGGTTTTGTACGTATAGCTGATGAAATTGTGGATACTTTTCATGAGCATGATCAGATACAAATGCTCGAAAATTTCAGAACTGAAACCTTCAAAGCCATCGACGAACGTATACACACCAACCCAATTCTGCATGCCTTCCAATGGGCAGTAAACACCTACAATATTGACCGTGAACTTATAGCATCATTCTTGTATAGTATGGAAATGGATCTTTACCAGCAAACTTTTACTGAGGAAGAATACCACAAATATATATATGGCTCTGCAGAAGTTGTTGGTCTTATGTGTCTTCGCGTATTTTATGCACAAGAACCACTCGTCTTTGAAAGCCTGAAGCCATCAGCCAGAAAACTAGGCGAGGCATTCCAAAAAATAAATTTCCTGCGTGATATCAATTCCGATATAAGAGAGCGAGGCCGATTATATTTCCCAAATGTAGACCTGGCTGAATTCAACAACCAAACCAAGCTTGAAATCGAAAACGATATTCAATACGATTTCGATGAGGCATTTAAAGGTATAAAATTGTTGAAACCCGAAGCCCGCCTGGGAGTATACATTTCATATATATATTACCTCAGCCTTTTCCGGAAAATAAAGCAAGCCAATGCACAAAGCTTGTTCATAAAACGCCATAGGGTGTCGGATGCAGGAAAAATGTATCTGCTTATACGGGGTTATTTTGAAAACTACTGGATAAAGAATGCTGGTTGATGCTAAACTTTATTTTTTGATTTCATAAGTTCACTTTATTTTCGGGTAATAAATATTCAACTAAAAACCACAAGAACAAAAATGATATATATTACCCGAAAAGAACGTTTCAACGCAGCGCACAGGGTTTTCAGACCCGATTGGACTGATGAAAAAAATTTACAGATATTTGGTAAGTGCTCTAATCCCAACTGGCACGGACACAACTACGATTTGTTTGTAACCATAAAGGGAGAAGTAAACCCGGAAACTGGATATCTGATAGACTTAAAAGTTTTGAGTAGCCTCATTCGAGAAAAGATAGTAAATAAAATAGATCATTCAAATATAAATCTGGATGTGGATTTTATGCAAGGGCAAATAGCAACTACCGAAAATCTGGCTATGTCTGTATGGAAAGAATTGGATGATGGTATAAAACTCCTTGGCGCAGAACTACACTGTATAAAATTGTACGAATCTGAAAATAATGTAGTTGAGTATTTTGGGTAAAACAAAATTAGGTATATTAAAATAAACAGTCAAAACATAAACTATTTGATCATGAACGAACTCAGGTAGTTGTTAAATTTATGGTTTGATTAGTTTAGTTCATTTCACTATACTCTCTACCATTTCAATTTCTTCGAATGTAAGCTCATATAGTTCATAAACCAAGCGGTCAATTTCTTTGTCGGTTTGGTTTATTTGATTTTGAAGATCATCAGCTTTTTGTTTTGAAGTATTGAAATAATCGCGCCATTGATTGGTTTCTTGCCCCAAGGAAAAACGTGCTTTTTGCTTACCAATTTCCTTTTTTAAGCCTTCAAAATCCAATTCATTGAAATGTTCGATGGCATTGCTTATGCTTTGCAAGTGCTTTTCCTCTTTTAGCGTGTCTATAAAATTTTGCTTCTCCGTTTGCAGTCTATTGTTTAATGTAAGCATTTGTTCAGCCAATGATGCTAATTCAAGGTTTGTATCTGCTATAGGTATTTGCCCGAAATACTTCCAAATAAGTTGATAACCATTCTGTATTTGTGTACAATATTTAGTGATAAGCCACCATCCCATTTTTGAATTCAATATTGCCAGCAAAGCTTTATTTTCAGTTGGGATTATCCACATAGAATTGTTGCAATACAATCCTTGATCATCAAAAATAAAACAAGGCTTCACTTGAAAAGTTTGATACATTATTTTGGGTTTGGCAAATTCGTTATAATAATCGCAAGCGCGCAATTCCCACCAATAATCTCCTTTGTCTGTTCTATTTATTCCTTTCGTTTTAAAATCAGAAAGCCAGGTTGATATGGATTTAAATTTCTTTGAAAAAGACAACCATGCATCATCTTCCGACAGCATAGGACTAAATTGCTTTGTCACTCCTTTCGGAATTAGCAATAAATAATTCTTTATGCC
>JAIFMY010000005.1 GCA_020048155.1 Bacteroidota bacterium
ATTCACGTTGAGTTTTTTATTTCTCGCAGAGTTTCGCAGATTTAACCGCAGAGTTTCGCAGAGATTTTTCTCGCAGATTTGCGCAGATGGGTTTGATTTAAAAGATCAGTAGATTCAGTCTGATCATTTAGATCTGCGTTCTATTCTTTTCCGAAATCCGAAATCGCATATCCGAAATAAGCCACGAATGCACAAATTTTTCACGAAAAACTCATAATTCACAACTCATAATTAAACCTGCGTTCCATTCCTTTCCGAAATCCGAAATCGCATATCCGAAATTTATTCACTGCCTTTGGCGCCTACAAAATAATCTTCTTTGTTGGCAAATAGGAAGTTGAATTTCTCTTCGTCGGAAAGTTTGGGGTGGCTGTTTATGTTTTGCTCAAGTACCCTGAGCTTGTCGCGCATCATCACTATTTTATGAAAGAAAGTATCAATAGGAATTTCCTTGGGTTTTATTTCGCTGCTGCCGGCTTTTATCACAAGGGTTCCATTTACCCATTTTTCACCCAGTTCAAAACGCGACTCTAGTCCGTTGTATTTTTCCAATACTGTATAAAGCATTTTCTTCACATCGGTGTATGTCATTTGGGGCTGTGGCTTGATATCTACAACAGGGTCAAGTACTTCAATATCTGAAGTATCCTTAGAGAATTCAAGTTTACCTTTGCGCTCAAAGTAAATTTCGTATGTAGCAAAAGTAGCATTGGCAATGATGCCCTTTCCGTAAAGCGGATGCTCTACCATAGTACCACGGCTCAGATTGTCTTGCATATAAAAAATAAGGTTTATTAAATGTGATTTGATTTATGTATAAAATCGTCGGGAAATTTATAAATCTGCGAACTTTTTCGCTTCGGCTCTATAGGCGGCAACGACATCATAATGAAAGCCAAATCCTTATCCAGCTTCACTTTGGTAATTTTAGGCTTTGAATATTTACGTTTCTTGTCTTCGTTTTTCATAAAAATTCCTCGTTAAATATACAATTCAAATGACTATTTTTTAAAATATATCGAAAATAATCATGCACTTTTCATTTTTTTACGTGTATGCTTTATCAAAAGTCGCTCTTTTCCTTGCTTCAAAACCCGTATTTCAATTCGTCTGTTCATGGCAGCATTGTCAGATAGGTATTTCCCTGATGAATCAAACTCATTCAAAAGTGGATATTCCTCGCCATAGCCCCGGGCTATGATTTGCTGGTTTTGAGCACCTTTGGTAAGCAGATATTTCTTTATGCTCAACGCCCTGCTATCAGTAAGGCGCAGGTTGTAGCTGGCAGGCCCTTTGGTATCAGCATACGCAGAGATTTCTATAATGGAATCGGGATTTCGCATCAGATATTTAGCCAAAGAATCTATGCCGGTATCACTTTTGAAACTTATGGCATCGGCATCAAACATATCTGATTGAATTTCTATCACTTTATTGAATACCAAACCATTATAGTAAAAAGAAGAAGTTTCTCTGAATTTTTCAGAAAGTTGAGTTTCGTCACAATTATTATTCGATTTCAGACGCACATTGCGAATTATTTCACGCGAATCTATGGTGGTGAAAAAGGTATCTGACCATACTTCTGAGCCATCTACCAGCATTTGCATCTTGAACTCCACATCTGAAGCCATCAGAAACATGTATTTGCCGGTTTCTGAATCTATTTCTGTTTCATTGAGTATATTTCCGGTAGAAAGGGACAAAGCCCTGATAGTAACCTTAGGCAAGGCCTCGTTGCATATGCTCACAACTCCAGAAACAGTAGAAACAGGTCCCACGTCGAGCCCAAAAATTTTTACCTTATATATATTGGGATAATGCGGGCCCCCATCGAGCGTTCGTGATGCGATATAAACCGTTTTCCCATCGGGCATAGGCCAAAAGAAAAGATCATCTTCGGTAGTATTTATAGGGTATCCAATATTTTCGGCACTCGACCATTTTCCTCTTTTCTCCAAGTTGATATAAAAAACATCGTAACCGCCCATATTTTCATGTCCTTTTGAACTAAAAAACAGGGTTTTATTATCGGCAAACATATATGGAGCTTCTTCGTCGTATCCGGTATTAACCGAAGGGCCAAGGTTTTCAGGCTCACCCCAGTCGCCCGAAGGAGACATGCGGCTCACCCAAATATCCAATCCACCATAACCTTTTTTCCGATCGCTGGTAAAATAGAGGGTTTTGCCATCGGGCGCAAGGCAGGCATGCGTTTCGCGGTCGGGGGTATTGATGAAAGAATTGAGCGGCACAGGTTTTGTCCATACTGCCCCAATGCGTTGGCTAGTGTACAATGAGCCACCTTCCTCGTCGCGGTATATAAAAGCCTTATGTCCATCGGGTGAAAGGCTCACAATGGCTTCGTTGGCTATGGTATTGAACACATCGCCAATATTCTGAGCTGAATCAAAGCCCGTTTCATTTCTAATGGCAAAATAAATGTCTTCCAGTTTTTGTCCATCGCCATTGGTTTCATCGCCCAAGTTGTCGGACCTGCGTGATGTAAACATGATAAACGACTCATCTATAGGCACCACCGGGCTATAATCTGAGTATGAAGAGTTAAGGGTAGGAAATGAGTCGAGAATCTCAACATTGATCGGATTCAGGGTATACCCCAATGCTACAGTAGAGCGATCTATCTCTTTAGCAATCAATTCTTTAAAATAATCATTCATACCACGTACACGTGTATTCATGATGTTGTATGTTTCAATGGCTTTCTCAAACTGATAGGTGACGTGGTAAGCCCTGCCCAAATAGTAAAACACCTCTATGGGCGGATTGTTACGTGCCCTTCGGCGACGTGAATAATTGGCTGCCGATTTTTCGAAATAGTGTATTGACCGATACTTCTCAAAAGGTGTATTGAGATAGCAAAAACCCATCTTAAAATTCAGATCGGAATTGTCGGGCGATTCATACAATAGTTTTTTGTACACCTCTATGGCTTCATAAAAACTTTCGTCCTCGATGAACTCTTCGGCAATGAAATATCCCCCTTCCTCTGACGCAGGTTGAGCCCACACAGAGCAAGCAAACAATAAGGCTGTAAATAATGGTAAGTAAAGTTTAAGCATAAGCTTGTTTCAAAAGAATTACAATTCATTAAAACAAATAGTTTGCCACAACACAGAATTTTTAAATCCCAAAAAGGAATTAGAGAAGCAAACAATACATTTTTTTGTATTATACAAGCATTCAAATACATATGTTGTATCTGCAATAAAATGCCTGCAGGCTGGTGGAGAAACTTGGTTATATAATGTATTGAATTTTAATTCATTCCGGGGAAACTCTCAACAAACTCGACTTCAAGGTCGGGAAATGATTCCACAAATTGTATGGTAAAATCGGGGAAAGATTCTACCACTTGCCATTCGCCACAATCATCAGGAAAACTTTGGACCCACTTGACTTTAATGTCCGGAAATGAATTTACAACCTTAATTTCTATGTCAGGAAACGAAGTAACTATTTTTACTTTCCCATGCAGGGCAATGCCTTCGAACGAACATTCGCCCGAGAGCAATAAATGCTTTAGCACCTGCCCCCTTGTATAATCGTGAGGCACGGATGATCCTCCGTGAACCGCAACTAACAATATGGCTATCAGGAATAATGCTTTCATTTTGGTAAAATAAAAATTTGCTTCTTCACTATCTATTAAAACCCTGCAAACTATTTTTTTATTGTGCAAAGTTGGAAAAATATTACCAAATCCCAAGTCGGCGGCTTATGCTTTCTTCAACTTTTGCCATTTTCAAAAACAACGGACATGAAAGTATTTTATAACATAAAAAAATAACAAATATTACGTATAAAAGCTCTTTTTAGTTTCAGGTTTTAATCCTAATTTTGTTTTTAGTTATTAATTAAAACCATTTAAGCCACAATAGCTATGATTTGGCAAAAAGAAATAGTTCTGAAGCCGTACTCCAGAGGTTTTCATCTCATAACCGATATCATACAGGCTGAATTGCCTTCGCTACCCGAGGCCGGTATGCTCAATGTATACATCAAGCATACTTCAGCCGGGCTCACCATCACCGAAAACGCCGACCCCAAAGTGGGACAGGATTTCGAAAATTTCCTGAATAAACTACTGCCCGACGACTATTCGCTATACACCCACACCGTGGAAGGTATTGACGATATGCCTGCTCATATAAAATCCACATTCACAGGACATTCGCTGATGATACCCATCAGCGGAAAAAAGCTGAATCTGGGAACATGGCAAGGCATATTCTTGTGCGAATTTCGCAACCAGGGCGGTCCGCGTAAAATTGTGATTACCCTCTATTCCTGAAAAATAAAACCCTAATACTTTAACAAAAAATTCCCTTCCGATATGCAAAAATTATTACTACTTGGTGCCGAGGCAGTTGCTCAAGGTGCAATCGATGGTGGAATGTCGGGCATATATGCATACCCGGGTACTCCTTCAACCGAAATTACTGAATACGTGCAGCGCTACAAGCATGCACCCGATACCAAAATTCACAGCCAATGGAGTGCCAACGAAAAGACAGCTGTAGAAGCTGCTCTTGGCATGAGCTATGCAGGCAAGCGTGCCATGGCATGCATGAAGCACGTGGGGCTCAATGTGGCTGCCGATGCGTTTATCAATTCTGCAATTACCGGTGCCAATGGCGGCTTTATAGTTGCCGTAGCCGACGATCCGAGTATGCACTCCTCGCAAAATGAGCAAGACTCCCGTTTCTACGGAAAATTTGCCATGATACCCATGTTTGAGCCTGCCAATCAGCAAGAAGCTTATGATATGGCTTACGCCGGTTTCGAGTTTTCCGAAAAATTCCAGATTCCGGTTCTCATCAGACTTACAACACGCATTTCGCACTCACGTACTGCCATTACCCGTAAGCCTGCCAAACCACAAAACAATATATCATTGCCGGGCGACAAATTCAGATTTGTACTCCTGCCCTCTATTGCCAAAATACAATACAAAGGACTGATAAACAATCAGGTAAATTTTGAAGTGGCTTCAGAAAATTCTACTTTCAATCATTTTACCGATGCAGCCGACAAAAGCCTGGGCATCATAGCTTGTGGTATTGCCTACAACTACCTGATGGAACATTATGGCGATACTCCTTGCCCATATCCGGTTCTCAAAATATCTCAATACCCGCTTCCACGCAAACAAGTGGAAAAAATAGCCAATGAGTGCAAGACTCTGCTCGTGCTCGAGGATGGTTACCCATTTGTAGAAGAGCAACTAAAAGGCTATATGAGCGACCGCGATGTGCGTGGCCGCCTGGATGGCACCCTGCCCCGCGATGGTGAACTGAACCCGAACATAGTGGGCAATGCCCTTCATTTCAAACAAAAAGTAAGTTTCGTGGTTCCCGAAGTGGTAGCCCCACGCCCACCGGCCATGTGCCCGGGCTGTGGACACATAGATGTGTACAAAGCGCTTGGCGAAGCCCTTCAAACTGTTGGTGGCGGACGTGTATTCGGCGATATTGGTTGCTACACCCTGGGGGCACTAGCTCCTTTTGAGGCCATCAATACTTGTGTAGACATGGGTGCATCTATAACCATGGCCAAAGGTGCTGCCGATGCAGGTTTGCATCCTGCCGTATGTATCATAGGCGACTCTACTTTTACCCACAGTGGTATGACGGGATTGCTGGATGCAGTGGTGGAAAATACTCCCATGACTGTTATCATTTCCGACAACTCTACTACCGGTATGACCGGACAGCAAGACTCGCACGGCAGCAACCGCATCATAGAAATTTGTAAAGGTTTGGGCGTAGACCCAAATCACATCCGCCTGATAAAACCTCTGAAGAAACACCACGAAGAATTTGTGGGCATGCTCATAGAAGAGTTTAACTATCAGGGACTATCGGTGATAATACCTCAGCGTGAGTGTGTACGTGTGATAGACCGCCGTGTACGCGAAAAAGCCAAAGAAAAGGCAAAACAAGCCAACGCATAACTACACCCTCTATGTTTAATTTCTTTAAAAACTTGAAACAATGAAAACAGATTTAATATTGGCAGGGGTAGGCGGACAAGGAATTTTGTCGATAGCTGCTGCTATAGGTATGGCTGCCATGCAAGACAACCTGCATTTCAAACAATCGGAAGTACACGGCATGAGCCAGCGTGGTGGTGCCGTACAGTCGCACATGCGCCTTTCTTCCAATCCCATATATTCCGACCTGGTGCCCATGGGCGGTTCCGACCTGATAGTGGCTGTAGAGCCGCTTGAATCGCTCAGGTATTTGCCTTATCTGAAAGAAAGTGGTTGGTTGGTTACTAACCTGGCGCCTTTCAAAAACATAGACAATTATCCGGACGAAGAAAAAATACTGGATGCTGTAAAAGGCCACAAAAACCATGTGTTGGTAGATGCCGATGCCATAGCCAAAGAACTCAATTCGCCAAAATCGTCGAATATGGTTATCATGGGCGCTGCTTCACCTTTCATTGAAATATCGCAGGAAATGTTTGAGAAAGGCATTACCGAGATATTCAAAAACAAAGGCGAAGAAATGGTAAAAGTAAACCTGGAAGCATTCCGCCGTGGAAGAACAATAGCTGAAGAAGCTCGTAAATAAATTTAATTCAGAGGTTTAAGATTCCTAAAGGGCTACCGGAAACGGTGGCCTTTTTGTTTTTGCTTTGTATTTTAACCATTCAAGGGTTGCGAACCCTTGAAGGGTTTTTAGCTGCAACCGACCTGCAATCGTCCGCAAGGACATTGGAGCGTCAAAACTGTTTGCGTCATTTTCCACGATTCGATGTCCGTTCCGGACGATCGAATGAGGAATTGACACCCCGCCCTACGGGAATTTGTTTGCGTCTTGCATTCTCTGACTATCGATGGGTGGCTTAAAGCCGGGGTGGTTAAAGTTACTGTCACCTGACCTCCAATCGTCCGGTAGGACATTGGCGCTTAGTGTAAAAACATCAATTGTGGATTTGATTCCAAACACTATCCAGACGATGAAAAATTGCTTCAATACTCTGCTCATCAACACTTATGTGCTTCTCTGCACTACCCAAAGGATGCTCATGCCACCCAAGTCTGTTGTCGCGGTCAAGTCCCCAAACTCGCTCTTCGTTTATTACCAATGCAAAAGATTGAATTCTGAGCATGGCATTGAAGAAAATATGCAAAAAAGACTTACGCTTGAGTATTACTTTTATTTTGAGCGTGGTATTGGTTCGCTCATAAGTCCAACTTTCGATAAATGGCAAATCTTTAAATTGGGTCTCTAGATTTTTGAAGAATACATCTAACTCCATTTTTCTTGCAAATCTTTGTAAAACTGCAATTCAGAGATTACTGTGCTCCAAGCATAGTATTCCTTTTCCAACTCATAAGCACCGGCATTTTCCCATTTAGCGGAATCTTTTTCGAACTGAAAAAAGTCAAGTCCCCATTTGCTCTCATATCTGGCATTTTCGGTTTTTAACCAATACATTTTCATACGAACATAGTCAGTTAATATTGCAGCCAATGCTTTTCCAGGATTTGTTTCTTTAGAGAAGAGGTGCATTACCTGAGATATATCACTGAAAGTTTCTATTCTCGGAAAATTTTTAGGAATATGTAATTGCTGCATATTACGAATATATAATACCTTGTTTAAATAACAATATTAGCAAACTTTTACAAATAACGCAAAATGTCTCTCAGGAGAGTCATATATGTTTGCAGTATACTTCACGACTCGATGTCCGCTCCGGAAGATCGAATGTGATATTCACTTCCCCCTTATCGCTTGCAGCAGAGAGTCTTCTATGGCAGATTTCATGGGTACCAGGGAGTCGGTGAGGCTGTTGGGGACGGTCATAGAGAGTACATACTGCTGCACTTTCCAAGTGTTGCCTTGTTTTACAACTACGCCCGAACCACGACAGATCTTCATTTGGGTGCTCAGTAGCTCATCGAACCAGGCAATATCAGGATATTTCCCGAGATATACCTGCCTCTGTACCGTTGTGAAATTCCATGCCCTGCCCCGGTCGAAGTATGGTTTGGCAAAAGTCTTGAACGAGTCGAGCGACCAATATTCTGTGGCATCTGTTCCCAGAAACACCGCATC
>JAIFMY010000011.1 GCA_020048155.1 Bacteroidota bacterium
ATAAACCTAACCAGGAGGATTAATATGGCAAAATACAAAACTCATCTGCTTGTTTGCGGTGGCACAGGTTGCCGGGCATCTCTCAGCGACACCATCGTAGACAAACTAAAGCAGGAAATTGATGCAAACCATCTCACCGACGAAGTACAGGTAGTAATGACCGGTTGTTTTGGTTTCTGCGAAAAAGGCCCGATAGTAAAAATAATGCCCGATAATACTTTTTATACCCAGGTAAAACCCGAGGATGCTAAATTGATTATTCAGGAACACATCATAAAAGGACGCAAAGTTGAACGTTTACTGTATAAAGATCCCGTTCGCGAAGAATTTGTGTCTGACTCTAAAGACATGCAGTTTTATCAAAAACAGGTGCGTATAGCATTGCGCAACTGCGGTTTTATAGATCCTGAGAACTTAGACGAGGCTATAGCCCGCGATGCATATATGGCTTTGGGTAAAATACTGACCGAAATGACTCCCGAGCGTGCAATAAAGGAAATTAAAGATTCAGGTTTACGTGGTCGTGGGGGCGGTGGTTTCCCAACAGGTCTGAAATGGGAAATTACCCGCAAAAGCGAAGCCGACCAAAAATACATAGTTTGTAACGCCGACGAAGGTGACCCGGGTGCGTTCATGGACCGTTCTATTCTGGAGGGTGATCCACATACCGTACTTGAGGCCATGGCCATAGCCGGATATTGCATTGGTGCAAGCAAAGGTCTTATTTATGTTCGTGCTGAGTATCCACTTGCTATTCACCGCCTGAAAATTGCCATCAAACAGGCTCGCGAATTTGGGCTGCTTGGTAACAATATTTTCGGAACCGATTTCAGTTTCGATGTGGAAATGAGATATGGTGCCGGTGCGTTTGTGTGCGGCGAAGAAACAGCGCTGATTCACTCAATGGAAGGTGAGCGTGGCGAACCTACCCTCAAACCACCATTCCCATCAGTAAAAGGTTATTTGGGCAAACCTACCAGCGTAAACAACGTGGAAACTTTTGCCAATATACCTCCAATCATTCTCAAAGGTGCCCAATGGTTTGCTTCTATTGGAACTGAAAAATCAAAAGGCACAAAAGTTTTTGCTTTGGCCGGAAAAATAAACAACGTAGGTCTGATAGAAGTACCTATGGGAACTACCCTTCGTGAAGTGATTTACGAAATTGGTGGTGGTATCAAAAACGGCAAGAAATTTAAAGCTGTACAAACTGGTGGTCCTTCGGGCGGATGTCTTACCGAAAAACACCTTGATGTTCCGATAGATTACGACAACCTAGTGGGTGCCGGTTCTATGATGGGCTCAGGAGGTATGATAGTACTCGACGAAGACGACTGTATGGTTTCTATGGCCAAATTCTTCCTCGATTTTACAGTAGAAGAATCTTGCGGTAAATGTGCACCATGCCGTATTGGTAACAAACGCCTCAACGAGTTGCTCGAGCGCATCACCAAAGGCGAAGGTACCATGGACGACCTTACCCGCCTGCGCAATATGAGTCATGTAATAAAAGATACTTCACTTTGCGGATTGGGTCAGAGTTCTCCAAACCCGGTACTCTCTACCCTCGACAATTTCTGGAACGAGTACCTCGATCACGTACAAGAACACAAGTGTACAGCAGGTGTATGTAAAGACCTCATGACATACTTCATTGTAGAAGATAACTGCGTTGGTTGTACTGCTTGTGCGCGTGCATGCCCCGTAGGAGCTATCACAGGCGAACGCAAACAAGTACACTTCATCAATCCGTCTGTATGTATCAAGTGCGGTGCTTGCATGGATCGTTGCAAATTCGATGCAGTTATTATTAAGTAAAAACCGAAACGAATCATGGAAAAAATAAAAGTAAAAATAGATAATCATACCCTTGAAGTTGAAAAGGGTACAAGCATACTCAATGCTGCCAAAGCGGCTGGAATATATATTCCTACCCTTTGTCATATGGAGATGAAAGACATAGGAATTGACCATAAGCCAGGCGGATGCCGCATATGCTCGGTTGAAGTATCGGGCCGCCGCAATCTGGCACCTGCATGCGCTACCGAAACTGCAGATGGTATGGAAGTAAACACCCATAGCATGCGCGTAATCAATGCACGCCGCACCATCATGGAGTTTATTCTGAGCGATCACCCAAAAGATTGCCTCATTTGCCCAAAATCAGGCGACTGCGACCTTCAGAATATGGCCATCAAACTGGGAATCCGTCAGATACCGGGACAGGAATTTGCTGCAATGAGTACATACAAAACCGACGAATCGCCTTCTATTATTCGCGATTTGGACAAATGTATCATGTGCCGCCGTTGCGAAACCATGTGTAACGATTTACAAACTGTAGGTGCACTTTCTGCATTCAACCGCGGATTTATGTCAGCAGTAGGTCCAGCTTTCCAAATGGACATTGAAGATTCACCTTGTACATTCTGTGGACAGTGTGTGGCTGTATGCCCAACAGGCGCCCTCACCGAGCACGACCATACCCGCGATGTGATAAACGCACTTGCCAATCCGAAGAAAACCGTAATAGTACAAACTGCCCCTGCAGTACGTGCAGCCCTTGGCGAAGAATTTGGCATGCCAGCCGGCACATTGGTTACCGGACAAATGGTAACTGCATTGCGCGAACTGGGCTTCCATTATATTTTCGATACAGATTTTGCTGCCGACCTTACCATCATGGAAGAAGGTACTGAGTTTCTCGACAGACTTACCAAGTTTTTGAATGGCGATAAAGAAGTAAAAATGCCTATTCTTACATCATGCTGTCCTGCTTGGGTAAACTTCTTCGAACATAACTTCCCAGAGATGAAAGATATACCATCTACTGCACGTTCACCTCAGCAAATGTTTGGTTCAATAGCCAAAACTTATTTTGCTGATAAAATAAATGTAAAACGTGAAGATTTGGTTGTTGTTTCCATCATGCCTTGCCTTGCTAAAAAATACGAAGCACAACGCGACGAGTTTAAAGTAAACGGCAACCCTGATGTTGATATAGTTCTCAGCACACGCGAGCTGGCACGCCTCATTAAACAAGCCAACTTGAATCTGGCTAACCTTCCCGAAAGCGATTTCGACCATCCACTTGGCGAATCTACCGGAGCTGCGGTCATATTTGGTGTAACCGGTGGTGTGATAGAAGCCGCTACACGCACAGCTTACGAAATATATACAGGTAAATCGCTTCCTCGCATTAGTTTCGACCAATTGCGCGGTTTCGAAGGCATACGTGCTGCAAGTGTAGACCTCAACGGATTTGAACTGAAAATAGGTATAGCTCATGGTTTGGGCAATGCACGCAAATTGCTTGAAGACATAAAAGCAGGCAGAAGCGAGTTTCATGCCATAGAAATCATGTCGTGCCCCGGTGGTTGCATAGGCGGCGGTGGTCAGCCTTTACACCACAACAATACCGATATTCTGAAAGCTCGAATACAAGCGATATATAGTGAAGACGATAAAAAGGTTATTCGCAAATCGCACGAAAACCCGTACATCATAAAACTCTACGAAGAATTCCTGGGCAAACCACTCAGCCACAAATCGCATGAGTTGCTGCATACAAATTATTTTGACCGCAGTTCTAAAATTGAAATCAGCTAACGTTCGGAGGAAATTTATATGTCAAGAATAAAAGTAAAACTCAAAGAAAAAGATGTGCTCAAGCTCAAAGAAATCTGCAAAGAATTTAACAACGAGCCGGGCGAATTGATAAACGTACTTCACCGCTCACAAGAGCATTTTGGATACCTACCTGCTGAAATACAAGAAGTAGTGGCACAGGAACTCAATATTTCGTTGGCCAAGGTATATGGTGTAGTTACCTTCTATTCATTCTTCACCATGGTACCAAAGGGCAAACACCCCATAAGCATATGTACAGGTACTGCCTGCTATGTGCGTGGTGCTGAGAACGTGTTGCATGAGTTCAAAAAGCAATTGAAAATTGAGGTCGGACAAACCACCGGCGATGGTAAATTCTCGTTGAGCTGCCTGCGCTGCGTAGGTGCTTGCGGATTGGCTCCTGTGGTGATGATTGGTGAAAAAACCTACGGACGTGTTTCGCCCGATGGCGTAGCCGATATCCTGAAAGAATACGCTGAGTAAATTTTGGTTTTGATTAAACAATAGTTTTTTATTAAGGCTGCCATACACATGGCAGCCTTTTTTTTGTTTTATGGTGCTGATAGTGCACCTTGATTTTCTAATATTGCTAGAACCCAAGCGGAAAAATTAAGTAGGGTCTGCTGAAAAACTCACATACTAGTTGTAAATATTGGATTACTAACTACGAAGTAGTTAAATATGAATAGCCACCAGTTGCAACTGGTGGTAGCCGATTGAGATACCTACACCAACCACGAAGTGGTTGAATAATAAAAAATTCAACCACTTCGTGGTTGGATTAAGTCTTCCTTCATATACCGCCGGTTGTTACCGGCGGTTATTCGTATTAAACCGCTTTCGCGGTTTCAATGCATAGCAAAGTTATACTATGGTTCTTTAAGGCTCAAAATCATGTGCAAACTTTTTGAGATTTTTGCACATTAAAGCTTGCACTATACAAGAAATTTAATTGCGTATAACACTGTATAACATTTATTTATAACTTTTTCAGCGGACCCTATGTAATTAAATTACTAAATCTATGGATCAAGGCAAAGCACTATGGGGTCAAGAAAGTTTATAAGCGGAATTCAATGCCAGCAAAAATATTTCTTGGTAATCCCGGGTAGTAAAAACGTGGTTCGTTGCTTCCAAATCCTATTGCATTTACCACCAGCATAGATGCGTATTTGCAGTCAGTCAAGTTATTAACCCCAACGAAAACATTGAAATGCCCTACTTTCCTGAGTTGAAACTGAGTTGATACTTTGATATTGAGCAATAAATATCCATCATATTTCATTGTATTGGCATCGTTTAGATACTGGCTGCCTGTATATTGCAGGTGTGTAAGCACTTCAATCTTTTCTGCAGGATTCCATGTCAACTGCAATTGTAGCAACTCATCAGGTATGCCAGGCAGCTCATTGCCATCATAGGTATTTTCATCGTCGGTAAAACGGATGAACCTATTGCGCGAGAATGTGTAGCCGAAAGTAGAAGTGAGTTTTCCGGGAAAGCTGCTGAAATGGAAAAACCTATTGCGCAGCAGAAGCTCAAATCCTTGATGACGGGATTTTCCAGCATTTATTCCTGTAAAAATATCTTCAGTTATACGTTTGGTTACCAACAGATCGTTCAATTCAATCCAGTAAACACCGGCATCAATTTCAACGGCATTTTCGAAAAAATTAAATCGTGTACCTATTTCATACTGCATGCCCTGTTCCGGTTTAATATCCGGATTTACGTCGCCAGCAGGCAACAAGGTTTCCTCTGGGGAAGGAAGCGAGAAACCATGGCCCACAGAGGCATAAACGACGAGGTTAGCAGTGGCTGTATAATTGAATCCGAGACGGGGCGAAACAATGAATGGGAAATTGCGTGCATCTGATTGATTCCCATTGGCAGAGTATAAATCGGTAAGCTGGTAGCTGATATAATTTAAGGTGCCGGCAACTGAAATATTAAGCTTGATAGAGGGACGGTAATTCAGAATTCCAAAAACACTGAACTGATTGCGGTTTTCACGGTTCTCATTCAGTAATATTTCATTTTTATCGAGTTTCCAAGTATATTGTTCAGCCGTGTAGTCTAATCCAAAAATTAAGTCAGTTTTTTGCAGGCAATAGCTAAGTTTATTGCGCACTCCTGCACTCATTGTATGGTCGGTGAGGTTATTAAAAGGACGTTTTTCGTAAGCATCGCTCCACTTGCCATGTATGGTAAAATAGTTGCTGAGAGTAGAAGAAAATATATTGGTGAGTGTAGTACCTGCCAAGGCTTTCCTGTATTTTTTGAATCCAGCAATGGCAGCCCAGTTAGGAGCCGCAGCCCGGGGATCATTTTCGAATTGGGTTTTGCTCAGCGAACTGGGTATTTCGCCATGAACATCGGTAAGCATTAGTGTTGATTTTACAGCCCATTTGGTTTGTTTCCATTGCGCCGTCGACAAGAACGAAGTTCTTTTGTATTCATTATTTCCCCGATATCCATCAGACTGCAAGTGGCTGAGGCTACCCCACAAATTCGCTTTTCCGGCATTAACAGTTCCCGACAAATTGTTTCTCAAGGTATTAAAACTTCCATAATTCACTTTGAATGTAGCTTCGTTTTTCAATTTTACCGGCGTGTACAAATTGATGTTGCCCCCCAATCCCGAACCGTATAAAGCAGAAGCAGGTCCTTTGATCACTTCAATGCGTCCAATACTTTGCATATCAACTTCTTCGGGGGTAGAAACTCCATCAGCCATGGTAAGTGGAATTTCGTTGAGGTAGGCATGTATCCGGTTGGTGTTGTAGGGGGTACGGCTTCCCATTCCCCTTATTACAATGCGGTTTGTTGCATAAGTTCCGCTCTGCATGCTTATTCCGGGTATTGAGTTAAGCGTTGTTGCCATGTTTGTGCCATCAGATAGGTTCAGCCCTTTGCCTGCAAGCACCGATAAACTTCCGGGGAAAGTGCGCAGTTTATTGCTTAATCTGAAACCTTCCACCGTCACTGCGTCGAGCGAAACGATAGAATCAGATGGTTGAATATCAGCTAAAGTATTCTCATCGGTTTGCGCATAAATAGCTGTCAGTCTCAGAAAAAATATCAATATAATTGAAAGTATGGTGGTATAATACATATTTTATCTACATGAATATCTGATGATTGAGGATACTAAACTATCCCATTATTGAAATAGAAATATATTTTGGGGTGCAATACAATACCAGATTCAGAGACCCAAATCTCAATTTTTTGGGAACCCGAACGTAACCCCATATCACGAAGAAATTTCGAACTTGGAATTCAAAAGTTTCATATTTCAGAATTTTCTACTACGCGCAGCAAACCCAAAAATTGTTTACACCCTTTATTCAACAGGCACAAGCCTCACAATTATTCCCGGACTTTCAGTGGCTACATAAATAAACCCTTCAGGACTGACAACCACGTTGCGCACACGCCCAATTCCTTCGAGCAGTTTCTCCGTATGGATTACAGTTTTGCCCTTGAGTACAACCCTTTCGAGGTACTGAAAGCGAAGAGAGCCAACAAACAGGTTGTTCTGCCATTTTTCATATCGGTTGCCAGACAGGAAAGTCATACCACAAGGAGCAATGGATGGAGTCCAGTAATAGACAGGTTGTTCCATTCCTTCCTTTTCAGTCAATTCAGTCAGAATAGTACCATCGTAATTTATTCCGTACGAAATTACAGGCCAGCCATAGTTGATTCCGGGTTTTATCAGGTTGATTTCGTCGCCGCCTTTAGGTCCGTGTTCGGTTTCCCAAAGTTCACCGGTAACGGAATGTATGCAAGTGCCTTGCGGATTTCGGTGTCCGTAGCTGTATATAGAGGCAAGAGCCCCTTTTGTATTTACAAATGGATTATCTTCGGGAATAGAGCCATCGTCGTTTATGCGGTGAATTTTTCCGTTCGAATTGTCGAGATTTTGAGGAAAATCGAAATGCTGACCACGGTCGCCAATACCGAAAAACAAATGACCTTTGTTGTCGAATGCAAGTTTACAGCCATAGTGGTGAGATTTGTTGCTTTCATGATCACCCTTGAAAATTACCTGCTGATCTATCAGTTTATTTCCATCGAGCCGCGCACGCATGATAGAGGTATTGCTTAAAGTCTTACCATTGTATAAAGCACTATACGAAAAATATATCCAGCCATTATTTTTATAATCGGGATGCAGGCATAGGTCGAGTAAGCCTCCTTGTCCTTCGCCTCTTAGGGGCGGTAAACCTTGAATGGGTGGCGAAAGTTTCCCATCGGAGAAACGATGTAAGGTTCCGGCACGTTCCGAAATAAGTAAGTCACCATTGGGTAAAAATGCAAGTCCCCATGGAACATCTAATCCAGTTACAACCGTGTCAACAATAAAGTTCTGAACTTCTGTTTCAATGACTCCACCCGCAAGCAGAGCCGGTTTAAGTGTACTTTTATCCTCGGGAATTCCTTTTTTCACATATGCTGCCAGCTCTACAATTTCTGCTTCCGTAAACGCTTTCTGGAACGCAGGCATTCCCTGCGCTTCAAGCCCAAAGGTTATGCTTTTTATAACAGAAGCATTGTCCGGTTCATCCATCCACTTTTTGGCAGTAAACTTTTCGAGGTTATCGCCATGGCAGCCGGCACAGTATTTACGATAATTCGCAGCCGTTGGATTTTCAGAAGTAGCATTGGCTGCATACTGGTTGTTTTTTACACACTTCGATCCAATCAAACCAAACGAAGTCAAAACCATAAGAATGAAAACAAAGACTGTAGTTCGTTTCATAAGTAAAAGTAATTGTTTAGCAAAAAAATACTATAAATACGCTATAAAGCTCACTTGTTGCCAACTGCAATATACAAAAAAAATAAAAATACCCGGGCAGTTATTTCTTTATCGGCATGAAATAATTTTGTATTGCGTACCTTTCATTCGAGCCGATAATAGGTTAGTAAATGCATGATTGAGGTGCTTATCTATACGCATATCATTCATAGTCGCTCATAAAATACCTTTTTTTATATGGGCTAAAGCCCTCAGCATTATTGTAATACTCATTGCCACGTAGCCTGATTAAATCAGGAAGAATGGCACTTCGGATTTAATACCTTGCCATGTGCAAATAAGAATCTTTCCCAAATCTCATTATTTTAAAAGAAATACTACTTTTGGACGCGACAATTCTGATTCAAAATAGTTTATTAGCTGGCATTTGCGAATCAGATATGATCCCGAAATACGAATAGGTTACACAATGAAATATGTAATAAGCAAAATACTAACAAGCTGGCCCCAAAGGCTCAATCTTATACTTTTTGCCATCACATTATCGTTCAGCCTTTCTACCCATATTGCACCACCTTTGTGGACAGGCTACTCCGACCCGTACGATTATTTATATCATTCCAAAATCCCCATTAATTCTGTTGCATTTTTTGCACCTGAGAAAGAACCGGCATTTTCGCCTCGTCCATTTACAATTGCATTGTTATATAAAATGGCATATAGCAATCCTGAACTAATTATTCAGATGCAAAAAATAATGCATGCCCTGAGCACATACCTGTTTTGTTTTGTATGTATGCACTTTTTCAAAAAACAGTTTGTAAAAATCAGTTTCATTATCATGTGGTATTTCCTTATGTCGTGGTGGAATATCTTGGGATGGAGTCATACTTTACTGTCCGAGTCGTTGAGTATTTCCTTTTTGTTCATTTGGTTGGCATCATTTTTCGTTTTGTTTTATAAAAGAAATTGGTTTTTCATCGCTTCACACCTCATCATCACAGTATTATTCTCTTTTACCAGAGACTCATGGCCCTATGTCATTCTTATGTTTTACACCCTTATGCTTATGGTTGCATGGGTGCACATCAAACCATTGGTTAAACTGACCCTAGTGGCGGTAGTACTTAGCGTTGGACTTTTTTTTATGCAACAAAAAAATGCAGAAATAGGACAGCGTTACAAATTGCCTATTATGAATAACATTGTATTTCGCATTTTACCCAATGCTGCTTATACTGAATGGTTTGTAACCAAAGGAATGCCCAGCGCAAAAGAGCTAGCAGCGCAATATGGCAATATGAACGATTGGAAAGGAATATATAGCTTGTACGGCAACCCTCAATACGAAACATTTTCCGAATGGGCTTTTAAGGAAGGAAAAAATCTGTATGTAAAATTTATGGCAGAGCATCCTTCGTATGTTATTTCGTTGATATTCAGCCTAGATTTCAAAAACAAATCACTTTCCTATAATCTTTGGTACTCAGGCGATTGTAGGGGATATAGCTGGGCTAGCCAATACATACTCCCACTTTTCAATGTATATATCATTCTCATATTAAATAGTATAATACTCTGGTTTTACTACAAACACAAAATTTTTATACTGTTGTTGCCTAGTATCTTAATCATACTTTTTACGGCAAACGCTATGCTGCTTTATATTGCCGACCCATTGGAGATTGAAAGGCATCTGTACATCACACGCATCATGATGGAATTTATAGGTATATTCTTGGTTTTGTTACTATCTGACTTTGCACACATGCCCAAATGGATTAGTAGAAAGTGGCCATTGCTTGCACCTCAGGCAAGCGTGTAAGGCTTTTAGATGTGAAACAGATATTTTGATTTTGCCCCTGCCATACAGCATTTCTTATGCACATAGGGCATATTTCAGGCATTATTGGACCTTAACAAGGGGGTGTTTGTAAAACCTTCATACATATACATACTCATTTAGAAAGCATGAATTTGACAGAAACATTGTTTTGGGATACGGATATAAGCAAGCTTGATTATGATAAAAATGCACGACATATCATTGAACGTGTGATACATAGTGGCATGCTGAGTGATTGGCACGAAATAAAATTGTATTATGGAATTGAAAGAATGAGAAATGAAATTTTGCAGATTCGAAACCTAGACAAGCATACATTGAATTTTTGCAGTAAATATTTTAATATACCCAAAGAACAATTTAAATGTTACAATACAGAGCAGTCTATTCAGAAACTTTGGAATTGTATGTACTTGCAAAAAGGGGTGCAAAAAAAGACTATTATGATATCAAAGTAATTGAATATGTTTAAATTGACCATAAGTATTCAATCAATAGAAGTTTGCCACAAGATTTTTGACCACAAAAATAACCACAAAAAAAGCCGATACACAAACTCTTTATACCGGCTTTTGAATTTTATGATTTATAAAAAAAATCTATCTCAGTTTTTCGGGGGCAAATCTACCACCATAGTACACAACCCAATGGTAAGCACCATCGGCACTTCTTTCGGGGATACTAAAAATATCGTCGCGGCCATCGCCATCAAAATCGCCTATCATTACGTCATAAGCATAGCCACCATTCATTGGTATATCTTTCCAATCAGAGGTAGCACCGTATGAGATAAGCATAGAAGGCATCTGATTGGTCGATATATTCAGAGACAAAAGATCATCTTTGCCATCGCCATCAAAATCGCCAACTTTCAGGCTTTTCATCTCAAAAACCCTATCATTCAATTTTTCCCATTCCCCCGGATTATTCATCCATTCGCCGGTATAATTGTACTTGATGTAGCAACCAGCACCAGCCCAACCGTTTGGTGTAGATGTAAGCACATCGGCGTACCCGTTGCCATCAAAATCGCCTAGAATCAACTGATCAACAGTAGCAGCAGAATTACTAATCATAACCCACTGATTGGTGCCACCGTATATCACATACCAGCCTACACCATTGAAACCATCCACCGGATAAAAAATATCATCCAGACCATCTGCATTGAAATCGCCTAATAAGATCATTCCCTTTGCAGCGTATGAAGTGTTCAGTTGTTGCCATTCCGTTTTAGCAGAATATGAAACCATCCAACTACGAGTATTGTCATATCCACTACCTGGAAGGGCAATATCAGAAGTATTGTCGTAATCAAAATTACCAACTACCAATTGCGAGGCATGTTCCATATTTTTACTGGTCCACAACCAAGGTGAAGTACCTGAATATGAGATAAACCAGCCTGCAGTGGCAGCATCTTTGGCAGTTGTATGTACATCGGCACGGCCATCACCATCAAAATCGCCCAATAGCACATCTTGAATAGCAGGTTGAATAAACAAAGTAGAATCGATTGGAGGTTCCGGATCGTCGGGGCAATCGCAATCACATGGCCCCCCCAAATAATCATTCAGGAAAGGCACATCGCAGGGTTGGCAAGCACTAAAGCCAAGCATGACAGACACAAGTCCAACATAAAGAAGATTCTTGGTTTTCAAATTTCTTAATATTAAAAGAGAAACATTTTTATTGTACGAAAATTTAATACTATAGAACCTATACGTAACAAAAGTTCTAATTATTGCCAAAGTTACTCAAAATATAGCATTTAAGAATCATTTATCCTCGGTTAATAAGCCAGTTGGGGAAAATATCATGATTACAGATTCAACAAATCACCACCTATTCTGGAAATGATAATAAAAACAACCTTTATTTAGAAATTATTCACACTAATCTATCTTTATATATTTATTTACAAGCCATTATATTTTTATACTATTTAGAATAAAGGCAAATTATTTGACTTTTATCATACTTATTCACATTCTACTGTTATATTTTTAACAGTAAGATACCAATGAATCACCAATCATTAAAAAAGATAGAATATATGGATGAAGTAAAAGCTTTGGTAAACGGACTAGCCAATAAACATGGCAGAACCAGAGAAAGTCTGTTGCCTATACTGCAAGGCGTAGTAGATAAAATGCGTTATCTGAGCAGCGAAGCAATGACTGAAGTAGCCCGCGAACTAGATTTATCAGCAGCGCAAGTATTTGGAACTGCAACATTTTACAGTTTTCTGGATACACAACCTAGGGGTAAATATGTGATACGGATTTGCAAAACCATATCGTGCGATATGCACGGCAAACGCGATGTGCTGCAAACCATAGAAGAAATACTAAAAATACGAATTGGTGAAACTACTAGCAACCGGAAATTTACGCTTCTGGAAACCAACTGTCTCGGATGGTGCCACAAAGCACCTGCCATGCTCATAAATGATGAGCCATATACTGAGCTCAATGCCGACAAGGTAAGGGATATAATAAATGAGTACATACGAAAATAATTGCCAACCTAAAGCAGCTAAGCCATGAACGAAAAAACATTGAAAAGAGTTGATATTATTTTCACTCCCGAAAAAAATTACAACGAAGTACTAGAACGCACCTTTCGCAGACCCAACTCAGATATTCTGAACGATATTCTCGACTCAGGACTACGCGGACGAGGAGGAGCAGGTTTCCCAACAGGGATGAAATGGAAATATACAGCCGACCAAGAGTCAGAAAATAAGTATGTAATCTGTAATGCCGACGAAGGCGAACCCGGTACTTTCAAAGACAGGCAGATACTGACTCAAGTGCCATACAAAGTATTTAGTGGCATGGCCATATGTGCCAAAATAGTAGGCGCTAAAGAAGGATATATTTATCTGAGAGGTGAATATAAATACCTGCAAGCAGAAATAGAAGAAGAACTGAATATATTTCACCAGACACTCGACAAACTCAAATTTCATTTTCGCATATACCTGCGCATGGGTAGCGGAGCATACATATGCGGAGAAGAGAGTGCCCTGTTCGAATCGATGGAAGGGAAAAGAGGGGAACCCAGAAACAAGCCACCTTACCCAACCGTATCTGGTTTCAGAGGCCAACCAACAGTAATAAACAATGTAGAAACCCTCGTATACGCCATGATGATATGCGATATGGGACCTGAGCAATTCAAAGAACTTGGTTCGAAAGACTCACGTGGCTCCAAAGTATTTTCAGTATCGGGCGATACCCCCATTGCCGGAATTTACGAATTGGAACTGGGCATGCACCTCGAAAATTTTGTAGAGGATTTTGGAGATGGCGATACCAAAGCAGTACAGGTAGGGGGTGCATCGGGTTTTTGTGTTCCACGCAAAAAATTCAGCGACACCATCATCGGATTCGAAGGTGTACCTACTGGAGGCTCCATGAAACTCTTCAATAGCTCACGTTCAATGTACCATGTACTGCAAAACTATTTGGAGTTTTTTGAAGAAGAATCTTGCGGACAGTGCACACCATGCCGGGTAGGTTGCCAGCAACTGCTCAAAGGAATAGAAGCAGTAAAAAAAGGGAAGAAAAACTCAGCATATCTCGATCGCCTTATTCGCTTAGCTACCACCATGAAATATGCTTCGAAATGTGGCCTGGGGCAATCTGTGGGTAACTCATTTGTAAGTATAGTTACCAATTTTCGTGAAGAAATGATTTACTAAGCCAAGAAAAACCGACAATCATGAGTAAAATTAGTATTAAAATAGATGGCATTTCAATAGATATAGAAGAAGGCCAAACCATACTAGAAGCAGCGAAACTAGCTGGCATAAAAATTCCTTCACTCTGCTACCACGAAGACCTGCGCGTAGCAGGAAACTGCAGGGTATGTCTTGTGGAGCTAAAAGGAGCACGCAATCTGGTAGCCTCGTGCGCGATGCCTGCCAACGATGGAATGGAAGTTTCTACTAATACGCACCGTGTGCGCGAAGCAAGAAAGCACGTGATAGAATTGCTGTTATCTGAACACAATGCAGATTGCACCAAATGCTACAAAAACGGAAAGTGCGAACTTCAAAACCTTGCCTCAGAATATATTGTAGGTGAACATATGTTTCTGGATCTGGTTCCCGACAAACATTATAGTATAGATAGGTACAACCCTGCTATTGTAAAAGATGATAGCCGATGTATAAGATGTCAGCGATGTGTACGCACCTGCGAGCAGTTGCAAAGTGTAAGTGCACTGGGTGTAGCATATAAGGGGGCGGCCATGAAAGTTTCTACTTTCTACGAAAACGAGCTCTTTGAGGTAGTATGTACCAATTGCGGACAATGTGTAAACCGTTGCCCAACGGGTGCTTTAGTAGAGAAAACTTATATCGACGAAGTTTGGGATGCATTGTACGACCCTAACAAACATGTAGTGGTACAAACTGCACCTGCCGTGCGCGTAGCATTGGGCGAAGAACTTGGATTTGGCCCGGGACAACGTGTAACAGGCAAAATGGTAACTGCCCTTAAGCGTATCGGATTCGATTCTATACTCGATACCGATTTTACAGCCGACCTCACCATCATGGAAGAAGGAACCGAATTGCTACGCAGGCTCAAAAGGGCTATCGTAGATAAAGACCCAAATGTTTCGCTTCCCATGTTTACTTCATGCTCACCCGGTTGGATAAAGTTCATAGAGCATACTTTTCCTGAATACCTCGATAATCTGAGCACCTGTAAGTCGCCACAACAAATGTTTGGGGCCTTAGTAAAAACCTATTATGCACAAAAAAGAAATATAGATCCTGCCAATATAGTATCGGTTTCTATAATGCCATGTACTGCCAAGAAATTTGAAGCAGACAGACCGGAAATGCGCTCAAGTGGATACAAAGATGTAGATTATGTGCTTACAACACGTGAGTTGGCAACCATGATAAAACAAACCGGTATAGACTTTCTAACACTTGCCGATTCATCTTATGATAGCATTATGGGCAAATCTACCGGCGCAGCAGTTATTTTCGGAGCCACTGGCGGGGTGATGGAAGCTGCATTGCGCACAGCCTATGAGATAGTTACCGGACGCGAAGTACCATTTGATGCACTCAATATAACACCGGTACGCGGTATAGAAGGCATGCGTGAGGCAAGCATAAAAATTGAAAATACTTTGCCTGCATGGGGCTTTCTGGAAGGTGTAGAACTAAAAACCGCTGTAGCACATGGACTTGCCAACGCAAAGCTACTCATGGAAAACATACATGCGGGAGCAAAATCATATCACTTCGTAGAAATAATGGCTTGCCCTGGTGGCTGCTTGGGTGGTGGTGGACAGCCAATACCCACCAATGCAGATATCAGAAAAAAAAGAGCAGAAGCCATATACGATGAAGATATGAACATGCCTCTAAGGAAATCGCATGAGAATCCGGAGATTTCAATCATTTACGAAGAATTTCTGGGCGAACCACTGGGCACTAAATCGCACGAACTACTGCATACTCACTACAAAGAACGCTTACGTTACTAGTATTTAAGTAGTGCAACATATTCATACCCGCCATATTTTTTCTGTGTGCGGGTATATTTTTTTATTTCAAGTTGCACGAAATTGCAATTCTTTACAGAAATACTCGAATTTATTCCCTTAATGGTGTGAAGTGAGTATATAAAACTATTAAAGAAGCAAATTATTTGATTATATTTGTAATAGAGTAATTCTTAGAAAAAATGTTTGACGAATTTGACTCAATAGGTCAATTAAGTCCTGAAATGCAAGACAAATGGCATGCACACTTAAGTTTGCTCACACGTACCATAGGAGCACACTCAGCTTGTGTTTATATCCAATATGGCAAGCAAAAGTACTTTCAGATCTTTCCAGAATTGCGAGATGATTCTAATCAGTTAAACGCAAGGTTGTATGAATTAAGGTCTCTTTTATATCATTTTTCTTCATTTGCAGATATTAGTTCCACTTCAGGGTTCACCCTTACCGAAATAAAACTGGGATTTGAGAAATCAAAAGCATGTTTATGTATATACGACGAGAGCGCGCCATACAACAAGATATACGACGAGGATTTATTGACATTTTTCGCTGAATTTTTCGCTTATGAATTTCGAAATGTCTGCAAGGAGCTGCTAACCCAAACCCAAAGCAACGAACTTCCATTCGCTAATAAGATAAATACTGATAATGCAGCCTCTTTTCAGAACTCAAAAAATAGTATTCAAAATAAAATAATTGAAGAACAGCAAAATTACAACTACACCCGAAGTTTAATAGAAGCAAGCCTAGACCCATTGGTTACCATCAATACCTCAGGAAAAATAACCGATGTGAATACTGCCACAGAGAGAGCAACCGGCATGCGCAGGGAAGAATTGATAGAGACTGATTTTTGTGAATACTTTACTGAGCCCGGCAAAGCAAGAGAAGGCTACAAAAGGGCATTCGATGTGGGTTTTGTAATAGACTACCCACTCACTTTGCGAAGTGCAGACAATAAGCACATGGATGTACTCTATAATGCAAGCGTATACCGCGACCAGCAAGGAAATGTGATGGGTGTATTTGCTACAGCACGAGATATCACTTTCCGAAAACAATCCGAACAGATCATACAGCAACAAAACTCAGAACTCAGAAAACTAAACGCAGACAAGGATCGCTATTTTTCAATTTTATCACACGATTTGCGCAGTCCATTCAATTCATTATTAGGCTTTTCAGAACTTCTTTTGCTCAATCTGAGGAAATATGATTTAGATAAAATAGAATCATTTCTGACCTACATACATGATACGCACCAGCATACTTTCAATTTGCTCAACGATTTGCTGCTTTGGTCGAAATCACAATCGGGTGCTATGCCTTACGAGCCGGCAAAGCTTCATCTCAATCAAGTATGCAACGAAGTAATAGATGAGAAAAAAGCGACGGCTCACATGAAGGAAATTGAAATTATTCTAAGTCCGGCTCTCAAGCCTTGGGTGATAGCCGATGTGAACATGCTAAAAACCATACTTCGGAACCTCACATCAAACGCCATAAAATTTACACCCCGCAAGGGACAGATACACATATTTACCGAAATGTCAGACAATACTCTGAGAGTCTGCGTAAAAGACTCAGGCATTGGCATTACCCCCTCTCAGCAAACTCTGCTGTGGGATTTTGCCGCCCCACATACCACCAATGGCACCGAAAACGAAAAAGGTACAGGACTTGGATTGGTATTGTGTAAAGAATTTATTGAAAAGCATGGAGGAGAAATTTGGGTTGAAAGCATCGTAAATGAGGGCAGTATTTTTAAATTTACATTACGCTCTGTTTCAGAATAAATATAAAATCCAAATGCTACATATCAATAAATATTCTTTAAAATTTCAAATTACCGTATTGCTTATAATACTTACTGTAACAATGGTCTTGGCGGTTATCGGTATTTTTTCGTACCTAAAAAAGCAACAAGTTGACCTGATAAAACATGCAGAGCAAAAGAAGGTTGAAAAAACCGTGCACATATTTGATTTGTATTTAGACAATTACCTTCAATCTGTAAAGAAAACGGCTCAGTTAAGTGCAGTTTTATATGACACCACATCTGACCATCAGGTATTAACCGAATACATTCATATTTCAATGCTGAATATGAATTCAGTACAAAGTTATTTTGCAGTTTTTGAACCTCTGCAAGGCGAAGTTTTACACAAAATAAAAGGCTACAAAAGGCAGGGGCAAAGCATAGTCTCATTAGATTCTACATACGAAATAGCGAAAGATTTGAATAGTACATACAGTTACCCAATAAAAACCCAATCCACCTATTGGTATACGCTATCCCAAAAAACGCAAGCACCCGTATTCGGATTACCATATACCACAAGCAATTACTCAGATGGCATTCTCACAGCTACATGTCCCATAAAGCTGAGCAACAAAAAAATTGTTGGTGCTGTAGGGTTGAATATCTCATCAGATACACTAAGGAATTTTCTGGAAAAACATTTACATGAGGAAAACATAAAACTAAATTTGATTGCCGCCGATGGCCAAGTAATCATATCTAGTACCGATACCATTCCGGCATCTTCGCCCTTAATCAGCAAAATAATATCAGCTAATCCAGAGCTAAGCACCCAACTGAATATAGATATACTTCACAAAGACAAACGCTTATATGAGATAGTAAATCCGTATACGGGAAAATCAGCCTGGCTCATCATTTTCCCGGTGGACTCATCAGGCTGGTATTGGGTGGCGTTCATTCCCATAAAGGAACGTTTCTGGGCATTAAATTCACAACTATATATTGCGATATTGCTATTACTTGCATGTTTTATCATTGTTGAAATAGTAAGCGCATTATTCATCTTAAGCAACCTCATAAACCCAATATTAATAGTAGCCGATGCAGCAAATAGAGTAGCCCAAGGAGAACTCATGACCAGAGTAAGTGCGAATCCAAAAAACGAAGAGATCACTGTTTTGTTGCACAATTTCAACAATATGACCAGCCAGATTCACCTTCAGAATGAGTTATTAGAATCCAAGATTAGCGACCATATGGAAATTGAACGAAAACTGCTAATTGCACAAAGTGATTTGGAAACTAATATGCAGAAATTCGAAAAGATTTTTCTTACAATTCCAGATGGCGCATTTATAGCTAGTGTTTCAGAAGGACGAATTTTGGATGCTAATAATTATTTATGCAATATTTTTGGGTATCAACGCTATGAGGTAATAGGACGAACAGCCCAAGATTTGGGTATATATAAAAATGCTGAAGAACGTCAAAGTATGTTAGACAAATACTACTTGCAAGGTGATTTGAGAAATATGGAGATGAATTTTCGCAAAAGAGATGGTACAAACATTTGGATTTCAATTTCAATTAGCTATTTCGAAAGTAATAATTTAGAGTATACTTTGGGGATTGTACGTGACATAACAGAAGAAAAAAAACAAAGAGAAGAACTTGAGCATGCAAAAAACAAGGCAGAACAAAGCGATGATTTAAAAAATGCTTTCCTCCAGAATATGAGTCATGAGATACGCACACCACTCAATGCCATAGTTGGATTTGCGGAGCTAATGGGACATACTAGCCTTACGCCCGAGAATAAAGTAAAGTTTACGAAAATCATTACCAACAACAGCAGGAAACTCATTGGCATTATCACCGATGTGATAGAAATATCGCAATTACAATCTGGAATGCTAAAATTGGCTAAAGCAGATTTCAAAATCGGAAAAATGCTTAGAGAAATTCAGATAGAATATTATCAGTATGCACTTGAAAAAAACCTAAACTTTGAATTTATCCACGATTTGGAAGATGATGTAACTGTGATATCCGATTCGAGTAAAATTGAACGTATCATCACTCATACCATTGATAATGCGATAAAATTTACTAGCAGAGGCACTGTAATAGTTGCCGTACAGCTCATCGAAAAAAATCTGGAAATAACAGTATCTGATACAGGAATTGGCATTTCCGAAGAAATGCAAAAAATCATATTCGATCCATTTCGTCAGGTAGAATCAGGACTTCGTCGAAATTATGGGGGCAATGGCCTAGGATTGACCATTATTAAATCATACATAGACCTCCTTGATGGTTCCATTGTACTGAAATCAAAATTAAATACTGGAAGTACCTTCAAATATACCATTCCCGTAGGTGATCAGTCAAATGTAAAGTCAGAGAATTTGACAATCAGCATAAAAACGGTACTTATTGCTGAAGACGAGATGGCAAACCAAATTCTTACCAAGGAATTGCTGATGGAGAAAGGACTAGAAGTACTCATAGCTACTAACGGTAAGGAAGCAATAGATATATGTAAGCAACGCACTGATATTGAACTCGTACTGATGGATATAAAAATGCCTGTAATGGATGGTCTTACTGCTACACGCCTAATCAAAGAATTCAGACCCAATTTACCTATCATAGCACTTACAGCATTTGCTCTCGAAATTGATAAAGAAGTATTTAGAAAAGAGTTTGATGACTACATCATTAAACCTATCAGTCCTTTGATTTTTTTCGAGAAGTTAGCCAGGTTTTTATAACAGCTAAAACCCAATTTTCAAATAAACTACATTGCAATTACGACCTTATTACTTAAGCATAACCATATTTTTAGCCAAAATTCAATATTCTAAACTGTAATGCCCTGAACAGATTGGAGCTCCACTACGAAGGTAGTTCCTTTATTTAATTGGCTTTCGGCCCAAATTCGGCCATTATTTTTTTCAACAAATTCTTTGCAGATAAGCAAGCCGAAGCCGGTGCCTTTGTCCTTGCTTTCGATTTCGTGATTGCTTATACTAAAAAGTTTTTCAATATCGCTCTTGTTTATACCAACACCCGTATCTTTTACAAGTATGTTACAATGTCCATTCATAACTTGCGATGATTCTGCAACAAATTGCGAATCACCGTTTCAAGCATATTTTTATCGCACATTACACTACATTGGGCTGAAACCTGATTAGAGACTATTTGATTTTTGCTTTCAAACACAGTGCTTAGCGAATTTATGACTACTTCTACCAACTCATTCACACCAACAACAGTAGGTTTGGCTATGCTATTTCCAGATACAGATCTGATCCATGTGAGCAGGTTTCTGGTAAGGCTATAAGCACTTTGTGCACTATTGTTCAACATATTTATCAATTCTCGGTTTTTATCTACCGATTCTTTTTCGAAATTTAACTTAAGTATCTCCGATAATCCCAGCAAAGCATTGAAAGGGCTAATCAAATCGTGACTTATCACATAAATAAGTTTGTTTTGCATTTCAATGTGATACCTGAGCTCCTGGTTTTTAAGATCTATCTCATTTCTGTGCTTCTCTTCCAGAAAAAGTTTTGCCGACAATTTTGTATTTATAAGTTCAATCGTTTTGTTTTGCTTTTCGAAAGTAGAGTTGGCTTTTTTTAGTTTTTGGCGCGCCCTCAAAATGGCAAGTAGCAGCAAAAGTACCATGAGGGTGCCTATGGTACTCAATAGCAAAAACGTTCGCTGTTGCTTTAATTGTTTTGCCAAAATATCTGCTGTTTCCTTCAAATGTTTATTCTCCGATTCGTTTTTTATCGATTCGTATCTGGCATTCAGGTTACTTATGTCTCTCATTTTGTTTTGGTCGAATAGCATCTGTACATAGACTTTATTCAACTCAGAATATCTGAGGGCAGATGCAAAATCACCAATTCCCTTATATGAAATGGTCAACAGCTCCGCAGCCACCATCATTTCCCTCAGAATAGAGTCTTTGAGCGCTATCTGATGTGCTTGTTCTCCAAAATATATGGCTTTTTTGAAATCATCCATTTCGTTGTAGATGTATGCTTTGTCAATATAAAGCTCAGCCATATCGAAGTTTATATCATGCTTTTTCACAACATCTATACACCTGTTTATCATGATTAGGGCGTCTATTCCGTTGCCCATTTTCATGTTAGACACAGCCATCATTTTGAGCGATGACACATACTTATCGTGCAATTTGGTTTTTTTGAGTATTACCGAAGCCTTGCGTGCCCACATGTAGGATGAATCGTAATGCCCGGTTTCAAATTTCAAAAATGAGTACTTCAGATTGCATAAGGCTATTTCGGTAGTATCGTGTATGGTTTCAAATGCAGCAAACGCCTTTTTGAGATATTTTTCGGCTTCGGCTATGTTTTGCGATTTCAAATTGTTCTCGGTAAGCGACAGCAAAGCTTTGCCCCTATATTTACTATTCTGCATTCGCTCTGCCATATCCAGGTTATCCTGGCTCACGCGTATGGCATTGGCATAATCGCCGCGCATATAGTAATAATTATTGAGGTAATAGTTTATTTCATATACACCCGCCCAATGGTTCACCTTTCGGCACAATTCAAGGTAATCGTTAAGTCTCAAACCCACAGTATCCCATGAGCTGGGAGCATTGGCAATAAAGGAAAGTATGGCTGCATTTACTTCTGCAGTATCTGCCTCTGAATAATTAGATTTAAGCAATACTACATGTTTATTGTTAATATCTTGAGATTTTGCAACCACAAGAAACAGCAGCATCAACAGAAAAACAATTATAATTTTCAGCATTATACAATAGCAAACATTTGACAAAAAAAATGTACCTAAATATACAAGTACATTTGACACAACGCTAGGAATTTGTCAAATATTTTATTCTTCAAAAATAAACATATTAAACAGAATGCTCAAAAAGTAGGTTCCTCATCTTCATACAAAAAATAGCGCTGCGCTTGTATAGAAGACTTTACGTAAAAGGCAACCTTCTCAAGTGCAGTAAGCATATCTATATCCTCTACATAAACGCCAGGTA
>JAIFMY010000129.1 GCA_020048155.1 Bacteroidota bacterium
GAGATATTGAGTTTTGTGCTGTATATACGGAAGAAAAACTTCCAACCGGAGTTATTTAACCTTGAGTATGAATTGCTAAACGAAGAACTTCATAAAAACAGCATTCACGAAACCCAACACCTAGAGGAAGAATTTGAAAATTACAAAGACGAATTTCCACATAAATAAATTTTTAGCTGATACAATGGCATATATTCTTCATCTGGAAAAGAGGAAAATGCCTGAAACTACCAAAAATATTTTCATGAATGCCGAAAATGGAAATACTCAAATAACTGTTCCCGCCATTGTTATTGCCGAAATTGGCTATTTATCAGAAAAAGCGCATAGATATTGACTTATCAGACGTTTCGAACCATCTTGAAAAAATCTGTGAACTTTAAAGAACAGGCTTTGAATAATGAAATAATAAACACCTCGTATCAGATTGATAATATTCCGGAGTTACATGACAGATTGATTGTCGGTACTGCTAAATATCTTGACCAAGAATTAATTACCAACGATCCTATTATCGCCAAATCCAAACATGTGAAAACAGTTTGGAAATAATTTTCGTTTACACGGCAGAGCCCGTCAAGGGTTTCGAACTGGTGACGGGCTTTTTCACCATATGCCCGGGATTGAAAATAGTAAAGAGGTGACTGGGAGTCCCCCCTTTACTGCATTGCGCTAAAAAGCTTTAGTTGGGCGTTGTTGCCTGATAGCGGTAATCCTGCTTCGCGCATTATCCATTTTCCATTATCCATTAAACATGCACCGTTAGGTGCGTAATATAGTTAGACTATAGCAGTTTGTATAAGTTTGTACCGCCACGGCCGGAGGAGCACATAGAGTGGTGTGCATTTTATTTCTACCTAAGATATTGCCCCTAACGGGGCAGGTGGTGGTGCAACATATTGCTGGGCTTAAGTCCCAATGGAACGCATTTTCAAATATCAAATCTCTACTCTGAAAGCTTTTTATATGGTGTACAATACAATGCTTCAGAAATCACAAGCACAGAGCTTATCAAAAAATTTGAATTGCGCTAGAAAACTTGTTGGATGTATAAACAAAAGTGATAAAGGAAATGGGAAAAAGTAAGATTTTTTTTGACAAAAATGGTTGACCCACAAGAAAATGATTGTAGCAGAAGAACCTGCGAAGGCAACCATGATGATAATACTTATTGTGATAAATGAATGAAAAAGATGATTATATTCGCAGGTATATAAAAGGAAGAGATGAAAACTTCTAGAATGTACATATGTCCGTCAGAAACCTTAAATAAAAAAAGCTTTTCAAAATTCCGGAAAGTGCATATTGCCTCAAACACCAAAGTTAGAACAGATAAATGGGCTACTTATAGCAGATTTGAAAAGTACTTCTCCATTTTATTACTAGAGAAATCAGAAAATAAGGGACAAAGCTTTAAACAAATGCATCAGGCAATCAAAATGTTCAGATCCCTGCTAAGAAGCGAGCATCACTCAATAAACATATTTTCATACTTAATCTTAAATAATTGATGGAATGTATCTTTCAGAATTTTTAAGTACGAAACAATTTTCATACAAAACATTTAGCTGTTAAATACATATTTCAAAATAAAAAAAATGAAGCTGACAATTATAATTATTAGTTTATTGATAAGTATACAAGCGTATACACAAGATAGTTTGAAAATTAAAACGTTGGGAATTGGGACAGGCGCAATTTATTATCCAACAGGAAAGATTGTTGGATTTTCACATAATTATTTTGCAAGTTATTTATTTTCAAAACATTTCGGAATTCATTTTGGATTAGATTTTGGAATCGGGCAAAAAAGCGATGACTTTTACTTCGATTATGCAAAATCAACAGTTATGAATGCAGGTATGATTTATATTCCGCTAAAGAAAAGAAGCCAATTGCAAATAAATACTTCGTTTATGATTTTTAGTTCTTCAAAAATTTTTGGAACTAAAGATGAAATTATAAATTCAAGCCATGCAATTTCTGAATTTTCAACCATCGAAAAATCTAATTTCTATGGATTAAATCTTGGGATACAAATACCAGTTTATGAAACAAATAGTTTTATATTTTCAACAAAAATTGATAGTTGGGCAAGTTTTCTTCAACTAAATGCAGTTAGTATGAAACTTCAAATCCAATACAAAATTTCGAAATAATGAAAATCAAATTTGTAAAGTTATTAATTGGCTGTTTTGTGATTTTATTATCAAATAGCTGCAACAAAGACTATGAATTTGACAGGAATAGCCAAATACCAAATTTCCCGGGTGATAAATGGATTCAAGTTACCAATGTTGCAGAATATTATTGGTCATTAGAAAAACTAAAATCTGTTGAAACATTCTCAAAAAATTCAGGCTCTGAGTGCGTTATGATTATTGAAAATGGTAAATTAATTTATTCGTGGGGCGAAAATGACAAAAGATTTTATGTAGCATCCGTCAGAAAAAGCTTTTTAAGTCTTATTTATGGATATTATGTTGGAAATCAAATTTCACTAAGCGCTACTTTGCAAGATTATAATGTTGGTGATAAAAATCCAGAACTGAATGATTTGGAAAAACAAGCTACAATACGAACTCTATTAACCTCTTCATCAGGAGTATATCACAAAGCTGCAGCAACTAATAACGAAGATTTACCGGAAAGAAACAGCACAAAACCGGGAGAGCAATTTTATTACAACAACTGGGATTTTAATGCACTCGGAACTATCTTTGAACAGCGAACAGGGCAAAAAATATTTCAGGTTTTTAGCGATAGCATTGCAAACAGAATTGGGATGCAGGATTTCAATTGGCAATCTGATGGCAGATATGATTACAGCAATGTGTCTATTCATCCTGCTTATCATTTCGATATGACAGCCAGGGATATGGCTAGAATCGGATTGTTAGTTTTGAATAAAGGTATGTGGGACGGAAAACTGATAATTCCGGTTAATTGGATTGATTCAATAACTTCAAATCAGGTTTCTGTTTCTGACGATTATGGTGGCGGCAGTTATGGTTTTATGTGGTGGGTAAACAACGGCGGATATTTAGTTGATTTTTCAGGTGTTTCAAAAGATGCATTTTCTGCACAGGGAAATTGGTCGCAGATTATTTTGATAATTCCAAGTAAAAATCTAGTTATTATTCACAGAGCAACAAAAAATTTAGACCCGAGTCGAATGTTAATGATCATTAGAATGATAATTAACTCGAAAATGTAAAAGGCGATAGTTGGTATATACCTCTCGAAAAGCATTAAATATGTATAGAAATACTATAATACTCGCATTTTAAGAACATGACCGAGGTCGAACATCCTTCAAAACGCTTTAAACATATTATACCCGGCGTCAAGGTAATTGAGAATGGATAATTGGTTATTCGTGAAGTGTGATTCCCCCTCATTAAGCAGAGGTTGTGCCTCATATATAAACAATAGACGGCGCCAACGCAGCACGATAAAATCAGCAAAAAACCCGCATTTCATTTTTTTAATATTTGAAATATATATTTAGTAAAACCAGTGCGTATATTTGCTACCCATGCAAGCTGCCAGACATATGGCAATGCAGCCGATTTTTTTACCCAAAAAATAAAAATAATTACATATGAGCAATATGCATAAAATGAAAATAGAAATATGGAGCGATGTAGCCTGCCCATTTTGTTATATTGGCAAACACCGTTTCGAAACTGCGTTGAATCAATTTCCCGAAAGTGAACATATAGAAGTGGAATGGAAGAACTTTATGCTCAATCCCGGGCTTAAAACAAATCCAAATCTGAGCATCACCGAATACCTGTCCAAAGAAAAGGGTATACCTGCAGCCCAGATAAAAAACATGAACCTGCGTGTGGTAGAAATGGCTAGGGAGATGGGATTGAATCTGAACATTGACAATATAGTGGTAGCAAACACCTTCATGGCCCATAATCTGATACAGTATGCCGCAACCCGGGGCAAACAGAACATGGCAGAGGAGCTACTCTTTGAGTCGTATTTTACACATGGGCACAATGTGGACAACATTGAAGTGCTTCTGCAATTGGCTGCAAAAATGGGATTTGACCCAACAGAAGTAAAGCAAGTGCTCGAAAACAAGACTTATACCCAGCAAGTGCACAGTGATGTAAACGAGGCGCGAAAGCTTGGCATAAGTGGTGTACCATTCTTTTTGTTCAATCGCTCATTTGCCATAAGTGGCGCCCAATCGGTGGAAACATTTGTGAATGCCCTGCGAAAATCTTTTGCCGAATGGCGAAGCAAGAACCCCATATCGGAGGTAGAAGTGACCGAGGGGCTGAGTTGCAATGTAGATGGCGAATGCAACTAAGACTAAAAGGGCTGCCTGAAATATTCATTTAGAATTTCGGGCAGCCCTGATTATTAAAAAATTATATTAAACCATGAAAATTTTGAGCGTATTGCGTTGGTTTAGTCAGCTACCAAGCTTTTACTAGCTGGTATGCGTTTGCATCTGGCTCATATAGGCAATGGCCTTGTTTATGCGTGCCAGGGTATTTTCTTTCCCTATTATACGCATGATGTCGAACAGGTGAGGGCCTTTGAGCTCGCCTACCAAAGCCAGCCTGAGTGCATTGAGCACGGCTCCCATGCCAAATCCGTTTTCGGTGATGGCATCTTTTACGCGTGGCTCAAAGTGAGCAGCGGCCATATCGGGTTCGCTTTCTATCATTTCTTTTACAAACTGCAAGTGAGCCACAGAATTTTCTTTCCATGTTTTTTTCACTGCCTTTTCCTCGTACCCTGCAGGGGCATCAAAAAAGAAAGAAGTCTGTTCCCACATTTCGTGTACAAACTGAGCCCTTTCTTTCACCAGCGGCACCACACTGCGAACCATCTGCATAGATGCTATCACGGTGCGCTGCTGCACAATTGGAAGGAACATTTGAGATAATTCTTCGTCGGATTTCATACGCAAATATTGCTGATTAAACCATTTTGCTTTCTCTGGATCAAATTTGCTGCCAGATTTTCCAACTTTATCCAAATCGAATGCATTTATTAATTCGTCCATACTGAATATCTCTTGTTCAGTACCTGGATTCCAGCCCAATAGAGCCAATAAATTTACAAATGCTTCTTGAAAATATCCTTTCTCTCTGTAGCCCGAAGATACCTCTCCACTGAATGGATCTTTCCACTCAAGGGGGAAAACGGGAAATCCCATTTTGTCGCCATCGCGCTTGCTGAGTTTTCCTTTTCCCTCGGGTTTGAGCAGCAAAGGCAGGTGAGCAAACTGGGGCATCACAGCCAGCCAATCGAATGCACGGTAGAGCATCACGTGTAGGGGGAGCGATGGGAGCCACTCTTCGCCACGTATTACATGCGATATATTCATCAGATAGTCGTCTACCACGTTGGCCAGGTGGTATGTAGGCATACCGTCCGACTTATAGAGCACTTTATCGTCAACCTGAGTAGAGTGAACGGTTATTTCGCCGCGTATGATGTCGTTTACCACTATATTTTCGTCTTCGGGCATTTTGAAGCGCACCACATAATGCATACCGCTGTCAAGCAGTTGCTGGGTTTCTTGTGCTGAAAGGGTGAGCGAGTTTTTGAGTTCGCCACGGGTTACAGCATTGTATTGCTGCACATCCAGTTTCAGGTTTTGCCATTCTTCCCGCTTTTTCTCCAATTCTTCGGGAGTATCAAAGGCATAGTAAGCATGTCCGCTATCTATGAGCTGCATGGCATATTTGTGATACAACTCTTTGCGGTCGCTCTGGCGATAAGGTGCACAAGGGCCACCTATATCCACGCCTTCGTCGTAGTTGAGGCCACACCAGCGCAAAGCCTCTATGATATATTGCTCGGCACCGGGCACGTAGCGGGTTTGGTCGGTATCTTCAATACGTAGCAGAAAATCGCCACCGTGTTTGCGTGCAAATAAATAATTGAAAAGGGCTGTACGAACCCCACCCATGTGCAATGGGCCGGTTGGGCTAGGGGCAAAACGTACTCTTACTCTGCGTTCAGACATATGTATTACATGTTTCTTATTACAATGCTGCAAAGATAAAAGTAAGTTTTGTTTTCCCCTTTTTTTTGTGTTGGTATTATTGATTCAAAAATATTTTTACAGACATCCTCTTACCTTGTTTTTTGGATAAAAAATGGTACAAGCAGCCTATCGGTAGTCTAGCCTTACCAATGCCGAGAAGCCCTGAGGTCCTTGCCATGTGAGCTCGCGTGGGTAAAAATCGTCTTGCCAGTCGTTTATATCAAAGCCAAAAGAATACACCGGTGTAGGGTTGCCCAATTCGTAAATGAGAAAAACCACTTCTTCGTGCTGAAAACTACCATTGAAAAACATCAACTCAAGTGGAGGATTCCATTCCCATGTAACAGGAAAAGTGCGTACGCCTCTCACCCATACCGATGATTCCTCGTTGAAGATATCGTATTTGACTGCGCATTGTAGGTCTTTGCCTATGTACCCACCGGGCAATGATATGGTTACAGTGCGTATCAGCAAATCGGTAGGAGGATAGTCAATATCTATCTGGCGGGCATACCATGCTGTATCGCCATTGCAAACCGATTCAAGTTTTACAATATAGTTTCCGCGCTCATCAAATATGTATTCAGGTTCGCGCTTGGTACTCACCACCACATTGTTCACAAACCACTTGTAGCTGGTGGCATGTTTGCTTAGGTTGAAAAACAATAAGTTGGCTGGGGCATGCAGGTTATCGTTGAGCACATCATACTCGTAAAGCGCCTCTACCGGTTTGCTAGAAGCACTCAGGTCTATGGCTATCGACCTCGATTCTGAAGCCTCGCGCTGACTTACCATCACCGATACTTTATATATTCCGGCTTCGCGGTATATATGCACAGGCTGCACTTCGTTGCTGGTTTCGCCATCGCCAAAGTCCCATTTTATATCAAAATCGCCACTTCCGGTTTCAAAATCGGCCCCAAACTTTACAATGTATGGTACCGAGCAGTTCTGTATGGTATCGGCTGCCGAAAATATTTTTACATACCCGGTGTTTTTGCATGCACTCATAGCAAATATAAGCCAAATGGTTGCTGCCAAAGACATCAGAATACCTATGTAGTTGTTGTTTTTTCTCATGATTAAATAGCCTTAACAAATATTGATGCTTTTGAAGTATAAATATAAACATTATTGGAAATGAATGCGAAAATACTTTTTATATTTTTATTGCTCTCATATTCTACGAAGTGCATTTTTTAATGTTTTTAATATCATTGGCTTTCATGTAGTGCAATTGTTTTTATTTGAATATCTAAGCTCAGTTGAATGCTGGCTCGAAGTTTTTTGAACTAAACGAACCAAAAAACCCATTGAAACCACCATGGTAAAAATCCGCACTTCAGATCTATACTTCATTGATAGTTAAAGTAGGCAATTGCCCCTTTCACATAACTTGTGCCATCTATACAAGCCTAACAAGCTCGAAGAACTGCCCAAGGCAGTGGCAATAAGCAGAGCCCCAAAATTAGGTTAGGACTGCATTTGTATTTTTTCTCTGAAATCGAGGAGCGAATGCCCTGTATGCGATTTGAAAAACTTGCTGAAATGAGATGGATCTTCGAAACCGAGTTCAAAGCCAATTTCTTTGCTGGTTTTTGAAGTAAATAGCGCCATGCGTTTGGCTTCCAGTACTATCCGGTTTTGAATATAATCTTTGGCCGTTGTATTGAGAGCATGGTTTATAACTTCGTTCAGATAATTTGGAGTTACGTGTAGCTCATCGGCATACTTCTGAACCTGATGCCATTGCATGAATTGCTTATCAACTGTGGCTTTGAAACGCTTCACCAGGCTTTTTTCAACCTCTGCATTCTGCGGATTACCATCGCGGTGCAGGGTGCAGGTATTGTTGCATTCTATCAGAAACAATTTCAGGTATGCACCCAGTATTTCAAAGCGCATATCCTGCACACCATCAAACGCTTCTTTCATTTGCTGCACAAAGCGTGTCAGGTTTTCTATCATCGCGTGGCTTAGTGGCAAAGGCGGGGTTTCATCGCTCTGGTGAAATAGCCGCAGGTTAGATATAAAATCGGTACGTATGCTATTCTTATTCAGGAAGTCGGGTGTGAACAATATCACATAGCCTTTTGGTTTTGGCTCTGTAATTACTTGATGCACCTGCCCAGGGCTCACAAAAAATACATGGTGAGGCTCCAACTTATATTCCCTGAAATCAATGATATGCTTGCCATATGCCTGCTGAGGCCAAATGACTGTGTAGTAATTGTGCTTATGTGGCTCGTCGGTAATTCCATTTAGTTGTACATCTATTTCCTCCATTGTTTTTATTACAAAAGGCAGAGGAACACCATTGTCCATCAAATCCAGGTTATATGTTTTAAGCATTGTTTCAAGTGTTTGGGTTCGGTTTTGGCTATTTTGCTTTCACGTATAGCAAAATTCTTTGGTGTCATGAAATACAAATTTACAAACACTTGTCCATAGGCTCAGCATTTTTAAGTATTTTTATACCGTTTTTAGCTTTTTATAAAAAATGAAAATCAAATATACCATTCTAATGGCACTGGCAGCCACCCTTATACAATGCCAGCCGATTGCGCCTACAGTTAAAAAAACTGGTAATATATCGCTCATACCTCAAGTACAATACATGACCCAGTCGGATGGAGTTTTTGTATTTAACCAAAGTACTTTCTTTAATATACTTGAAAGTACCCCTGCACAGCAATATGGCATGGAGCATTTCAATATTTGGCTACAAAAACATCATGGGCTGAGGGCTTTGTTTTCTTCGGAAATTGGACCGGGAGGTATTTTCTTCAGAAAACTCAGCGACGATTTGGGGGCTGAAGGATATATGCTGAATGTATACCCCGATAGTATAGTGATATCAGCATCCGGCGAGCAGGGCTCTTACAATGCGCTGCAAACACTTAAACAGCTCTTTCCGGTTGAGCCCGGTACTGCAGATGCAGTGGAAGTGCCCTGTGTGCAAATAACTGACTATCCCAGGTTTCAGTGGAGGGGAATGCACCTCGATGTTTGTCGCCATTTTTTTACGGTAAATGAAATAAAAACCTTGCTCGACGAAATGGCTCGCCTCAAGCTCAATGTGTTTCATTGGCATCTGACCGACGACCAGGGGTGGCGCATTGAAGTAAAAAGGTATCCGAACCTTACTCAGATAGGAGCATGGCGCAACAGCACGCTCATAGGACATGCCGGCAATACGCCCGAAAAATTCGATTCTACCAGATATGGGGGCTTTTATACCCAACAAGAAATAAAGGATATAGTGCAGTATGCTTACGAAAGGCAAATAACCGTGGTGCCTGAAATAGAAATGCCCGGTCATGCTGTGGCAGCACTTGCAGCATACAACCATTTGGGCTGTTTCGATAAAAAATATGAGGTTTGGAACAAATGGGGAGTTACCGCAGATGTATACTGCGCCGGAAAAGAGTCTACATTTTCGTTCATCGATTCAGTTTTTCAGGAAATTTTGCCACTTTTCCCCTCGGCATACATACATGTAGGTGGCGACGAATGCCCCAAAACCAACTGGGAAATGTGCCCAAACTGCCAGCGCCGTATGAAAGCAGAAGGATTGAAAACAGAACTTGAATTGCAAAGTTATTTCATAAAAAGAGTAGAGAAAATATTGGAACGATACAGCAAGAAACTTATTGGATGGGACGAGATACTAGAAGGAGGATTGGCGCCCAATGCAGCGGTCATGTCTTGGCGGGGTGAAGAGGGCGGCATACAAGCCGCCAGATCTGGCCATTATGTAGTCATGTCGCCCAATTCTCAGATGTATTTCGACCACTACCAGGGTGAAGAAAATGAACCACTTGCTATTGGCGGGCTTACCACTCTCGACGAAGTGTATGCATACGATCCTGTACCACATGATCTTGATTCTGCGTCCCGCCATTTTGTAATAGGTGTTCAATCCAATATTTGGTCTGAGTACATTTCCAATGCCAACCACCTCCAATATATGATTTTTCCCAGGCTCTGCGCCCTTGCTGAAATAGCTTGGACCATGCCCCAACGCCTAGATAAAAATGATTTTCTGAAACGCATGTCGGCGCAATATGCCCGCCTCGATGCCGAAAAAATAAACTACAGACTTGCGCCCCCCGCCATAGCTTCGTATATTAGGACCATTGAACCAAGCTATATGGTAGAGTTTCTGGATGAAACTCCCGGTACTGATATCCGGTATACTTTAGATGGCACGCTGCCCAACGAAAACTCAGCATTGTATAGCAAAGCATTCGAATTGGAGCTAAAGGGCAAAGGAAGAGTAAAGCTCATTTCTGCAACCTTCCTGAAAAACGGAAAGCGAAGCCAACCGCATACTACCATACTTGAACAAGTAGGACTGCGTGCACCTGAAGATGTAAAAATATCAGGCAACGGCCTGCGCTATCAGTATTACGAAGGCACCACCAATTCCGCAGAAAATATAAGTGCCATACTCATGAAAAGGGGCAGGGTGTATGCCATTGCTTATCCTGAGAAAGCCAGAGCGGAGCATGTTGCCATTATTCTCGAAACTGTATTTAATGCTCAGGAAAGTGGCATGTACACTTTCTATACATATTCCGACGATGGTTCGATGCTTTGGATTGGCAACGAAAAAGTGGTGGACAATGATGGCGACCATGGTGCACGAAAAGGTACCGGGCAAATAGCGCTTTCAAAAGGCTTACATCGGTTACGTATCGCACACTACCAAGGTTCAGGAGGATTGGTGCTTGAGGCCGGATATAGCATTGGGAAAAAACCTTTCAGGCAGTTTGCTATCTCTGAGCTTTTTCTGGAAATAAAATCAATCACAACAGAAAAGGACTCTGAAAAAACAAAACCTTAAAAACTAAAGCCATGCAACACCATTTTATGCGGGGCACAACCCCATTTCTGATTCGAACCTTGCTACCCGAAGACGCTCAAAACCTGGGAATTTTCTTTGACGAGTTGGATGAGGCTACACGTCACCGATTCGGACCGCACCCTTTGAACCGCGATTTTGCCATTGAACTTTGCTCACGTACCCTTGATACAGCTTTTCGGTTCATTATACATGACAAGCAGGCTGATAAAATTGCAGGTTATATGATACTTGAAAAAAATGTACCCGATTATGAACTTGACCGGTACAAAAACAATGGCGTTTTTATTCCTCAAAACGAATGTATGGCTTTTGCACCTTGTATGCATCCGACATACCAAAACGGGGGAATTGCAGGCACTAGCATGCCATTTGTGCTCGATTTTGTACGCTCACAAGGCATACATTACCTCATACTTTTGGGTGGGACGCAAGATACTAATGTGGTTGCTCAAAAGTTTTATCAGAAATTCGGATTCATAAAATATGGTGGTTATCAGACCGAAGTATTCAATCATGATATGATGCTCTCTCTTTGATAGTTTTTTTAAATACCGGGCTGCAACATTTTTTTATAAACTATATTTAATGGCAGCAAAATTGTTTATATTGGCAAAAGTTTAAAAACACTTTCCCGAAAAAAGAGGGAAGAATATATGGGAAAAAAATGTACAAACATTTAGTTATAGTCCTATTTGTGTTTATACTTTGCAGCAATGCACAGGCTCAATCGCCTGCCTTTGTGGGTAATGGATGGGAACCTGATACTTTTCACCTTACACCGGTACTAAACAGTATGGTGCTACCTGAGCATTGTGTTGGGGTTACATTAGACTCTATACACATTACCAATTTTGAGTCAGTTTCAAGTATTTCAAATGCCCAGTTTCAACCCGTCAGTATTTTTGACAGGAAACAGAAATACAAAACAATTACTGCTATATTTACTATTAAAAATGAGGGTAGTCACGATATAGAGTATATCATGTATTTAGGCAAAAAACGTGAAGGCGATTTAATACGCATATATGAATACTCCGGAGAAGATGATTTCAGAATGGTACAATCCGGATTTTTCCTTCCGCTCAGCCAACGCGATATTAAACAAGGCCTAGGTGGAAAATTCCGTTTTCTGATAGATTCCGGCCAAACCAAGCACTTCATTATACAAGCTGAATCTATTTCAGGTTTCAAACCTTGGATTACGCCTCAAGTAGTAAGTCAATCCTATTTTTCTGAAGACATAGCTGATCGCAATCTTATACAAGGCATGCTGCATGGTTTACTATGGATTATGATTTTGTACAATGTCATGATTTTCTTGTATACGCGTGAGGTAGCTTATTTCGATTATTCGATGTTCGTGGCAGCTTTATCTCTCAATTTTCTTGTAGAGAATGGTTTGTTTATCGAATTTTTTATTGGTGAATACCCCCAGGCCGACCCATACTTATTCGCCATTTCTGTGTGCGTGTCCACCATATTTTACGCCCAGTTTTCAAGGCATTACCTCAATATAAGAGAAGAGTATCCATGGTGGGATAAACTTTTCAGATTAATCATTTTTGCAAAAATTTTCATACTCATTTTACAATTTATTTGGCTCAAATTTACGTTCTCTTTGCCCGTATTTATACAGACGGCCAATATACTAAGTCTTTTAGAGTTGTTCATATGGGTAAGTTTCCTTTTTCCGGTATACAAAAGCTCAAACAACTATGCGAAATTGTATGCCATAGGAACTTCCATTTTTGGTGTAGGCGCTATTACTTCTATTATTCTCCTCATGGGTAAAATTCCGGTAAATTTTGACCCAAAGTATTTCATGAATGTGGGTACTATTTCCGAAATTGTATATTTCTCCCTAGGTTTGGGTATGCGTGTGCGTACCCTGGAACGTGAAAAAAACGAAGCCAGCGAGCAACTCATCAAACAACTTATTGCCAACGAGCAAATGCAAATCATGCACAACAAAGATTTGGAACAAAAAGTTGTTGAAAGAACATTAGAAATTGAAAACCAGAAAGATGAAATCATGGCGCAGCGAGATGAACTCTCATCGCAGCGTAACAAACTTTTTGAACAGAAACAGATACTTACCAACAATATTACATACGCAAGCAAAATACAGAATGCTTTGCTCCCAAATCTGAAGCAATTGCACGCCTATTTCACCGACAATTTCATACTCTACAAACCCAGAAATATAGTTAGCGGAGATTTTTACTGGATAAAAAAACAGGAAGAGAGACTGCTACTAGCAGTAGGCGACTGCACCGGGCATGGTGTTTCTGGAGCATTTATGAGTATTTTAGGCATTACTGCACTCAATGAAATATCCAGTGAGAATGGTGCTGTGTATACCAATGTGCTGGCAAATTTGCTCAGAGATAAAATTAAAGTGATGCTTAAGCAAGACGATACCTCGGTTCGAAGTATTCGTGATGGTATGGATATCGCCATATGCAGTTATGTGCCTGCTATAAGTACTATATTTTTTACCGGAGCTGCCATGCCGCTTTGGATCATTCGCAACAACAAGCTCATTGAAATAAAAGCAGCACGCAATCCTATTGGTATTTACCCAAAAGAGCTTCCTTTTGAGGAGGAAACTGTACCTGTACAAAAAGGCGACAGGGTATATTTGTTTTCTGATGGCTACCCCGACCAGCAAGGAGATGCCGTAGGATCATCGAAATTAAAACTCAACCGTTTCAGGGAAATATTGTTGGAAACTGCAAAATATTCCCCCGAGGTTCAGCGCGAAAAATTGGTTTATTTTCTGGAAGAATGGCAAGGTGGACGCCCTCAGACCGATGACATCACCATGCTTTGCCTGTTGGTTTAGTGTAGCGGTTTTACGCTAAATTCAAAACCCTCCATGATGGGGTTTATCAGCATCTTTTTACATGCTTCTTCCACTTGCATATTGGCTTCTTCCAACGAGTTTGCCTCTAGTTCTATGCTTATGTGCTTTCCAATACGCACATTGTCCATGGCCGAAAAACCAATTGTGTGAAGAGATCTGGTCACGGCTTTCCCTTGGGGATCTAGTAAAGCCTTGAGGGGCATTACATCTATTTGAGCTAAGAATTTCATGATATTCCTTATTTATGTGTTTGTGCAAATATACTAAGAAAGATTTATTGACGTGCTTGGTATGAGTATATAATGGCGGCTGATATGTACATGTATAAAACTACCGGCAAGGCTTTTGCCTGAAGAAAAATAATAGCGAGCTGACTCAGCAAGAGCCAAGTGTATCGTATTTCATTTCCTTTCCATGCCATATTTTTCAACTTGAGCGAAAACATGCGGAAAGGTGCATTCATAAGCCAGGTATTGAGCAATATGATGAACATCCAGTAATATGGGTTCTGCAACAATGTGTACCAAAAATCTGAAATAAAATGCCCCGCTATCAGAAATGCATTGGCAGGAGATGCCAACCCCTTGAAATCTACAGTCTGGCTATCGTCTATATTGAAACGTGCCAGGCGAAATGCTGCCGACACTATTATGAGCAATGGCATCCATATCAGGTAAGGCGAAGCATCGGCCATGCTGCTGCTCATGCCATATAGCAGTGCCGCAGGAGCAACTCCAAACGTAACCATATCAGCCAGCGAATCGAGCTGTTTTCCTAACTCTGAATATGCTTTCAGCAATCGTGCGGTGAATCCGTCGAGAAAATCGAACGCAGCACCCAGGAAAATAAGCATTGCAGCCTCACTAGTATAGCCTTTGAGCGAAAGTACTACTGAAATACTTCCTGATACAAGATTTAGCGAAGTTATTGCGTTTGGAATATGTTTTTTCATCTTTGTAAAAAATGTATGCAAATGTATCGTTTCTTAATAATATTCACACTCAGCCTCTCTATTTTTTTCCCTAGCCTAGCTCAGGTACGCAAATATTCCAACGATTTTCTGAATCTGGCCGGAAATGCATCATATCAGGCAGCAGGTAATACCCGCATTTCAGGCCTTTCGGCCAGCGATATTGTGTTCAATAATCCTGCTGCCTCGGGAAATAGGAAGGAAAACGGCAGTGCAGATTTCACCCATGGGCTTATTTTTGGTAGCCAAATGGTGTATGATTGTGCTGCTGTGCAATATATGCCAGATAGTACCTATGCACTGAGCCTTGGGCTGCTGCGCGTTGGGGTCGACGATATTCAGAATACCTTAGATTTTCTTGATCCTGCGGGAAATCCCGACTATTCGCGCATCAGCAAATTCTCGGTGGCAGACTATGCACTGGGCATAAGCTATAGCCAGCAATGGAATGCTCATTGGCGACTGGGAGCAACCGCCAAGCTCATATACAGGCATATTGGGGACTTTGCCACGGCTGCCGGCCTCGGATTCGATGCTGCAGCCACCTATACGCATAAGCAACATCAAATTTCTTTTGTGGCTACCGATATACTGGGTTCATATACTGCCTGGATATACAACACAGAAATGTTTGACTCCACTTTTATTTTAACTGGAAATACAGTACCCCAGAATACTATTGAAATAAAAACGCCATCTTTCAGGGTGCATTATCAGACCCATTTTGCGCTGAATGCAGATTTTAATCTTTCACCCTCAGTAGCTCTTATTTTGTTCCCTGCTCAGCAATACAATACTTTGCTCAACAGCAAATACGTGTCGGTAGGTTTTGCAATAGGTACTGAACTTACGTTCCGCCAACTGTTGTGCATACGGGCAGGAGCTTCCAGGTGGCAATGGGCAGAGCAGTGGGACGGCTCCAGAAAATTAAATTTCTCGCCTACAGCGGGTATTGGAGTGAAACCCGGGCGTTTTTCAGTAGATTACACTTTTGGCAATTTTACATCTTATTCACTCGGAAACAATCATTTAGTATCCCTCAGCTTTTTATTCTAAATAAATAAACCTATGAAATCAAATCTATTCATTGTCTGGATTATATCCTTATCACTATTTCTATTTCCTTCATGCCTTATGCAATATGGCAATACGATAGAAACCGCTTCTACTTCTTTGCGCGACACCAGTTGCAAGTCGGAAACAAAGCCTATCCTCATTTTTTTCGATAAAGAGCCCATCGATTTCCCGTATTCAAAAATAGCGTATCTAGAGATAAAGGGAAATGACGGTGTGACCAACGAAGCCATGATAAACAGACTAAAATTTACCGCAAACAATGCTTGTGCCAATGCAGTTTTGTTCATCGACAAACAATTTGCCGATAGGGAATCGGGATATATAGGCAACGAGGAATCGAAGAACATATACACAGCACCCATACTGAGCGGCATAGCCGTGAATATACCCGATACTGTGTACCTCAAAAAACTAGACAATAAAGCCGATACAATGTATCACTCCTATATATTGCAAAGCATGAAAAAAGAAGCCCAAGAAAGAGACAACTCTACCGCTTTTTCTATTGTAACTGTGTTTCTGGGAGTTATAATTGCAATACTCGCGAACGCTTTATAATCAGAGTGCTATACGTGAAGGTATTTTGCTTGCAATTTTCATCAGAAATGCATTATCTGCGAAGTATTGGGTGATATACCTTTTCAAATCGCGAAGAAAGCCTGCTGCCCACAAATACGAAAGTACGGGCAACACTATGAATATCATTTTGTTGTATTGCCAGGCTTCTTCAAATTCGAAATGTATGAAGTGCATAGCGCCACGAGTGAGACCTTCAGAAATATAATTCTCTATACCCAGATTCTCAAACACGCTTATACTTTGGCCTTCATCGAAGAAAGTAGCAGGGAGCACAAGCAAAAAACTAGGGATGAAAATATACATCCCTAGTTTTATGCTTAAAAATATAAATCGGAAGCTTTTCTTAGAGAGCTGGGTCATATGCGCTACCATCGGCAGGTTTCAAATCGCCCATAATGATGCGAACAAAATCGATAAGTGACCAGATACCGCAACCACCAGCTGTAAGTAGTTGAATAATACCAATGGTGGTATAACCCAAGTAAAAACGGTGTACACCTAGTCCGCCCAAGAAGAAAGCCAACAATAATGCTACTAACTGACTTTTTGGACCTTCATTGGTAGATTCAGGAGCTTGTGCCTGATTATCGGCAGAAATACTGGCTTGTGAATCATCAACAACGCTGATAACTACATCACCTGCATTTACTTGTCTTTCATCGGCCAAACCTGCAAACGACAGATTGATGGTAAGCAGCCCCATAAGAGCCATTAGGAAGAATTTTCTCATAAACTTAGTTTTAAAGTGGTTGGTGCCTACTCTATTGTTGCTTTTCGGCATACGCAATGGATTGTTGCCTTTGTATAATACGTGTTGGTATTGTTTTTTTGCAAAAAATCTTAGGTGCAATGTACGCATAAACTCTAAATTTTGCATATTGGCTTTAATTTTTTTTAAATTTTTTTTTGTGCGTTACTGTCATTTTTTCACAAGCATATTGAAAAATAAGACGAGGAGCTGTGTGCTTCCATTTCTGCAAAAAAGTTTCTACCGAAATGGGGTCTAGTTTCCAGGCTTCTCGCAAAAACCAACCCATGCCCTGATGCACTTCTCGCACCTTGTCTTGCATCAGTATTTCGGGGAAATAAATAAATGGTTCGGCTTTTTTACTCGTTTTTACCAGTTTTATGAGTGTTACCGGTACACACCTGCGTTTGTAACTATTGGAGGCTTGCAACCAAGGTTCGAAAGCAGATATGGGAACTATATTCTTGGTCAGGAATACTGGTAATATCCACATACCCAGAATATCGGCATGTGCCCAGTTGTCAATGCCCTCATCCAACAATGCATCAAGTTTTGCAAAAGTATCGGCCGTAAAATGTTTTTTGCGCGCAAAAAGCATGAGCAGAGCCGAAGCAATTTCTTCATACATGCCACGTTTCATGGCACTTTCCAAAGTTTCCAAAATTACATCAATGTTTATTTCGGCATTTTTTGACCATTCTTTTACTTGTGCGTGCAATACCGGCGCCTTTATGCCATAACCATGAAAAGCGTGTTTGAAAAAACGTTGGCTTTTGATGAGTTGTTCCTCGCTGCCATTTTCTTCACAAAACCGTATGATGGTCTCTGTTAATGCAGTTGTTGTCATCTATTTCATTTTTTTTACCAAATATACATTTAAAATGATTTCTTTTACTTATGAATAATTCAAAACTACTTTGTTCCCAGCTGTTTTTCACTGATTATACCGCAACAAACAATCAGCGATACATTCTTTGATTAAAAATTGTTGGGAAAGTTGTACATTGATAACAATTTGAAAGCTACGAAGGATGAAATATAATAAAATCGGTTTTCTGAAAATACTGATGGTGTGTGCCTGCATTATTGCGATATATGGGGCACAAGCACAAACAATAAAGTCTGATTTTGCCCCTGGCATGCAGCTATTCAGGATTGAAAATCATAACTCTCCCGAAGGTAAATACGCCTTACTTGCAGTGCAACACCCTGATAGTACGTGGGAAATGCTTAAACTTACAGAACTTTATCTGCTGCAAGAAGGCAATACAAGCATACCATTGGCTTATGGCGATTATGCGCTGCCCAGCTGCTATGAAGTTAGCATTTCACCCGATTCGAAGTACATAGCACTTTATTTTGTAGCCGAAGGGCATCCGTGGATTGAGGTATACGACCTGCAATGGCTCATTAATAAAAAAGAATTAAAACTGCTGAAAGATCTGAATCCTTACCCGGGAATTGTAAATATAGTGAAATGGAAAAAAAATCAACTCGTTTTGGAAAGCGATGTAAACTTATTGCGCATGAACGATGGGCTCGATTTAATATTTGATGACATGATGCCAGTGTTATCTAAATTTAAATTAAACATGAATTCTTTGAAAATTGAGAACTATTAGTCCCTTATTAACAATAAATTCGGACTATTATTATTTTATTTGCAAAAGTTCAACAACAAACAATACTTCTTTAAACAAAATATGATGAAAAGTACATTGAAATTTTGTCTCAAAATGAAATTCCTCTTGCTGTATGCATTTATGCTGGGCTCGTCTTTGCTATATGCACAAACCAGCAAGTTGGTGATACTGCATACCAACGATATGCACTCAAAACTTACCGGATACGGCCCAGAATCTGATTACAGCCCACTTGTGCTCAACAACGATAAAACCGTTGGTGGTTTTGCGAGACTGGCAACTGTGATAAAACAAACCCGTGCTCAGAATCCCGACAATATGCTCATGCTCGACGATGGTGACTTTCTGATGGGGAGCATTTTTCATGCGGCTGAGCCTCAAACTGCTTTTCAGTTGCAATTGATGAAGAAATTGGGATATGATTATGTTGGATTTGGCAACCACGAGTTCGACTATGGCCCCGGAGCACTGGCTTCTGTAATTCAAGTTGCGCACAATGCCGGAAATTTGCCAAATATGGTTTCTTCGAATATGATTTTCAGCGATACCTCTAATTCAGATAACGCACTGGAATCTCTTTTTAAATCTGGTCTGATAAAACCTTATTATGTGGTGGAAAAGAAAGGCATACGCATTGGTATATTTAGCCTGATGGGTATAGATGCTGCAAGTGTGGCGCCGGGCAGTACACCTGTCACTTTTGCCAATCCGCAAGCCACCGCTAAAGCAATGGTAAAGCTTCTGAAAGAGAAAGAAAAGGCAGACTACATCATTTGTCTTTCGCACAGTGGCATATATGGTGGCCCCAACGGCAGCTGGATATTTGAAGATGTAGACCTGGCCAATAAAGTTCAGGGCATAGACCTGATAGTGAGTGGACACACACACGTAACCACCATTGAACCATATAAGGTAAAAAATACATACATAGTACAAGCAGGTGCATATGTACAAAAAGTAGGGTATCTGGAACTTGAATTCAATGGCAAACAACTTAGCAAACTATCAGGAAAAATGATAGACCTGGACGATAAAATAGATGCAGATGCAGAAACACATGAGCAGATCGAAAAATACAAAGAATTTATTAGTCAGAAATATTTTTCATTGGTTGACCTTAATTACGATAAACCTTTGGTAGAAACCCAATTCCCTTTGGTATGCGACAATATAAACAAATCGGCTGAAAGCAACCTGGGACCGCTCATGGCCGATGCCATATACTACTACATAAACCACTTCTCTCCGGAGAATACCAATATATGTATGGTGGCCAGTGGAACCATACGAGAAGATCTGGTTCCCGGAAATACAGGATTGCAAACAGCGCCTGATATTTTCAGGGTGGCATCGCTTGGCTATGGTGGCGACAGCATTCCAGGCTATCCGCTTTCTACCATATACGTAACCGGAAAAGAGCTAAAAGGCATGGTAGAGGTTCTGCTTTTGGCTCAGAAATCGCCGGATAGCTATATCTATTATTCTGGGATTAAAATATATTACAATCCGGATAAGATGATGCTGCGTAAAGTAAAGAAAATAGAAATACAGGGCGAAGAAATAGATTTTTCGGACGACAACAAGCGACTCTATGGGGTTTCGGCCAATGTATATTTGCTGAGTTTTGTTGGGCGAATAAAAACGCTTAGCAAGGGGCTTGTTACGGTGGTTCCAAAACTGGTGGATGGCACGCCGCTTGTCAATAAAAACGATGCTGTGATAGACTTCGACAAGGCCAAACCCGGCATACAGGAGTTCAAAGAATGGCTTGCAATTGTAAAATATATGCAAAGTTTTCCAGATACCAACGGCAATGGCATACCCGATGTTCCGGATTCATA
>JAIFMY010000133.1 GCA_020048155.1 Bacteroidota bacterium
TGTTTTTGGCTTGCCACTACTGGGACCGCCGGGCACCCAAATTTTTTGCAAAGGAAGACATGCTGGCATCTGATTTCTCTATGAAAGTGATTGCAGATATCAGTTGCGATTTGGATGGTCCTATACCTGCTACCTTGCGCACTTCTAACATAGAAGCTCCGTTTTATGGGTTCGATCCTAAAACAGGTGGCGAAACAGATGCTTTCAATGAAAAAGGTGTTACCGTAATGGCTGTTGATAACCTTCCGGGCGAAGCTCCCAGAAGTTCTTCTATTGACTTTGGTAAAGATTTAATAGATAAGGTACTGCCTTCATTATTTGAAGATGATATTGAACAGATAATCGAACGCGCTGCCATTACTAACTCTGCTGGCACCCTTAATCCACATTTTTCTTACTTACAAGATTTTGTAGACAGTAAGGAGTAAACACGTATTTTATGTACGATTATTGATACATTGGTGTATTGCTTCTTGTAAGTAATACACCGTTTTTTTTAACAGAAAATTAGCGTTTATTAATGAGAGTTTTGCTTAAATACTTGAAATTCTGCATATATGCTAGTTTTTTGATATTAAAAAGCACAAAAGGAATCATTCTTATGGTGTGAAACATTACTTTTGCACCTTATTTATATAAAGCAATGCAACAAGTATTCGCGCCTAAATTATTTAGCGTCCTGAAAAAAGGATATACAATGCCTGAGTTTACCAAAGATTTGACTGCAGGCATTATAGTTGGTATAGTAGCATTACCACTTTCAATAGCTTTTGCTATTGCAAGTGGGGTATCGCCCGATAAAGGGCTTATCACTGCCATCATTGCCGGTTTTCTCATCTCTTTGCTCGGGGGTAGTCGTGTACAGATTGGTGGCCCTACCGGAGCATTTGTTGTGATTATTTACACCATTGTAGAACAGCATGGGCTCGATGTGCTCATCGTTTCCACCTTTCTTGCGGGGCTTATGCTCATAGCGCTTGGCTTATTTCGCATGGGGGTTATTATCAGATACGTGCCGTTTCCGCTTGTAGCCGGGTTTACCAGTGGCATTGCGGTTATTATTTTTACTACCCAAGTAAAAGATTTTCTTGGGTTGAGCATTGCACAGGTACCGGGCGATTTTCTTGGCAAATGGTATACCTACCTCTTGCATATTGATACTTTCAGTATTTGGGCTTTTCTGATTGCCTTGTTTTCATTTGCGGCCACTCTCTTAGTTCCCCGTATTTCAACTAAAATTCCGGGCTCTCTGGTGGCAATTTTGGTATCTACTTTTGCGGTGATCGCATTCAACCTTCCGGTCGAAACCATAGAAACTCGCTTCAACGAAATACCATCTACCATCCCGATGCCTGGTTTTCCGGTTTTTTCTTTAGATAAATTGAGCATATATATTAGTTCTGCTTTTACTATAGCTATTCTGGGAGCTATAGAGTCGCTGTTGTCGGCAGTGGTGGCCGATGGTATGATTAGTGGAAATCACAGATCGAACACTGAACTCATAGGGCAGGGAATTGCCAACATAGCCAGTAGCTTTTTTGGCGGACTTCCTGCAACCGGGGCAATTGCCCGTACTGCTACCAATGTGAAAAATGGAGGTCGTACTCCTGTTGCAGGTATGGTGCATGCGGTTGTTTTATTACTTATCATGCTGGTGCTTGGCCGTTGGGCCAAACTTATTCCGCTTGCTTCGCTTGCCGGTATTTTGGTGGTTGTGGCATACAATATGAGCGAATGGCGCACTTTCAAAACTATTTTAAGAAATTCATCCAACGATGCCCTTGTTCTGGTTTCTACTTTCCTGCTCACAGTGCTTATTGATCTTACTATTGCTATTGAGATAGGCATGGTTCTGGCGGCTTTTCTATTTATGAGGCGCATGGCCCAGGTAAGTAATGTACGAGTACTTACTACTGGTATTGCTGCGGCCGAAGACGAACGTGCTGACGATGGCTCTAAGCTTATATTGCCTGATAAAAGTATTGAAGTGTACGAAGTTAATGGCCCATTCTTCTTTGGTGCTGCCATCAAGTTTCGAGATATCATTGAAGAAATGCATTCCCACCCCAAAGTGCTTATTATTCGTATGCGCTATGTTCCATTTATGGATGCTACCGGGGCTCATAACCTAAAGGAGATGATTAAAAGTATGCATTCGAAAAAAATAACAGTAGTGCTTTCAGGAGTGCAGGATGAAGTATACCAAACCCTTGCTGCAATGGGGCTGAAAGAACAAATTGGTGAGGCTAATATTACCGATCATATAAGCAAGGCGCTCGAGCGTGCACACCTGATTGTACACGAGTCGCAAACTGCTAATAAAATTACGGAATAAGGATTTCATTTTGTATTTTTGATTTTTATTTGATTTTTCATGGAAAAGCTTAAAAGCCTGATTAATAATATTTGGGAGAACCCTTCCTTAGCTCAAACAGAGGAAGCCAAAACTGCCATCAGATCGGTGGTAGAATTGTTGAACCTTGGTCAATTGCGTGTAGCAGAGCCCATCGGAGAAAGTTGGGTAGTAAACGAATGGGTTAAAAAAGCAGTTATCATGTATTTCCCCATACAGCAAATGCGCAAAATGAACGCTGGAGAGTTGGAGTTTTATGATAAAATAGAACTCAAGAGGGGATTTGATGAGTTGGGCATAAGGGTAGTACCACATGCCATAGCCCGATACGGCTCATATATTGCAAAAGGCGTAATTCTGATGCCTTCATACGTAAATATAGGCGCGTATATAGACTCCGGCACCATGGTGGATACTTGGGCTACTGTGGGTTCGTGCGCTCAAATTGGCAAAAACGTACACCTGAGCGGTGGTGTAGGCATTGGGGGTGTACTCGAACCTGTACAAGCTGCTCCGGTAATAGTGGAAGACAATTGCTTTATTGGTTCACGTTGTATAGTAGTAGAAGGCGTACATATTGGAAAAGAAGCTGTTTTGGGCGCTAATGTTGTACTTACCGGCAGTACTAAAATAATTGACGTTACCGGCAATGAGCCGATAGAATATAAAGGATACGTTCCTCCACGTTCGGTGGTTATTCCCGGAACTATCAGCAAAAAATTTCCTGCAGGCGAATATCAGGTTCCAGCTGCACTTATTATTGGTCAGCGAAAGGAATCTACGAATTTGAAAACCTCGCTCAATGATGCGCTACGCGATTATAGTGTTTCAGTGTAATACTTAATATCAGTTATTTATATGATTGAGATAGGAAAGCAGGATATGCAAAGTATTCTCATGGTAGGCGACCGGGTGCTTATAAAGCCTAAAGGAAATAAGGAGCGAACACGCAGTGGCTTGTACTTGCCCCCTACTGTGCCAGAAAACGAAACATTGCACAGTGGATACGTCATTAAAAGTGGCCCCGGATATCCTATACCCGACCAGGATAGCGATGAACACTGGAAACCCGATTCGGAAAAAGTTAAATATATGCCTTTGCAAGCTAAAGAGGGCGATTTAGCCGTTTATTTACAGAAAGGTACTTTTGAAATTGAAATTCATGGCGAAAAATATGTGATTGTTCCTCACCAGTCAATCATGCTACTGCTTCGCGATAAGGCTTTATTTCAGTAAAATCTTGCTAATATAAATGTTTCATCTGAAAGATAATACACAATGCCCGCTAAAAATTTGATAAGATTAATTACAATGTCTTTTCTTTTACTGTCTTTTATGACAGTTCAGGCTCAATCAAAGAAAACCGTGAAAGCCGATGCATTCTATGAGTCAGGTGAAATGATAAAGGCCGCCGAATATTATAAAAAGGCTCTTACCAAAGCCAAAACCCGTCCGGAAAAAGGGTATATTACCTTTCAGATAGGGGAGTGCTACCGACGCATAAACCAAAGTAAAGAAGCAGAAAAATGGTATAAACAAGCTGTAAGGTATAAACACACTAATCCTGCTACGGTTTTGTATCTGGCCGATGCCCTGCGCATGAATATGAATCTGGAGGAGGCAAAACTACAGTATCAGGAATACATAGCCATTGCTCCTGAGGACCCCAGAGGAGAAATGGGACTAAAAGCTGCCATGGAAGTGGAAAAATGGATAAATAATCCTACCAGATATGTGGTCAACAATGAGTCTTTTCTCAATACCCGCCAGTCGGATTACTCGCCTTCTTTCCGTAAAACCAATGATGAGGTATATCTAACATCCTCGCGCGAAGGAAGTACCGGGAGTATTGTTAATACTGCAAGTGGGGAGATTTTTGCAGATATTTACTTCGCAAAACTCGACAAGAAAGGCAAATGGAGCATCCCACAAGCCATGAACGAAAATATAAACACCGAATTTGATGAGGGTACCCCCAGTTTCAATACCAAAGGTACAGTGATGTACTTTACACGTTGCCAGTTGTCGGATTCTATAAATGCCTGCGCCATATATTCATCTAAGCGCCAGGGGAACGATTGGGCGGCTCCGACTTTGGAGTTTCTACTTCCTGATTCTACGGTTTCGTTCGGGCACCCTTGTATAAGTCCAGATGAGCTTACCCTTTATTTTGTAGCTGAAATGAAAGATGGTAAAGGTGGAAAAGACATATGGAAAGTTTACAGAAGTACCGAGAATGGAAAATGGGGCGAGCCAACAAATATGGGTTTACCGGTGAATACCCCAGGCGATGAAATGTATCCCACAATTAAAAACGATGGCGTTTTCTATTTTGCATCCAACTATCATATAGGATTGGGGGGACTGGATATTTTTAAATTACAGAAAATGGAGGATGGCTCGTTTGGTGTGGTGAATATGGGAGTACCAATAAATTCCAGTGCCGACGATTTTAGTATTGTTTTCAGCCCGGGCGAGGAAAAAGGTTTTTTTAGCAGTACCCGTAGTGAGGGCAGCAAAGGAAGCGATGATATATGGAATTTTGAACTTCCTCCACTTATTTTCAAACTCACCGGCGAAGTAATTGACGAAAATACTGAACAGAAGTTGATTGGAGTTAAGGTTAAATTGACCGGAAGTAATGGTACTATATTTGAGGCTGTAACGGATAATGAGGGCAAATTTAGCTTTAAACTTCAAAATAATACCGACTACTTGGTTGTCACTACAAAAGACAATTACCTGAATGGCAAAGCCAGGGAAACTACCAAGGGACTCAACAATGATAAAACCATCCAGGTGGTTATTCCTATGGCACCTTTTGCTAAGCCAATAGAGTTGCCAAATATTTTGTACGATTTCAACGATTGGAAACTTCGCCCTGAATCTATGGTATCTTTGGATTTGCTTGTAGAGACCTTAAAAGAGAACCCTACCGTGGTTATAGAACTTGCGTCGCATACAGACTCCAGGGGTACCGACGAAAAAAACGACACACTTTCATACCGTCGTGCCAACTCTGTAGTTGAATTTCTTATCTCGAAAGGGATAGATTCTGACCGTTTGGTGGCCAAGGGTTATGGAGAAAAAATGCCTAAAATTGTAGATGCCAAATTAAGAAGGCAATATGATTTTCTACCCATAGGAAAAAATATGGATGAAGATTTTATAAATTCTCTGCCCGAAACACAACGCGAGCAGGCTCACCAAATAAACCGTAGAACGGAATTCAAAGTGATATCCTCCGACTTTAAGCCTAAAAAATAAGCTGTACAAATGAATAACGATTCATCAAGATATTCGCGCCGTGGTGTTTCATCTGATAAAGAGGATGTGCATGCTGCCATTCGAAACATTGATAAAGGTATATTTCCGAAATCTTTTTGCAAAATTATACCTGATATGCTAGCTGGCGATCCCGATTTTTGCAATATCATGCATGCAGATGGTGCCGGCACCAAATCGAGCCTTGCATATATGTATTGGCGAGAAACAGGAGATTTGAGTGTATGGAAGGGAATAGCTCAGGATGCACTTATCATGAATATCGATGATTTGCTGTGCGTAGGTGCTACCTCTAATATTTTGGTTTCATCTACCATAGGCCGCAACAAAAGATTGATTCCGGGCGAAGTAATTGCTGCCATCATCAACGGTACCGAGGAATTGCTCGAAGAGCTGAGAAATATGGGTGTAACTGCATATTCTACGGGTGGTGAAACCGCCGACCTGGGCGACTTAGTGCGTACCATCATAGTAGACTCTACTGTAGTGGCTCGTATGCCCAGGAATATGGTAATAAGTAACATAAACATAGCACCGGGCGATGTGATTGTGGGACTCTCCTCTAGCGGACAAACTACTTACGAGCATGCTTACAATGGTGGCATGGGAAGCAATGGCCTCACCTCTGCCCGCCACGATGTATTTGAACACCTGCTTGCCTCCAAATATCCCGAAAGTTTCGACAATGAAATACCTGAGGATTTGGTGTATTCAGGTAATTATAAGTTGACGCAAAGTATTGAAAATCTTGGAATAGATGCGGGAAAACTTGTTCTCTCGCCTACCCGTA
>JAIFMY010000172.1 GCA_020048155.1 Bacteroidota bacterium
CTGAGGTTTGAACCATTGATAAGGTTTTAAGACCTTATTTTCAGTTAAAACCTTAGTAGCGAATTATATCGAATAGCAAAGATTACCTTATAACCTTATTCTATTGAATGAATTTGCTCGAATAGAATGTGCTATAAATAGGGCATATGAGAGTGTCGGAGTTTTTCAGCAGACCCTATTTATACCTTTTTTTTGTGAATAAGTAAGATGGAATTTACTTTATAAAAATGGTTTTTTTATCTTAGATGCTCTATTTCAATAGGTTCATCCCACCAGATATGTTGGCAGGATGAACTTCAAGAGTGTTACATTTCTATTCTGAAAAAAACAAAATAAAATTAGTTCAAATCAAAACGAAGCATGTATGAAATATATCTATTGGTCCCAAAAGGTATCGCATTCACGTTTCTTAAACGGGTATACTCCGGAATAAGAACATTGGTATCCAATAAATTCTTGCAACCAAAAATATGGGTCATTTTTGACTTCCCTATTTTATGATTAAAGCTAAGGCTAAGGTCTATAATACTTTGTGCTTCAATGTTTGGTTTCACTGCGCCACGTGCACCAAAATAAGTGTAAACCGCTGAAATACCTAGGCCTTTGAATATGTCGCGTTGTAGACCGGCAGTAATGGTTGTATTTGGTACAAACCTGAAATTGTAAATATCAGATTCTATGGTATCTCTCTGGTTAGCAATGTTTGTTCTTATAATTGTTGTTCTTTGTAAATCGCCATCATTTCCCAAAATATAGTCGAAATTGATAAATGCATTGATAATTTGGGGGTTTGAATACTTAAATTCGAATTCGAAACCATTGGCATTAAAAGGTTTTCCGTTGGTGTACACAGATGCTAGGGGATAGTCTTTGAGAGTTTTACCATCCGATAGAATGATTGTAGTATCTTTTGATCTTATAATTTTATTGTCATAAATTGAATGGTAAGCCAATGCCTGAATAAAAACTTTATTGAAGGATGTGACATACACGAGTTCAAATGTGTGGGCAGTTTCGGGTTTTAGTTTTTCGTTACCAAATACAGCAGTAGGTAAGAAGAAATAATTTTCTAATAAAGATGGATTGCGATAAGATTTTCCATATATGGTCTTAATGCTGTTTTTATCATTGATTGCAAATACGCCGGTAATACGAGGGCTAAAATCGTTTCCATATAATTTGTTGTAAGTGTACCTTCCTCCGGCAAGCAGGGTTACTTTGTTATATTTTGCTTGCAATTGCGCGAAGGCCGAATATTCAATAAGTCCGATATTGGCCATCCCATTTTCAGTAGTGGTCGAATCGCTTTCAGTTATATAAGTTCTATTCGTAATTGAATAACGATTTCCAATATCAGCTCCTACCTCCAAAGAAATGCGCTCATTAAATGAATAATTTGTTTTAAAGAAAACATTTTCTCTATATCCGATCAGTTCTGCACGAACACTGTCGTTTGCTAATCTTGAAAAATCCCGACTTCCATAGTCGAAGTATCCTCCAATAATCAAATTGAATTTGTCGGAAAAGTTGTGATTGAAAGTGTAGTTAAGTAGCATGCCATTTACAAGATGCGGAATGCCGGCACCAGATGCGTAGGTGATTTGAAAACCGTAGTAGCTCTCTTCAGCCTGGAATACGTTGGCTGTGAGGGAATGCGATTTGTATTTCAAATAAACATTTGCATTGTTGCTTTTGAGAAAATCGTTCAATTCACCTTTCACATTTCTATCATCGGTAAACTCGCGCTTAGGGCCGTTAGTACTCGATGAATTCAAAGAAATAAATGATTCGAAATCATTTTTCTTTAAAGATACGCCTATACCTGCATCGTAAGAACTTGCAGTACCATAACCTGCATGTATTGTAACATTGGTTTCTTTTATTTGTTTTAATATAATATTTACGGCGCCGGTATAAGCATTTGTACCATATAATACAGAAGCGGGACCCTTGAGCACTTCTATTCGCTCAATATCATAAATATTAATCCGATCAAGATTTGCTTCTCCTGTAACTGCATTCCACGATGATATGCCATTAATAAGAATCAGATTCTTATTGGCATAATGACTTTGCAGGATGCCCCGGCCTGTAGGTATATTGCGTCTCAGGTCTGTTCGTTCGACGCTAAATCCTGCTATAGATTGTAAAACTTCAGTTACCGTAGAAAATCCAAATCGCTCTATGTCTTCTTTCGTAACAACCGTTACAGAAGATGGTGCTGAAAAAATATTGTTGCCCTTGGTAGAAGCTACATTTATTTCTATATCCAGCAATTCTTCCAAAGACATATCGAAAATATCAACTTTCGTACTATCAATGTTTTGAGCCAATAGTAAGTGGCTGCTCATTATCATAATTAGCAATAGAATCTTTGTTTTCATCCGATTTCGTTTTAAGAGTTAGACGTTGGAAATTTTACTTACGCGTGCTTCTTTGCAGATCAATTACTCCAAGAGAGTTTACAAGAAATTTCTTGCATTTTCAGAATTTCGTAACCAACCTTTACAAAGTCACCTAGTCTGTAGGCATGATACCACCGATTTCAGTCGGTAAAATGGTAAATGTGAGCTGCCTTAATTGTTCTTTTGATGCTTTGACCTTTCGTAAAATAAACAAATATATAGTTTGAGGTAAGATATTTCTTATCATTTTTCATCGTTTATCAATTCTTAAAAATATGTTGTGAGGGGCTGGAGAAATGTCCAAACTCCCAAGGCAATATAGTGGATAATTCATAAAAAAGCAAGCTGTATAATATACCTGCTCTTTCTTGATAATCAGTATATCAGGAAAGATTTCGGAATCTTCAGTTTTAAGAAAGGAAGAGCTTAAAGGAAAGTTAAGAGCTAGAAGGATAACCTTCGGTCTCAATTGTAATTGAAGCGTTGCTCTTAATGCTGTACATTCTAGGAAGGCTTAGAAGCGACTGGCTGGCATATTGGTCGCTTTTCAACTTTCTGAAACAGAGTAGAAGTTCGACGTCTACGAATTAACAGGTGACGTAGGACTAAGTATAGAACTCCCGAATACTTGGCCTGTGTTTGCAAAAAGGAATATTTAAGTGTGAGAGGAGTACCAGCAGGTGTTTTCCTGCTGGCCGTCTTCTCAGTAGATTTCTAATTTTTATTGTATTACAATCGGATACTTTTGCGAAAATCCTTCATTTTCGCTTTCATCAGTAGATTTTACAATGATAAAGTATTTGCCAGGTGTCCAAGTAATATTTTTTGATGGATTGTTGTTGTCTTTTGCTTGGCCAACTTGGATGGAAGTAGTAAAATTATAAGTTTGTTTTCCGTCAACCGCATCATGTTCATGCAACATTACTGCGAGGCATTCGGTAGCATTAACTTGCTCGTTTGTTGCATTTTCAGGCATAATGGCTACAAACAAACCATGCAAAGCATCGTTATCATTCACAGTGCCGGAAATGGCAATTGTTTGGCCATTTGCGAAAATTTGATTGCCAGCAGGTGCAACAATTCCTGTAAATGTAGGTAATTCTTTATCAGCCGATTTCATAATTTTTACGGGTACGGCAGTCCAGGATTCGTTTCCGGCGGCATCGGTACAATATATCATGAAATGGTAGATGCCCTGTGAAATGTCATTGCCGTTGTATTCGTGTGGTACTACAATTTCGTGATGATGTACATGCGCATTTTTTTGTCCTGCATCAAAATTCCAGCTTTTTTGAAACGACCATGCAATAGTATCTTCAGAATTGGTGCTCTTGTGTGTATGCCCGTCAAAATTGCTGTGAATATCCACTTTATAAGATTTTAATTCGGTGTCGTCGGTAAATTCCACTTCAAGATGAATTCCGGAACCAATATATAAAACTTCGTTTTGTTCGGGCCCCTCCACCGTAATCACCGGTTTTTGAGTGTCGTTCTCTTCTTTTTCGCACGATGTGGCAAAAAACACTACTGCCAATAGCATGGCTGCTGAGAAATATTTTATATTTTTCATTTCAATGATTTAAAAGGTTACAATATTATTTTGAGTACATATCAAATCTGATATGTATAGTTTTATAAATTAGAATATTATGAAAAAAATGAAATTGGAGGACCTCTTAAAAAATAGAAATGAAAACGAGTCTGTTTAAGTTTTTGTTCCTGGTATTGTACCTTGCAAAGGTCTGTCTCAACCGGTTTGGGTAATTGTGGAATAAAACCTTCGTAGCTGAGAATATAAAATACAAATTCGTGAATAGGACAATGCTCAGTGGCTATATGAAAATGCTGTGATTGAGAACATTGCGAATCGCAATGTGAAACATGATGGTGAACGGTAAGCGCATGATAATTTTGAACAGCCTGCGGCAATGTAATTGCTATAAGCATCAAAATTAGTAACACTATTTTTTTTAAACCCGTCATTTAGAATTTTTGAGTAAATGGTATTTTCAACATTAGCTGTATGTTACGTCCTGTTTCAGGTAACTCAATAAGCCTATAAAAACTCAAATGATTAAAATATTTTGTATTCAAAATGTTTTGAACCTGAATTGCTAAATTAATATTTATTGCGGAAATGCGTATATCTGTAGCCATCGAAAAGTTATAAATATTGTAACTACTGGTTTTTAGCTCGTTACGTGCAACCCGATTTTGTGCAGATGTTACATTAGCATTTAGACCAAAAGTGGTATTATTCAATACTTTACTTATCTCAGGAATTTTGTATGAAATTTCGGTATAAATATTTAAGGGTGGGGTAAATGGAATAGGATATTTAAAATCGGTAGCATAAATATATTCGGCTGATGCACTAATATTTAGGTTGGTAATAGGTTCAAATGCAATTAAAATTTCGCCTCCTGCTCTGAATGCTTCCGATTGCAGGTATTGATACACCTGGCCGGCATCAGCTTCCACAATTTCTTTTCCATTTGGATGCAAGTAACTACCTGTGGGGCTCAAATATATAAAGTTTGGAAAATAGTTTGCAAAGGGGCTTATTTCAAACCTATACTTTTCGGATGCATAGTATAACCCAATATCGAATTGGTACGAATACTCTGAAGTAATGGAGCTATCGCCTACTTCGTAGCGGAATGAACCGTGATGAATGCCATTTGCCGAAAGCTCACTGGCATTGGGCATACGAAAACTTTTTCCGACATTGGTTTTAAAGTTCAGATTTTCGGTAAAATTATACGAGAGACCTAATGCCCAGCTAAAGTCATAGAACTTAGCTTCAAATACTTTACTTTTATAGTCATTGGCATAAACGGAGTAGAATTCTGCTATATCGGTTTTTCCATAATCAAAACGTAAACCTCCCGAAAGAATGAAATTATCGTGGATTTTAAATTTGTCAAAAATAAATGCACCTAATGCTGTCCGTTTGTATTGAGGCAACAGGAATATATAGCCTCCCACATCATTCATCTGATATTGAGATGTTATCCCTGTTTCTAATTCGTTGCGGTTTGCAATATATTTGTATTTCAAATCAGATGATACAGTATTTAAACGAAATTCTAATTCGAGGTTGGGGTTTATTTCAGGTGATTCCTGATTGGGGTAATGCGTATGAAAAAGCGAATACTCTTGCCTGAAATTATTTTGGTAACCTATATTCAATTCAATGGAGCCTTTTTGAAGGTATATCTTTGAGTTGTTTATAATCTTAAAATGATTTACTTGCTGATATGGTAATTCTATATTTCGTTGATTGCCATCGTCGGTTAATTTGTCTGCCGATGGTATTCCATGCGAACCCGGGAAAAAGCCATTCTTGCTTTTAACATTACTAATGGTTAAAGTAGATTTGTATTGAGGTTTTATAATACCAGTAGAGAAATAAATATTCCGTTCATTTCCGGCGGTGTTTTTTAGTGTATTGTTATAAATGGGCAAGCGAAACCGATTGTAAAAAAAACTGTCGGCGGGAACTTTATAATCTGCAAAATCGGTTTGGGTATATCTAACATTATAGTACCAGTCGTTGTGTCGATACTTTGACATAATGGAAGCACCGAATAGATGATTCACATTTTTATATAATGTTTGAAAACTTGCTTCAAATGATTTCTTTTCTGGAATACTGTTGGGATTGATCTGAATAACACCACCTATAGCATCGCTACCATATATGAGTGAGGCCGGGCCTTTTACGATTTCAATATTCTCTATTCCAAATTGATCTATTTCTAAACCATGGTCGGCTCCCCACTGTTGTCCTTCTTGTTTTACACCATTTTCGGTCACTGCAACTCTGTTGAAACTTAAGCCTCTGATTACCGGCTTAGAAAATCCCTGTCCAATGTCGATTGACGAAATTCCCGGCAAACTTTCAATACTTTTTATCAAATTACTATTCAGATTTTGTTGTATAAAAGTATTATCAATTATCTCAATAGCCGTAGTTTTTTGTTGTCGTAGTTTTTTATCGGTATTTCCTTGTACAACTATTTCATTCAAGTTAAAATTGTCGGGTTGCATTGAAAATACGCAAGTTACATCTTTCTCAGTTATTTTTACGGTGTTATAATGTACGCATTTGTATCCCAGGAAGCTTATATGCAAATGATATTCGCCAGCCGGAACCTGGTCAAAAACAAATTGACCTTCTTTATCTGAAATAGTGCCTTTTAGTATTTCATGTATCACTATACTTGCACCGGTTAATGGTTGTTGGTTGTTGTCTGTTACTTTTCCTTTTATTGTAAAAGTGGATTGTGCGATTACTTGAAAATTAAGGAATACAAAAATTATTACGACTATGGGTTTCATTACTTTCTTATCAGTTTTTAGTCTTTTTGAAGGCATTTTATGGTACACATAATGATGTGTTTATTTCCCTTCGTATATTTTAAAAATGCTTCACAAAAGTATGTTTTTATTCGATTAATCGCAAGCCGTTGGAAATGCGCATACCGGCAATTCCCCTTTCGAAGGTTTACAGCCAGCTTTTACATGAACTAGCAATGGGTGAGGTATTAAAGCGAGTTTAGATCTTGATTTGGAATCATGATATGGAATTCTACTCTAATTTGCAGCAAGTTGAATACATCCACTCATGTTATCTTATTGTTTCATTGTTTGGTCATTTTCGATTTAGAAATAGTTTCTGAGAAATTATTTTTGGAAACCACCTTTATAAAACTGATATTCTGATTTTTGTAAAATGTTCGCCTACCAAAAATATATTTTTAAATAGATAGCCAATTCTTAGCGTTGAGAAAAGGAAGTTAAGTTTAAGCTTATGGAACAATATAGTAAATAGTCGATTCCTTCCAATTAGCAGGTCTTTCAAAACCCATAGCTTGTTCCCATTTTTTACCAAAAGCAAATTGTCTGTGCCAAATTCCGCTGAAAGCAGAATATGAAATGGTTGCAATGATGATAGCAAACCAATTTATGCCGGATAACGCTATATTCATGTTTTTTTTGATTTTCGTAAATGCAATATAGTCAAAACAACAACAATGATAAACGGTATGGTTGATAGAGTAATTTTAATGTTCATGCTTATGATACCTATGAAAAACATAAAACCCAAAAGCAGACCTAACCCACTCATGCTTATGTAAGTCAGGATTTTACTTGGTGATTTCTGAAACAAGGTTATTACCAATAGTATGTGCCCCAGTAGGGGTAGTAAAATAAAGGGATGAATGACTGAGGCGGGGGCTGTAATTAGTTTGTAAATTATTTCTGCTTCTGCCTGAAATAGAAAAGTATGGCTATCTCCACTCCACTCGAGGTATCCCAAAAGTGAAGTAAATATAAGTAACGAGTTTAGTATTTTTGATTTCATATTACTTACTAGTTTTCATTGCTTTAAGAATGTTTAATGTTTTATCTGTTGAGAATTTGAGATATTCGGGGCTGTCGATGCCATAAATTGCCATTTTCCCTTCATGGTTATAGTGAACACCCCAACCATAGCGTTTGGTTAATGGTGAAGCGCGAAAACATGGCTGACCTTTTGAAAAGAAATGTACTCTGGCATCATTATATTCGCTGCTTGTTAAATCATTTTTATGAGCATACACCTGAAATAAAATTTCGTCGGAAGTGTATTTATACGGATTCTGGCTAATCATTTCAAATTGAATGTTGGCAGCCGTTTTAGCATCTCCTTTTGTAGGTGGGATTTCACTTTGATAAATTGGGCAATCGTCAGCAATCTGTATAAAAGTGTTGTAGTAATTTGTAGTGTGGGTTTTCATTTTATTGGTTTTGTAGTTGTTGATTCGGGTTACTGAAACTCTCTTTTTATGCCTTGAGGGTATGTAATATAATAACTTGAAATGATTGTTCGAAGGCTTGGTATATAATATCTTTATTGTTTTAATATCCTTAGATGGAATGATTGAATTATTTGTTTTCTAACATAATAAGTACCTCGTTTGTGGTAAATATCTTTTCAATATCAATTATCGAATATAAATCGTTGTTGATATAAAATACACCTTTTAATAATTCTGGATTGTAATAGGTTCCAAAACTAGGAACTTGCTGAATATCAGAAAAATTTATGGATTCCATGCGCAATACATTATCACATAAGCAAGCTAGCTTTACTTGTTTGTTGTTCAATGTTAAGCTTATAACTATAATTATTCTCTGTTCTTTGATTTTATAATCTTTCAATCCAAATTTTAGCGATGTGTCGACAACGGTAACAACTTCACCTCTAAAATTTATGAGACCTACCACATATTCAGCTGACTGTGGAATCGGATTTATAGGTCGATTTATTAATACTTCCAGTACACTTTTTGCTTCGAAAGCGAATAGTCTGCCGTCTATCGTAAAACTTAAATATCTTTCAATGTTATCCATGGGAATGAATTGTAAATGATGAGTTGTGAAAATATTTATTGTGCATTAAGTTTTTGAATGATTGGTGCTTAAGTATACTTGCCATCATATTTTTAACAAAAAATTTGTATCCAAAATATATGCCATCGAACCATCGCCAAGTTGCGACGCACCTACAAAATAGGGTTGATTATTGTGCATTTCGCCAAGTGGCTTAATTACAGCTTGCAATGAGTTTACAATCTTATCAACTAGTATCCCAAAAAGTTTATCATAAATGGCAATGATTATTAGAACTTCAAATTCCTTTCCGGTGGCTTCATGTGCCGAAAATATGGAGGAAAGACGTTTTACAGGGACACATTTTTTGTCGAACTGGTATTGCAAATCTTTGTCACCGAAGAAATCTGATGGTAGGTATTTGCAAATCTGAATATTACCGGTAGGTACAAGTATTTTGTATTCGTTTACGTGTACAAGCAATGCATCAACTATTGAAAGGGTTAGTGGTAATTTTAAAGTGAAACTCGTACCCAAACCAGTCTCAGAATCAACATTTATCTCACCATGTAGTTCGGTAATCACTTTTTTAACTACATCCAGACCTACACCTCTGCCTGAAACTTCAGTAATTTCGGCAGCGGTTGAAAAACCGGGGATAAACATTAAATCATAAATCTGCTTGTTTGTTAAAACGGAATCGTATTTTATAATACCCTTAGAAACTGCTTTTTCGAAAATATAATTGGTGTTGATGCCACGTCCGTCGTCTTGTACCTGAATAAATACTGAAGCACCAGAATAGAATGCTATAAACCGGATTACTCCTATTGGGCTTTTATCACTATTTATGCGTTCTTCGGGTGTTTCCAAACCATGGTCTATACAGTTTCTGATGATATGCATGATTGGGTTTTCGATACGGTTGATTATGTTTTTATCTAATTCCGTTTGCAATCCTTCGGTAATAAGTTCGATTTCTTTCCCTAATTTTTGTGCCAAATCGCGCACCAGACGTTGCATACCCGTAGCTATGAATGCAATAGGTATGAGGCGAGTCGTAAGAATTTCGTCCCTAAAACTTCTTGATATTTTGGATAAATCTTTTACTGATTTTATTAATCTTTCATCTTGAATCCGTTCGGAATGATTCTCAAACTGAGCATGAACGATAATAAGTTCACTCACTAAATTGAGCAATTTATCCAATTTATGAGCAGATACGCGTATTGTGTCGTCTGTATTGTCTGTTAATACCTGTTTTTGTGATTTTTCTATATTTCTTCCGATAAGGTCAGGAAGTTTTTTAATAGTTATCAAAAGGTTTTCTTCAATCTGATTCTTTAAATCGTTTGCTTCGATTTTATCTCCTACACATATTGCATTTGATATAAAATCTGTTAGTGCGGTTTCAGAAGAATTGGTCAAACCAACAATATGATATTCAGATTCATCAAAAAACATAAATACATCTGTAATAGCATCTATACCAATATCCCCTGCCAGAAAAAATTCATAATATTTATTGAAGGTAATGCCATCGGTATTATCTACTTTTGGGTTTACGAACTCAAAATAAATATATTTTCCTAAGCTTTTAAGTTCATCAATAATAGTATGTGGCTTTATACCACGCTGTAAAACTCCGGGGTCGGGTTTAAAGATTACCCTATATAGATAATTCTTATTTACTATTTCGTCAGATTTTATAATACTTGAGATTGGTGTACTTTTTTTAGTTGAATATTTTTGCGCCAATGAAAAAACATGTTCAAAGCTATGCTCCTGCTCTTCGTTCAGATTTTCGCGCTCACTCAAAAGTAGTTTCAATAAATCAACCCCACTAAAAGTTAGATTTAGTATTTCCTGGTTTATAGTTAGATGTTTGTTTCTGATCAAATCATAAATATCTTCGAGCAAATGGGTAAGTGCTTCGATACGAATGAAACCGAACATTGCCGAAGTACCTTTCAGTGTATGCATTACCCTGAATAATTCCTGAATAATCGTCTCGTTTTCCCTATCATTCTCAAAATTAATCAATTCCGATTCGAGTCTGGTAATTAATTCTCCTGCATCGTCAATATATTTTTGTTGAAATTCGAGCATACCTTCACGTATTTGTAAACATTAGTTCATGACTTAAAAAGACTCTGTATGATAATGATGATGCAGTTTTTACATCCACTTAAGATTCTACATGTTATGTTTATCGTTCTTACTTCCGTTTTTATTGTGTTGTATGCATTCCCATTGCATATTTTCAAAATCATTCGCTTTATTTATTTTCTTTTCATATCACAAAAAGGTTTTCGAAATAGGAGTTAAATGCAAGCATAAACAGAAAATTTGTACACTATTTTAGATTCAGCTACAATTGTATTTTCGTCTTAATATTTTTCAAAATTACTGTCTTCAATTGTCGAGTCAAGATTTATGTTTACTCCTTTTATAGGAATGTTTTTATTCACAACTCTTTTCACTTTTTCCATTGTAGGTTTCTTAAATTCCTCTTCTTGTTGGGCCAATAAAGATTGCAAGAATTGAATTTGTTTTAATATCTCACTTTTTTGAATGGTTTCGTCCTCTTTTTTAGTTTTGAAAAAAGACATTTGACTCACCATACTTTGCGATTGAGAATATAACTCTTCTGCACTTGATGCCAATTCTTCAGACGACGCTGTGTTCTCTTGTATAACACTTGAAAATTGAGTGATGGCCTGTGTAATTTGAATTATTCCTGAGTTTTGCTCTCTACTAGCCATACTTATTTCAGTAGCTAAGAGAGAACTTTTTTCAACTTCTGGCAGAACACTCATGAGTAATTGGTTGGTTCTACCGAGTTTGTTAATGCTCTGTTGCGACAACTCGTTTATTATTTGAGCTGATTTTTGCGTATGCACAGCCAACTCCCTTATTTCAGATGCTACCACATTAAAACCTTTGCCAAATTCACCGGCTCTTGCTGCTTCAATAGCAGCATTTATGGCCAATATATTTATCTTTTCCGCAATCTCGTTTATTGTTTTCCCTTTTTGTAATATATCGGTGGTAGCTTGAAAACTATCTTCGAATGATGTTTTAATTTCGCTCATTCCGGCCGATACTTGCTCAATAATTCGGGCAGACTGCTCAGAATTTTCGGTGTTTTGTTGCACACTTGCACTTATTTGCTCGAGCGAACTCGAAATTTCTTCAGACGCTGCAGCTTGTTGGTTTGCACCCTGCGCAATAGCTTGTGAACTTGAGCTAATTTGCTGTGTACCACTATTTATATTTTCTGAATTGGTATTAATTTCAGAAATAATAAAATGAAGCTTCTCAATCATATGCTCAACAGCTGTATCTAAATCGCCTTTATCTTTGATAGTAATCGACTCTTGCGAGGCGTTGTATAAGCGCCCCTGGGAAACCAATTCTGCTATTTTAACACTTTGATGCAAGTTTAAAAGCATCGTATTAAGTGCTGTGGCAATTTCACCAATTTCATTTTTTATGTTCATTGTTTTGGGGTCAAATTCAATGGACAAATCGCCAGTAGATAAAATGTTTATCTTATTTGTTAATGCTTTAAGTGGGGTTCCTATGGTTTTTTTTATCCAATTCAACCAGAATATACCCAGCACAATACTAAGTGGACCCACCCATATCAATTGGTATACATTTGTAATGCCTATATAATAAGCTAGTAACGCTACTATTACCGGATGAATTATCAGTGCAAGCCCTACGTAAAAACTTACAGACCCTTTATATAAATAACTAACCAATATGTAGCCTGTTGGCATAATCACAACTATTACAATCGCAGCAAAGATTAAAAAAGTGTCCATGATATTTGTGTTATTAGTATTGTTGTTGTTTTATTCTTCTTTAAAACCTGAAATATTTATGGTCAGGAATTTGAAAACGCGCTTTGATTTCGGGCACTTAAATCAAAAATACATAATATGCGATGCATATGGGTACTACCTCGATTTAATTATTGTATTTCAAAATTCGCATTTTTTGATTGCACCAAGGAGCAATACATGCCCAACCGGCGCACTCTCTGTGTGCTGGAACGTTTTCTCACACATGCCAACAATATAAAAGGTTTTTTACAGAAAAACAAGCACCAGAAAATAGTCATTTATGTAGCTTGACTCTGGCTTTGCGCTCATTCACAATATTACACCCAGAGGCACATGAGCACAGATGAGGCCGCAATGTATGAAGAAGCATGTGGTTGCATCTGATATTGGAATAAATGAGGGTGGTGTTGGCTGCGAATGAGCAATTGCCAGATTGTCTGGTATCTGCCGGGAAAATGTGATGAGATGAAGAACAACTTATATTTCAATCGTTAAGGCCTTTTCCCTCATATATTTTGTCAAGACATTTCTCAATCCTCGAGGTTCGTGTAGCAGATTGTTTTGGTTGTGAAAAGTGAAGTAAGTATCCCCTTTGTCGCCCAGGTGTGAGTGCATAAAATGCTTTTTCGAAATCAGGCAATTCTTCAAATATACTCTGAAGTTCTTGTGGAAAATTAAAATCAGAAGTAGATTTTAGTTCAATCTTAGCACCTACTTTTTCTATTTCAATGGCTTCATGAATGTATTCCTTGATTTTATCCTTATAATTTACTATTTCATCAAGATTTGCAAATCGTATTTGCCTTGCAGTTTGGCTATTTTCTGTCTGTTGAATGAGAATCGAATATTTATCATTTATAAGTACGCCTTTTGGGAATAGTAATGCACAGTACTCTTTAAAAACGTGCATCAAAACAATGTTCTTGTTTTGGTAGGTGTAGCAAGGATGCTTCCACTTAAAATCTTCGGTAAGCCCGCATTGAAGAATTAAATCTCGTAATAATTGTAATTCAGCGCGCCAATTATTTATTTTGCAAGCAGGAGTAGCTCCAAGTTTACATTGCATGCAGCCATCCATCAAATATTTATCAACCTTTGCTTGCATAACTCAAGAATTTGAATGATTTAATTTTCTTTCGTTGGGCCTGAAATACCATGAAATAATTGTTAATATGAGCAAAAGTGATGGCCCAAAAAACTCCACAGCTTTATCTCCAACTGCAAGATGTGTAAAAATAGCACCCGACATTACAAAGAAAAATCCTGCGTAAGCCCACTCCTTCAGTAAAGGAAATTTGGGGACAATTACAGCTACTACGCCTAATATTTTCCATATACCAATGATTGTTAAAAAATATAAAGGGTACCCCAGTGCTTTCATTTTGGTTGCTTCTTCTTCCAAATGTATTATCTGTACAAAACCAGTTGAAACCATTCCTAATGAAAGCCAAATGGTAGCAATCCAATAAACGATTTTATCTCTCCTTTTCATTGCCTGTTATTTTAATTTGTTTATTAGTTTTTCGAGTTTGTTATGAGCCATATTGATGCCTTTTGCAAATGGAAGTTTGAGCATATTATCCCTGTCTGCCACTGATTTGAAAATGATTTTTATTGTCAATTTACTTGTATTGTCACTAATAAACTCAAAGTCCAAAAATTCCAATTGAACGGGAAAACCAGTGTTTTCCATTTCAAAAGTTCGTGTGATGTTTTGGTTTTCAATTACTTTGTGTATACAGCCATTGGCACGAAACAACACATTTTTATGTTCATCTGTAGTCTCAAATTGGTAAGATCCATGAACGTTGTTTTCCATTTTCAGTACCTTGTTGCCCATCCATTGTTCAACCAATTCCGGTTCGGTGTATGCCTTAAATAGCAGGTATAAAGGCAATTCAAAGGTTCTTGTAATTATGATTTCCTGTTTGCCTTCTTCTGCGGTAATTTTAGTTTTCTGTTCCATTATGTTATTCGTTTGATTTGTATGATTTCATAACCTCTTCCAGCTTATTAAATCTGTCGTTCCAAAGTTTTCTGAACGGTTCCAAGAAATTTGCGATCTCTTCCATCTTTTCCGGATTAAGGTGATAGTATATTTCACGCCCTTGTTGTTCTTGTTTCAGAAGTTCGCACTCTGTCAAAATTTGTAGGTGTTTCGAAACTGTTGGTCTAGCTGTGTCAAAGTTCGAAGCAATAACGCCTGCGGTCATAGATTGTGCTGCAAGAAGAAGGAGAATTGCCCTACGTGTAGGGTCGGCAATGGCTTGGAATACATCTCGTCGTAAATTCATCGTGTAGTTATTTGACTACAAATATAAGCGTAGCTATTTAACTACACAAACATTTTGCAGTTTTTTTCTTTCAATTTTAGTATGTTGTATAACGGTGGGGAATATAGCTGATGCTGCTATAGGAGCTTAGTCACTGAATATAACCTTAGACTAGTTGCAAGCTATACTTTTGCAGAATGAAATACTATAGCAATATGGTTCGTACAATGCATCAAATAATTTTGTTGGCACAAAAGTCCAAAGTTTTAGTAAATGTATAGTTGAAACTTCATCTAAGCAGTTGCTTCGAAGATATAGAATTTTTTGCCTAAGAACAGGCTGCCCGGAAATGGTTTTTTGAGTTGTGCATCTTGTAGCTTATAGCATTTTTCTGATATATAATGCTTGGTACTTCAATCTCTGATGAGTCTACAATTGCGGGTTTTGAAAGCCTAAGCCAACTTTCAACATTTCTCCAGATTTCAAATGCCCGCTTTAACCCGCTTTTCTGTAGTCTCAATCATAAGCCATGAGCCTAAAAAATCATCATTTAGTTATTTTTCCATTCAACTGCCACAACTATTTCGTTTCTTCTGCCAATAAACTGAAATGGGGGATTATACCCCAGAAATTTATAGTTCCCGAACGAGTGTATTCCATTTTCTTTCAGGAGATTTTGAAGTTTTTCAGAATAGAATTTAATGTCATTATCAGAAGCGTACCCGCCAAATCTGATTGCAGCAATATATTCATCTGCTGTGTTTTGTATTTGAACATCAGAGTCGTTAGGTTTTGGCAGGTTTTCTATTGAATATGCAGAAGGCATTATGAAGCTCATCGTAGATAATGAATCATTGATATCCATTTGAACCGGCGAGGTCATAGATATTTTGGTATTGGCCTCATTTCCACCAAAAATATATCCTGCTAGTTTCCTAAATCCTGGCCCTGAAAGCTCTTTATAAGTTTTTGCCTTCGAATGTATGGTTGCAATGGTGGCAGATGGATAAAATCTGATTTCAAAATCTTTGTACTTGCGAACCAGCGTATATTTTTGCTGTTCAGTTTTATTTTCAGGCATAATAATAAAGGATTGAAACAAAATGAATGTTATAATAATAATGATAAAAGACGTGAGTATAATTTTCATATTTTAGGTTTTTAAAGTTGAAATTCCACCATCTACATGCATAATTTGTCCAGTAATCCAACTTGCTTTTTCTGAAAGCAAAAATTCAGCCATGTTGGCCATGTCTTCGGCTGTTCCAATTCTTTTGAGTGGATGTTTTTGTGCATTAATTTCTTTTTTTTGTTCACTATTCAAGAGCGGTGCAGCCAAAGGTGTGTCTGTAAGTGATGGGGCTATGCAATTTACCCTTATTCTGGGAGCATACTCTGCAGCCAGGGCTTTGGTTAATCCTTCGATGGCTCCCTTTGAAGATGCTACCTGTGTGTGATAAGGCAAACCACTCTGAACTGCTATTGTTGAAAAAAGTAAAATTGCAGCATTTTCGCTATTTTTTAACTTTGAAATAACTGACTGTATCACTTTTATAGCCCCAACAACCTGCAAGTTATAGTCATTTGTAAAATCGGCCGGTTTTATTCTCTCAAATGGCCGAAGATTAATACTGCCAGGGCAATATATAACTCCACTTAATTTTTCGGGTAAAAAATCAAAAGAGCAACTTTCTTCCATAATATCCAACTTAGTGTAATGGATGTTTGGATGATCAGATTGAATTTTATTTTTATTGAAAGTTCCGAAAACGGAATGTCCGGCATTAGCCAATTGTAAGGCTATTGCTCTTCCTATTCCGGACGATGCACCTACGATTAAATAGTTAGCCATAAAGAAATGTTTGTTTTGTTCATAATTTAAAATAAAATAGGGCCAATCTCTATGTGTTACTATTATTATGCATATACATAACGTTTGGCGCTGCTAAAAGTTGCTCATGCTTCTGATTTTCTAAAAAGTTGCAAATTAGTTGAAGCCTGTTTAGCCTATTGACGAAACGAAAATCATATTATTTTTTGTGTCTGATATTGGCGGTTGATTCTTATTTATATTCTATGCTCATTTAAGGTTTGCACCCATTTTTTCAATTTTCATTAACCATTTATTTCTTAAAGATAGATCTGCATGCTTAATTGGCCCCACGTAAGTTACTTTGACAGGTTTCACTCCGCAGAATTCTAAAGTCGATTTCCTTAGTTGATTCACACTAGGTCGTCCGTATGCAAACCAATAATACCAAGAGGGTTGGTCTAAAGTGGTAATTATGTGTGCGGTTTTGCCTATTAATAGTTTGTCCCACCAAACAGAATTTTGCCTGTATTGAAATACAAAACCTGGCAAAAAAAGTCGGTCAATAAAACCCTTTGTCAAAGCTGGGAGCCCGCCCCACCAAACGGGATGAATCCAAACTAAATGGTCTGCCCATTGAATTTTCTCCCAAGACTCTAATAAATCAGGCTCTAATTCAGTTCTTTTTTGGTAGCCAAATTGCAAATTTGGATTGAATTTTAAATCTCTGATCACAATCTCTTGTATGTCAGCTTTCGCAGTGAATGCACCTTTTTTGTATGACGCAAAAAGTCCTGAATTGAAACTGTCGCTATTGGGGTGTCCGTTTATAATAAGAATTTTTTTCATGCCTTAAAATTATATTTTCATCTGTTCGATTTCATTTACATATTCATTTACAATGACTACTCAAGTGTATATCCTTGAAAAGTTGCCGATTGGGTTCATCTATTCGGGTATAAATAATTAGAAGGGAATCGCTCCTCCTCTTTGCAAAGCAACTATACCTTTTTTTGGTATAACGCATGTTTTGCGTTACGTTATCGTCTATTGATATTCAATCATTTTATTAATTTTTGGTTGAATAATCCAGATACCAATCGGGAAGAACCAAACTATAAAAAATTCCCCAGCAAAGTCGGAAAATAAGACTTCTTTTTGCAATTCAACTGTCTTTAAAGTCTTAGCCACAAAATACATACAGTAAAATAAGCAAAACATTGAAAATAAGTGTAATAGAACTAGCACGCTAGCCAATACTACAATCATTCCAATACTAGGTGTTTGTTGGTTTTCAATGTATCCGGCAATTGAAAAGCCCATGAATGCCAGTATCAATGATATGTATGCTAATGGTATTAACAAAAAGGTTTTAAATCGCCCCACTTTCATTTGTAAGTAAGATGGAATTTTGTTTTGCAATCCAACACCTATTGCCCAGAACCAACCTAATAAACCACCTATAAAAAGAATCAGTACAAATGGAAATACATTCACCAATATCATTGGATCGTTTCCCATTATTGTCAATGGCATCATAATCAATGGAATCAGAAAAGGAAGTCCAAATGTTAATAAAAATATTTGCCAATGTTTTGCTTTTAAAAATATATCTATCATTTTAGTATCTGTTTAATTGCTATGCTGATTGAATTTCTTAGAATACATTGATTTTGCAGGATTTTAAACCGGAGAACCATATGAAACTTCATTTTATTGTAAATCCGATTTCTTGTTGATATGCGCTTTGTAATTTTTATTTGAAGCATTTTGACTGTTTATAAGCTCATAGTCTTCATTCAAATAGAAATCCAAATCAGTTGCATTTTTTTCGTAGTATTCATCTGCCGGAATGCCATCAATTATGTATATTCTGTGGAATTTCATTTTTCCACCAACAAAATATGCCTCTTTTATATATTCAGGTCCTTTTTTATCTATATGAATCTTTTTTTTCATATTATCCTTTGATTATCCTACATTCTCATTTAGTTGAACTTAGGTTTTCTTGCATGCCCCACTACGTGAAGCGCTTGGTGTAGAAGAAGATTTTATTGTACTAAACTGACTTAAAACGATGAACATAATACAGAGTACCTTGCAACACTAATAACGGCTTCCAAAAGTTTCAGTTGGTAAAGAATTTTGAATAATTGCCAATTCAGAATCAGTGAACTCCACATGAAAAGCACCCAAATTCTCTTCCAATCTGTGAACCTTTTTCGTACCCGGAATAGCAGTAATTTCATCGTTCTGACTTAATATCCAAGCTAATGCTATTTGTGCTTTAGATACGTTTTTTTCGTTTGCCAATTGGTCAATAATTTCCACAAACTTGTTGTTCTTTTTGATGGCTTCGGCTGTAAATCGCGGATTGTTTAACCTATAATCACCGGCCTCAAAATCGTCACGACTTTTGAAGGCACCTGTCAAAAATCCCCTACCTAATGGACTGTATGACACAAAGGTTATTCCAAGTTCTTTACAAACATCAAATAATTCTTGTTCCGGCTCACGACTCCACAAGGAATATTCTGTCTGCAAGGCAGTGATTGGATGTATTTTGTGTGCTCTTCTTATTGTTTCAGCATTCGCCTCTGATAGGCCAATGTATTTTACCTTCCCTTGTTTGACTAAATCTGCCATTGCACCCACAATCACTTCAATTTCTACATTCGGAGCTTGACGGTGCATATAATATAAATCTATCGATTCTGTTCCTAAGTTTGAAAGACTTTGTTCGCAAGCTTTCTTGATATACTCAGGTTGTCCATTAAGTCCGAGCCACTCACCTTTGGGGCCTCTCATCACTGCAAATTTTGTTGCCAAAACAACTTTATCCCATTTGCCTTTGAAGGCTTTACCAATTAACTTTTCGTTTGCTCCACTGCCGTACATATCGGCTGTATCGAAAAAATTAACTCCTAAATCGATTGCTTTATGCAAAGTCTTTATAGATTCTTCTTCGTTGAAAGAACCATAAAACTCTGACATACCCATGCAGCCAAGACCTAATCGGTTTACAAGTAGACTGCTGTTTCCTAATATTGTTGTTTGTTTCATTTTGTAGTTGGTGTTTAAATTAGTACTAAAAAGTTATTGTAAGCTTAGTTATGGTATGTTTTCAGTTTATATGCTTCATGCTCGTGTTTGTTGGTTTGTAAAGTTGATTACTGACTCATTTGTTTTTAGCAAAGCATATTGGTACTGATAGTTATCATTTCAATATTTTACTATTTAGCTCCTTTTGATATTTTTCGGTTCTGTTTTTTATTAATTCATATAAATCATCTGGCCATTCAGCACCAAGTTCTAATGGAAAAACATTTTCTTCGCCAGCGTCTCGCAAAGCTTTATATAAAGTTACATTCTTTATATATTTTCTAATCGAGTCGGTTAATTCTTTGTCGGGTTCAGCCAAATGCATGCAACTTGACATTATTTCTAATATCTCATCATGATTTTGCAGCACATATTTCTTTTCAATTACGTTAGCAAGTTTGTATTGCAGACTTTCTGGATTATCTCGTTTTGATAAAATCTTATCCCAGATTGCATTATCTTTTTCTAGTCTTATTAGAATTGGCCAATAGAATTTTTGCAGTTTGGTCTCTAATATTTCTATTTTCTTATTCCGTAAAGTAATTAAAATATCATATAAGGATTTGCCTATAAACCCCAAAACTGCTATCAGAGTAGGAATCCAAATTGCCTGAAATGATTGTAAATTCATATTTTTTAAGTATTTCTGTTAGTGCTAAGCAGCTACCGGAAGTTGGTGATTT
>JAIFMY010000088.1 GCA_020048155.1 Bacteroidota bacterium
CCAATATAGATACTCGCGATAGTCCACATTGCGAACTTCGGTTTCATCCATATAGAAAGATGCCAATGTTACTTTACGCGGAATATTATTCCAGTCGTAAATCACGTCTTGCTCAACACGGCCCATGGTGAATGCACCACCTTCTATTAGCACCAGACCCGGGCCCGTAGCTTGGTCGTTGTAATCTGCTACTTCAAAACCGCCATTATCAGGCGAGTTGTAAGCCCAGCCTGTGGTCGATGATACTTGTTCTCCACCGCCGCACGATGTGAGGTTCATCCACAACACTGCACTAAACGCCAGAGCAATCCACTTCAAACTAATTCTCATTTTATATTCAGGTTTACGGTTATTGCGTAATTATAAACTACAAAGCAGGGCAACTTATTGCATCGGTTCTTCTCTTTTTCTTCGGTTTAAATTCATAAACCAGCGAAACTTCGTGTATTTGAGGCAAATAAGTTTGCGTGATCCTTGTTTCATTGCTGTATGCAAAAATAATATTTGAATACTGAAAACCAAGTATCAAACTAAAACTAATCGGTTTATTTATTCCAAATGTTGTTTCGATTCCGCCTGTAAAGCGAGGTATACGGGCATAAACACCTGTTGAAAAAAATTTATTGGCGTATTGTTGGTGATACCTCATAACAGGACTTATTCGAAGAAACCTTTGTTTATGCGTATTTATATCAAAATTTGTACCAAAATGCACATCTAACCGCATAGGTAGCCAGTCATTTTGGGCAAATGATATTTCGCCAATTCCCATGCCTGCATGAAATTTTTTATTCCCAACTATAAATCCGGCCGACATGCCATATTGATTTTCCTTGTTGCTTGCCACCCCTTCTGGTAAACTACTTCCAGGAAGCAAGATACCCGATGGCAACACCAAATTTCCACGTTGCCAGCCCGATTGCTGAAAATATATGCCAGTACCCAACGAAAATTGCAAATTTCGGGCAATACTCACATTGTATGAATACGAAACCTGTGTGGTATAAGTAGTAAAAAGCTGAGCCAGACTCTGATATACCAACTGAACCGCAATTCCGCTATGCAAATCAGGTAAAGATGAATCATACGCAATGCGAGTAGTTGTCAATCCGTTTTGTATTTTTGGAAACTCGTTGCGCGCATTGAGTGTAACACGTGAAACAGGCAAATTGCCCGACCATGCCGGATTGTGCCACGATGTAGTGGCATAATATTGTGTAAAAACTGGCGATTGTGCACTTGTAAGCATCGCGGTTTGCAACAATAAAACTACTATTATGAATATATATTTTAGTAAACGAATATACATGTTGAAAAGACGATTTGCATTAAGAAACGCAATATTACTCATTTTATGTTTTGTTAGCTTTAGTGCTTTTACACAAAATACCTACCATATTGAATTGGATTGGGAAAATGACAAAACTTTTTTTACTGGCACTGATGATGCTCCCATCTCATACCGTGCGTTTTGGTTTGAAGGAGCTCACCTGAACCATCCGATAAGTTGGTTACCCATATATACTTACCGTACCGAAATACCTGCGAACTCAGGGGATATAAAAAATGTAACATTGGGCGATTTGGTTATTAGCACCCTCAACAGTGCAGATTTCCGGCAGTATAAAGGTTTGGATGAAATAACTGAAAATTTTGAGGTAACCGGAGAAATACACACCGAACGAAACCGAAGTTTCCTCCACATTTCACTTATTCCGATTCGCAGAAAAAGTGCTATGCAAATAGAAATGATTGAAAGTGCAGTATTGAAAGTTGAATTTGCACCCGTAGTGCGGAAAAATAGCGCTACCCAAAAACTCATTCACAAATCGGTCCTTTCTTCCGGAAATTGGCATAAAATAGGCATCAAAGAATCGGGGATACAAAAAATAACTTACGAACAACTGCGACAATTAGGATTTTCTACACCAGAAAATTGCAGGTTCTTTGGTACTGCAAACGGAGCCCTGTCTACCAATAATGCTCAATCTGCCCCCGACGATTTGACCGAAATCCCCATCATGCGCACTTCCGATGGCCTTTTATTTTTTGCTCAAAGCGCCAATAGCTGGAAGTATAATTCAACTTTGCAAGAGTACGAGCACAAAGTGCACCCATATGCATCTTTTTCGTACATATTTGTGAGCGATATCGCTACTTCTTTCAACAATACATTATCTATTGTAAACAATAATCAGTCAAGTGGTTACCCCACCACTTTGCAATCAGATTTTATGCTTTTTCATGAAAAGGACGAAATAAACCTCATAGCCAGCGGAAGTACTTGGTATGGTGAAAAAATAGCTGCAGGAAACTTGCAGAACTTCAGTTTCGAGGAGCAAAAACCCATTCCGGGTTCAGATTTAAAAATAAGGCTGCGGGCAGCTGTCCGTTCATTTTCGGGTTCAAGCATACAATTTTCGGTGGGCGATTTCTCAAAAACCATTTCTTATACCCAAATTATCGACGACTATGCCACCGACTATGCCCGCGATGGCAGCTCCCAACTCATAGCCAAATCCGACGGAAACTCAGTTTCTGTAGGTGTTCGCTTTGTTTCTAGTTTGCCATCTGCGGAGTGCTACTTGGACTATATAAGTGTGCAGGGAAAGAAATTGAATGAATACACAGGAAAACAATTTTTTATACAAAACGGCACATCTACGGACTCTGTACGTATAAAAATCATAGCCACACAACCAATCAGGGTATTGGATGTGACCGCATTTCCGTTCGAACATAGCCTTACAATTGAATCTGATGGCTATTCGTTTGTTTCGGATGGAAAATCGGAAAGACAATATTTGGTGTTCGGGCAAAATGACTTTCATGTGCCATTTACCAGCGGCAACGGAGCCGGAAAGGTCGCAAATCAGGACCTGCATGCTCAGCCGCAAGCAGAGTTTATAATCATATCCCACCCCGATTTTTTGGCACAAGCCACCCAAATAGGCGAATGGCATTTGCAGCAAGAAAATCTGCAATACAACATAGCTACTCCAGAGCAAATTTACAATGAGTTTAGCAACGGTTTGCCCGATGCCATGGCTCTGCGCAACTACATACGCATGTTTTACCAGCGAGCATTGGCAGGGCAAGGTGTATATCCACGTTACGTGCTGCTTTTTGGAGATGGTACCTACAACAATAAAACTGCCATAGCAGAAAATTGGCCGGTTGTTCCTACCTTTCAATCTTCCAATTCTGTAAGTCCTACCCAGTCATTCGTGTCCGACGATTTCTATGGCATGCTCGACGCCGTTGAATCTGGTGTAAATGGTGCATTGGATGTAGGCATAGGTCGACTTCCTGCCAAAACCAAGAGTGAGGCTAGTATTTTGGTGCAAAAAATAATGAATTACTATTCTGAACAAAGCAATGGCAACTGGCAGAACTTTCTGACCTTCATAGCCGACGACGAGGACGGCAATCTGCACATGCAAGATGCTGATATATTGGCCAATAAAGTAACTTCGAAGTTTCCACATTTCAATGTAGATAAAATATATCTGGACATGTACCGACAAAGCACCACCTCATCGGGCGAAAGGTACCCCGATGCCGTGTTGGCCATAAACAACAGGGTTCAGCGCGGAAGTCTGCTTATAAACTATACGGGGCACGGCAATGAATACCGACTTGCTGCTGAAAAAATTATAGACGAGGTAAGTATAAAAAGCTGGAAAAACGCATTCAAACTTCCCGTTTTCATTACTGCCACCTGCGAATTCAGCCGTTTCGATAAGCACAGCCTAGTAAGCGCCGGCGAGCAGATTTTACTGAGCAAAGATGGGGGTGGTATTGCCCTTTTTTCTACTACCCGCCTGGTATATTCCAGTTCCAATATGAGCCTAAATACTAGTTTCTACAATTATGTTTTTGAAAATGATATAAATACTTCCACCCCAAACCGATTGGGCGATATAGTGCGGTTGGCAAAAAATGCAACCGGCTCGGCGAGCGATATCAATAAACGGAACTTTGCTTTGTTGGGAGATCCAGCCTTGCCTTTGCGTTGGCCAGTACCGGGTGTTTCCATCACCGCCATCAATACTACCCTCGTAGCCGAAAAAACAGACACACTGAGCGCACTTGAATTTGTAGAGATAGAAGGTCAGATTTCAGCCAATTTCAAAAACAGCGAAAGCATGAACGGCATACTCATACCCACCCTATATGACAAGGAAATAATGCGAAGTACTTTGGCAAACGATGGCGGCAATACCATGAATTTTAAACTTCGAAATAATATACTTTTTCAGGGAAATTCGTCGGTTACCGATGGGAAATTCAAATTCAGTTTTGTGATGCCCCGCGATGTACTCTACGATTTTGGCAAGGGCAAATTCAGTATGTATTTCAAAAGCAGCACCGATGCCACACATACTGCATACGGAATGTTTGACAATTTTGTGGTGGGGGGTATAAGCAATTCCACCATTGACGATAGCAATGGCCCAGAAATAAAAATCTGGCTCAACGACAAAAATTTTGTTCCATCGGGAACAACCAATCAAACCCCGGTGCTTTTGGTAGAAATGAACGACACTTCTGGTATAAATACATCGAGAAGCGCTTTTGGGCACGAAATAACCCTTACACTCGACAACGACACACGCAATAGCATAGTACTCAACGACTATTTTGAAACCGAGACCGACAATTTCAGACTTGGAAAAATCCGATATCAGATTCCTGAGCTTGCGCCCGGAAAACACACGCTAAAAGTAAAAGCCTGGGATGTAAACAATAACTCGGCAGAAAAATATTTGTCGTTTGAAGTTCAAGAGAACAGCCGCCTTACAATATCACATGTACTCAATTATCCCAACCCATTTACTACTTTCACGCAATTCTACTTTGAGCACAACAAACCCGGCCAACCATTGGAAGTGATGGTTCAGATTTTCTCACAATCGGGTCAGATTGTAAAAACAATACATGCCAATATGAGTACTACCGGATTCAGAAGCAGCCCCATACCATGGGATGGACGCGACGATTTTGGCAGTAAGCTTGGCAGAGGCGTATATTTTTATAAAATTTTTGTTAAAACAAATAATGAACATAGTGAGGAAATAATTGAGAAATTAGTAATATTGTAGGGAAATTTTCGGAAATTGGCATGATAAGATAATCATCATCAATTTTGGATAAAAAGTTCTGATTATTAACATCTTAAACAAGTGAAATATATACTAACCATCAAAAACGGGCTTATGCAATAAATGTTACCAATTTATTTTAATAATTTCTTGATTAGTAAACTATAATAACCATAACATGTATTTGCGCATTTCGTTTTTGTTGCTGCTTTCTGCTTGCTATTTTTCAGCCAAATCGCAGATAAGCACAGATGAACTTTCAGGTAAAGTAAACACACTCACTAGTGCGGTACCATTTTTGACCATAGCACCCGATAGCCGCGCCGGTGCACTTGGCGATTTGGGAGTAGCTACCTCCCCCGATGCAGCTTCTATGCATTGGAATCCGGCCAAATTCGCTTTTATAGAAAATAAAATGGGAGTATCATTGTCATACACTCCTTGGTTGCGTGCCCTCATTCCTGATATTAATCTTTCATACCTTTCAGGCTATTACAAACTGGACGACAGGCAGGCCATAGCGGCAAGCCTCAGGTATTTTTCCTTGGGAAATATTATGTTCACCAATATTTATGGCCAACCCTTGCGCGACTATCGGCCAAAAGAATTTGCGTTCGATGCAGCTTATTCTTTCAAACTGTCGCAAAATCTGAGTACAGCCATAGCCATGCGCTATATATTTTCCGACCTCACAGGTGGTATCGGGCAAAGCGAATCGCACGCAGGAAAAACCATAGCCGGCGATGTAAGTTTGTTTTACAACAACAAAGATGTTTCATTTATGGGTTCTCCCGGTATTTTGTCATACGGTCTCAATTTTTCGAACATCGGAGGTAAAATTTCGTACACCGAAGATGAAAAAGATTTTATCCCCATAAACCTGCGCACAGGAGTTGCATATACTACCATATTGGATGCTTACAACTCACTTACCTTTTCGATAGATTTCAACAAACTGCTCATACCCACACCACCTATTTTGGTAGATGATCCCAATAATCCCGGTAGTTTTGATACCATAGGCAGTAACCCCGACATTTCGGTTCCTGTAGCCATTTTTCGTTCTTTTTACGATGCTCCCGGCGTGTTGCGAAGCGACAGCACACGCAGTGTATTCACTGAAGAAACCCGTGAGATAATGATTTCGGCAGGCGTAGAATATTGGTATACCAAGCAATTTGCCATAAGAGCCGGATATTTTCACGAACATGAAACTAAAGGAAACCGCAAATTTTTCACCCTTGGTTTAGGCCTGAAACTTAATATGTTTGGTCTCGATTTTGCATATCTTTCACCCTCACCTTGGACATAGCCGCTCTTAAAAAGGAAGAAGATACTAAATAACGCAATGCAATTTCGTATTGGGTTTTAAAATGATACACACTGCCTGGCACAAGAATAAAATCGCTGGTTAGGTGGTGTGCACTTAATCACACATATCAGTTGCTCAGTGCACTTCTAAGGCAATGTGCTGACAGCCATGCTTAACCTTGTTTTTGCCTTATAAACACTAAAAATACAAAATCATGTCAAAAAATACATTGGTAATAGGCGCCAGCACCAATCCAGAGCGATATGCATATAAAGCCATTCGAATGCTCAGAGAATACAATCACCCTACAATTGCAATCGGATTAAAACCAGGAGGTAGACGGAGTAAACATTAATACCCGGCTAGAAAGACATGAAAATCTGGATACAGTTACACTATATGTTGGCCCGGCCAACCAGGCAGTGTACATACCTTATATTATCGACCTCAAACCCCGCAGGGTTATATTTAATCCGGGTACTGAGAACAGCGATTTTATGTCGGAATTGGAAAAGAATGGTATAGAGCCTGTTGAAGCTTGCACATTGGTATTATTGCGTTCTAATCAATTTTAAGCAATACATGGACTACCAAAATATCAAATCATTAGAAGATTTCAACCAAATTACTGAAATTCAGGATGCAGTACTTGTATATTTCTCGCACGAACAATGCAACGTATGTAAAGTACTAAAGCCCAAAATAGCAGAATTGGTAAACAACGAATTTTCAAATATTGGATTGTATTACTCAGACACAGTGCTTCAGCCCGAAATAGCCGGACAGAATAGTATTTTCACAGTTCCAACTCTGGTAGTGTATTTTATGGGCAAAGAAAGCATACGCAAGAGCCGAAACATAGGCTTAGATGAGCTGCGCCAAGCCTTGCAACGACCATACGATATGATATTTGGCTGATTTATTGAAGAGTGGATTGAAGTGGTATGCTTGCAATGAAAGTTGCATACATACCACTTTTTTATTGGTTTATATTTGCTATTGTAGGTAATAAAGGGTAAATTTGATGATACTATAAACTTGCACAAGAAATAAAAATAAATTTTCATAAGTACATTTCTCAATTTTCAATGGTTCTGCAAAAAATTTGCTGATTGAATTGAAGCAGAATCACAAAAAAATGAGCCTTCATATTAAAATCATAGGTTATATAACATAAAATGAACATCATCCCCAATGAAATTGGTGTTTCACAACAAACGAATCCTTCTCCTTACTGCGATAATGATCTTTGCCATTTCCGCCATCACAGTCTTGTCCTTTATAGTTTTATATAAAAATAATATTGAGATCATTTACAACAGACTTACAGATATTGTAACTCGTGAAAAAATTGCAATAAGCATACTCAGCGACTCGGTTTTTGAAAATGAAGAACAACTTATAAAATATCTGTATGCAGTTAGAGAAAATGACCTCACTTTAGGCATTGCGGGTGAATTGCTTTTTGCCAAGATGAGTGGCGATAGCATTGAATATCTTATATCGAAGAATAATACAGAATTCAAAAGATTTAAGATAGCAAAAAACTTTTCGGAACCAACACCTATAATGAAGTCATTTGAAGGTGAAACCGGAACCATAAAAGCAAAGGACTATACAGGAATACCGGTATATGCCGCTTATTCATATGTTCCCAAACAAAAGATAGGCATAGTAGCAAAAATACCCGTAAGTGAAATAAGGGGCCCCCTGCAAAGGTCAATGCACCTAATTCTGCTATTATCCAGTTTGGTAATAATTTTGGCGGTATGGGGATTTATACGAATCACAAATCCGTTAATGTACGAATTGCTCGACCACAAAAATAAACTTCAAGTAAAAAACGAAGAGTATTATTCACTTATAGAGGAGCTCAAGCAATCAAACCAAGAACTTAAACTCTCAAAAGAAGATTTGGTTAAGAACCAATATACCATACAATCTCAAAATGAAGAATATGCATCTATAAACGAAGAATATCATGCACTCAACAAGGAATTGTCGCAAGCCAATCATGAGTTAAGTAGGTCATACGCGAAAACAGCCAGGAGTGAGAAAATCTTTACGGATATGGTCGACAATAGCGACTCGCTGATATATATGATGAACCTAGACGGGGTATTCATTAACTTGAATAATAAAACAGCAAATGTAATTGGATATAGTAAGGATGAAATAATAGGTAAAAAACGTGAAGATTTAATGCCAGAAGAAGCTGCCAAACAGCATTTTGAAAATGACCAGCGTATTCTAAAAACTTTACAAAACGAAATATTTGAAGAAACACTAAGAAATGAACACACAACACTATTCTTCAACACCACTAAATTTCCTCTTATCAATCCGAACGGCGAATTGTATGGCATAGCGGGCATATCAACCGATATTACAGAAAAAAAACTAAATGAGCTTGAGCTAATTAAAAGTGAGCGAACCATAAAATTGTTTATACAACATGCTCCGGCAGCCATAGCCATGTTCGATACCCAAATGCGATACATAGCTTGTAGCAATCGTTTTATCAAGGATTATCACCTGCCAACCCACAATTTAATAGGGAAATCACATTACGAGATTTTTCCTGAAATAACAGATGAATTGAAGACCTTGCACAACAGATGCTTACAAGGGGAAATATTAAAAAATAGTGAAGACAAATTTGTAAGAGAAAATGGTGATGTAGATTGGGTAAAATGGGAAATTCATCCGTGGTATGAATCTGAAAATGAGATTGGTGGTATATTGTTTTTTTCGGAAGTAATCACTCAGCAAAAGCAAGCAGAACTAAGAATCAGAGAAAGCGAACGCAAATTCAGATTTTTATTCGAAAACAATCCATTACCCATGTGGACATTTGACATTCATGAATATGTCTATAAAGGACATACGCCCTGAAGAAGAAATTGAGCGATTATTGAATAATCTGAAAAACGAACGGCCTCAGATTGAGCATACGCACCGCTGGAAGCACAAGACCAAAAATGGAAATATTATTACAGTCGACATCATATCGCACGGCATTGAATTTGATGGAAGAGCAGCGGAGTTGATAGTAGCTATAGATGTAAGCGAAAAAATAGCAGCCGAAAATGCATTGATAGAAAGTGAAAAATCGCTCAATCAGGCACAAGAAATATCGCATATGGGCA
>JAIFMY010000192.1 GCA_020048155.1 Bacteroidota bacterium
AGCCAACTACGAAGACTTATCAAGAGGGATTCATCGGACTGAAAAATTTTTGATTCGCTTTCTTTCAAACTTAATACTCAAAGGCAGTTATACACTTAAAAACCGTGAAATGCATATTCTTGCTGACACTGTAAATGAAACTGTAAAACCACAAACTGACACTGTAAATGACACTGTATTTTCATTAATTAAGCAAGATAACAAAATAACGGCTAACGAAATGAGTGAAAGACTGAGCTTGAGTTTAAGTACCGTGAGACGACAAATCAGAGAACTTAAAAACAACGGCCATATAGAACGTATTGGTAGTGATAAAAAAGGAAATTGGAAAATAAGAGAATAAAAAAATGAACTTGATACATTGGAAGGATTTGGAAGGACTTGTTAAGTTATGATGAACAAGATAAACATACTTTTGCCCGATTTAGTTGTTACTCTTATAGGTGACAAGTCATGTTACCAATTGCAAGAAATAGCTTATGTGATGAAATAATTTATAATAAAATATTGATTCTAAATAATAACAGATCAATTGATTACTATGAAAAAATGCTTCAATATTAGCTTTAATGATATTTTTCTTTTATTCCTGCGATCCAGCCTATAGAGCATTTATAGTAAATGATACCCCAAACGATATTTTAATAGAGTTGCAATTTGATTCATTAGAACTTAAAAAATATTGGGGTGATAAATCTTATATCCCATATTTAAATGGGGCAGTAAGAGAAGGTGGTACTTTGATTTCATTTGATACAATTGCTTTAAATGCAGCAATTAAATTGGGTAATAATCAAGACTTTGAAATTGAGGGTGGCATTGTTAGTAGGCCTGATTTTAAGTTATTACAAAAAATAATAATTTTTACACCTGACACAATTTCGCTCTACAATAAGGATAAAATGTTCAACGCTTTTACCAAAATTAAATCCAGAAAACTTGAACTTAGATTAAAATAGTAAGTTACATGCCGCTATAAGGAGCAATATACATAAGCTATCAACTACGAGCATAAATTTCTCTCACTTCACCTCTATTCTGAACCCATACAGCAAGCCTTCCAGCCCATTGGGTGAGAATATGGCATGGTCGAGCTTATTGCTAACCGGGTGAATGACGTAACCCTGCGCATGGCGGAAATCGGCCTTTTGCAGATTGGTATGGTCGAATACGGCCCCCGGCAACAAGGCATTTCTGAAATTGGCACCTGTGGCATCAGCTTCCGAAAAATCGGCCTCTTGCAACATACATCCCTCAAACGACACATTGCGCAGTTTTAGCCCCAGAAACGAAACATATTGCATCAGGCAAGCACGAAAGGCAGGAGTAAACCCCATAGGATTGCAGGTATGAAACTGAATGCCCATCAGTTTGCAGTTTTCGAAAGCCACCGTCATCAGCGATACGCCATGCACAGAAGCATTGCTCAGGTCGCAATTCTTAAAAGTACAATCAATGAAACTTACCCCATTCAGGTTTACGCCCGATATATTGCAGTTTTCGAATACACAAGACTCAAAAGCATCGTCGGGCCAAAGCTTTTGTGTAAAATTGATATTCGCGAATGTTTTATCTAAAATCATAAATCCATTGTAAAAAAACTATCTGCGTGGCCTCAAGCGAAGAATTACCTCATCGGTATTGGTAGCCTTAAAGCGAATGGCTTCGGGCTGCATACGGTAGTTGAGGTACGTAGATATGGTAGTAGTTTCGCCCGGCAGGAGGCTTATGTAATTGTCGGTCCATACCGAAGGAATGCGAGAGTCAACATTGTCGGACGCCAGAATGGCCGCTTCGCCAAAAAACATGACCGATGGGCCCGGATTGGTAATGATCAAATCAAGCCTCAGGCTTTCGGGCATGCGCTCGAGTTTGAACTCGAGGGTTGGTTTTACCTTAGGCAGATTGCGCAAAGCAGTAAGGTTCATATACTGGGTGGTAGGAGTAGTTTTCCAGTTGGTTTTCGCAAAATCGGGTACATCGGGCGTATTTCCTGTCCAGTACCATTTGTTGCTCACCACTACCCCGGCAGTATCTATAAGCTGAAAGTTAAGAATGGAATTGGGCAACTGACTGATGTACGATTTCAGGCTGATGATGCGCTGCTTGTTGCGGTATGCCTCAATATTAAAAAAAGTATCTAACACCACCGTTGCATCAGTACCCAATACACGTATATGGGCATCGAAACTCAGGGGCAAATCGGTATCGTTGAAATACATGGCTTCGGAGGTAGCATAATTGTACAACACTGCCGGAAGCTTGAGTGCATCGCGCACCCCATAAAATGCCCCGGCAACGTGCCCATAATAATCGAACAACTGCCAGTACATGCCGCCTCGTACATAGGGCGCACGCTCTCATATTGCATCACCTGTGCCCACTCAGCGTATGTATCCAAATCGTCGAATTTGCCGTATCGTTGGGCAAAAGGTATATTGAATGTATTGAGTTCCTGAAAATCGCCTCGGGCGGTATGGTAAAGCCACACACTATCGGCAGGCCACCACGAGTCGCGACTCATCAGAAAACGGATGCTCGAAGCGCTTGGTATCATTGGCCCCAGGCCGGTTTCGGTATTGAAACCCCAGGCACCCCCATTTTTGGTATCGTTGTACCAATCTTAGCTCGCTTTTACGCGCGCTGCATGAAGCCAGTAGTGGACGGGTTTTGTCGAGTTTGTTTGCCAAATCGCGGTACATGGCCTCCAACTTCGGACGAGGCAGTTTGTCCGATGCCAATATATACATGATTACACTGGGGTGATTGCGCAGACTCAGAATCTGGTCGCGCAGGTATTTGGTGGCCAAATCCATATCGGCTTTGCTTTTTATCCCACCAAAATCGTCTGTTTTTTTACCCAAATAATGATCCCACTCCCACTGGCAACTAAAGCCGGGCATTATCATAAGCCCCAACGAGTCCGCCATTTGATAGAGATAGTCGCTATTTCCCCCAAAGCCTTCGAGCCTGATGGTATTCAGGTTCATAGCACAGGCATACTGCAATTGGGTGCGGGTTTTGTCTTCGGCATCGGTCAGGAAAATCTCATCGGTGTAACCTGCTCCTCGTATTTGTATTTTTTTCCCGTTTATGGCAAAGCCTTTACTGCCATTTGTGGTGAAATAATCATTCACCTGCCTGATTCCATAGCGTATGGGAATTTTCTCTGAGAGTTTTCCGTTGCTCCACACTTCAACAGCGGCATGGTGCAGGGCAGGTGCACCCATGGTATGCGGCCACCACAAGCGCGGACGGTAAAAGTTAAGTTGTGGAAATTCCTCGGCAGTGAGCACAATATTGCGCCTTTCGCCGGGTAGTAGTATGTATTGTTTGTTTATAAAAATGCTGTCTTGCCGGAACCTGAGTTCGATGGTCAGTTTTTCATTGGTAAGATTCACCAAAGTAGCCTCCACTTCAATATCCACCGAAATGGCCTTGGGGTCGTTGAACTCTGAACGTATCACCGGATTTATCAGTCGGGAATTTCCGGTAACCAAGAGTTCGACACCACGCCAGATACCCATATTGCGGTCGGGCGGATTTGGGTTCCAGTCTACAAAGCCAATGGTAAGGTCGCCGGGTTGAGGAGGAAAAACTTCAATTGCCAACACGTTGTTCCCGCTTTTCAGGACGCAAGCTTTCCGTTTACCCATACATTGGCGCTGTAGTTTATGCCATTTAGTTTCAAGAATTTTTGTTTGGCAGAATCGGCAGGCGAAACAAACACCGTGGTGCGGTACCACCATGCACGCTTGAAAATTTTATCATTTACCGAAGCCAGATTATTGTTCTGAAATACACGTTGCACTATGCCATTGTCCATGAGCACTGCCATTACCGTACGAGGTATGCGTGCATTGAGCCAGCCTGTGGGTTGATAGGCCTCGGTGGATATGGTTTTCCCGGTAGCCTTTATACTATCGGCCGATTGTACCCACCAGTTCTTGTTGAGGGCAGTAGGTTGTGCACCGGCTGTAAATATCAGCCAGAATATAAATATGGATAATGAAACAATTTTTCTTTGCATAAGTGCCCTCGTATTCATTCAACAGCTTTTTTCCACCCCATCCTATTAAAATTGTAAAAAATAACAGCTCCACAGCCTATGGCAGATGCAAATAAAAGCAGTGCCATTTGCCAATCTCCAAAAATGAGTTTCCCTGTACCGAATAAACTTAAGAGCACCATACCTACGCCAGCCGCCCAGTTTACAAAGAGACGGCCAAAATGGGTATCACCCGGAACATCGGGCAACTGGGCAGCTATATGCCGCCAGCCTATGCCTCCGGGATGCACTTTGGTGTAAAAACTCAACAGTGTTTGATTGTCGGTGGGTTTGGTTAAATATGTTACCACAATCCATACCAAAGTACTCCAAGCAACTATAACCAAGAGGGTAATTTCGAAAGAAGCCTCAAAATAAAATGCCATGATGGGGTAAACAACATACGGAGCAAGCAAAGCAGAGATTTCCGACCATGCATTTATACGCCACCAATACCAGCGCAAAAGCAGCACCAGTCCTATGCCTCCGCTACATGCAAGTATAAATTTCCATGCATCAGATATTTTATCGAATTGGGTGGTGAGTAGGAATGAAAATATCATCAGGCCAATATTGGTGAGTCTGCTCACTTTTACGTATTGGGCTTCGGTGGCATTGGGTTTTATAAACGGACGGTACAAATCGTTGATGATGTATGATGTGCCCCACACCGTTTGCGAAGCCAACGTGCTCATATAAGCTGCCAGAAATGCCGCCAGCAATAAGCCCAGCAAACCGGCAGGCATGAAATCGCGGATGGTCATTACGTAAGCTGCCCCACGGTCTGTAACATCGGGATACAATACCAGTGTAGACAAGGCCACCAGAATCCATGGCCACGGACGCACGGCAAAATGTGCTACCTGAAACCAAAGTGTTGCCAGCAATGAATGTTTCTCATCTTTGGCCGACATCATACGCTGTGCTACATAGCCACCACCACCGGGCTCGGCGCCGGGGTACCAGCTGGCCCACCATTGCACGCCTAGGTATGCTACAAAAGCTACTACACTCATTTGTAGTATTTGTCCGGCACCACCGGTACTTTCCTCGTTTCCTACACTAGGGAAAAACTCAAACACCCAGTTCTGAGCGGCTAGTTTTTCCTGCAAAGCAGATATGCCTCCCACCTCATCTATTACAAATATAGCCAATATAATGCTCCCCGTCATTGCCAGTATAAATTGGAACGTATCGGTAATGGAAACTCCCATGAGACCGGAAATAGAGCTATATAGTGAAACAAAAATGAGCATAATACCCACCAGCAGCAAGTGCGATGAGAAGGTAATGCCCAGAAAATGAACTTCTGTAATACCAAACAAGGTAAAATCGGGGAATATGACCTGCACTATTTTCACCATAGCTAGGTTAACCCATGCTATCACCACTGCATTCATGCCTATACCTACATACAAAGCCCTGAAGCCACGCAAGAAGGATGCACTTTTGCCATTGTAGCGGATAGACACAAACTCGGCATCGGTCATGATTCCCGCGCGGCGCCATAGCCTGGCAAAGAAGAAAACCGTGAGTATGCCCCCAAAAACCATGTTCCACCACAACCAGTTTCCTGCAATACCATTCTGGGCTACCAGCTCGGTAACTGCCAACGGAGTATCTGCAGCAAATGTGGTGGCTACCATGCTGGTACCTGCTACATACCAAGGCAAATTGCGCCCACTGAGGAAGAAATTATTGGTATTTTTTCCGGCATTTTTACCGAAATACAGACTGATAAGTATGCTTACCAATAGGTATGCAAGTATGATAACCCAATCTATCCAAGCTAAAATCATATAAGTTAAAATAATGGTTTGAATGAATGTATAAACTTACTACGAATAGCGAAATAATTATAACGGTGCATATTTTTTTTTCCATCGCTGGTGTTATAAAAATTTTAAACCCCGAAAGATTCATAAAAACTCAGATTCTAATAGGACATGAATAATGATTAGGAATAGCAAATTTTATTGAGACTAGTCTATTGGATCGGTACAACAGCGCAAAAGAAAGACAACCTAAAATAAAAAGTTATTCGGGTTTTCACTTGGCAAGTTTTGGTCGCAAATAAAAAACACAAAAGCCCGCGTATGCGGGCTTTTGCTGAAGATAGAAACATATTGAATTAATTGATAGAATAGCTGACGCTGAAAGTAAAAGTACGACCTAGGCTATGTTGTTGGCCTACATATTCTCTATCATAGTTGTAGGTAGAGGATTTGTCGTCGTTTAAAGCATTGCTCACCGAAGCTTTGAGCGAAATATTATTGGTTAGCTTAAAACCAACATTTACATTGAGTGAGTGGAAAGGTACCTCAGTCATATTAACACCATCTTTTCCCACCAGCAATATTTTCTTACCGGTCACATTGTAAGCGAGGTTGGCACTCACTCCACTGGCATCATTTTTATAAGATAGCATACCATTCACTGCAAAAGGAGCTTGGCCGTACATGGCCCTATAACTTGGATGATCAGGATTTACTGATCTTATAATTGAAAGCTCTTTATCGCCAATATCTACCCTTGAGGTAACTATGCTTACATTGGCAGAAAATAACATGTGACGCAGTATAGGTAGGCTTTCGGCCAAGCGTTTGCGAAATTCAAACTCAGCACCATAAACTAATCCTTTGTCTACATTCTCCCACTTTGCATTCTCAACCTCTACAATTACTACTTCGATTGGATTCGTGAAATTTTTGAAGAACACACTAGCTGCTAGCAGCTCTCCCTCGTTTGGAAATAGTTCCCAACGAAGGTCAAAGTTATCAATATTGGTAACTTTGAGTTTTGGATTTCCATTATAGATATATCCCCCCAAATAATCGAAGGAAGAGAACGCCGCAACCTCGCGGAAAGCAGGGTAAGCCAGAGTACGCGTATATGCAGCCCTCAGGTTAGAGTTTTGCCCCAAAGTATAAGTTGCATTGAGCGCAGGAAGCAGATACAAATCTTTTAGTTTACCTGGGTCTATGGCATCATCGCCACTTTCGACGTATATCAAGTTATATTCAGTTCTTACACCTGTAATGATTCGAAACTTGCTGGTCAACTGGATATCTGTCATCAGATATCCAGCACCCAATTGTTGAATACCTAAATAGTTATTTCTGTCTTGTGAACTATTGATTACATACAAGCCATATGCACCACCCACAACAGAATTTTCCCCTATATTAGCATCATTCAAGTATTTATCTATGTTTCCGTCGAAATAAAAATAGCCTTGGTTTTGATCTTTAAACGTGTATTGGCTTTCGCTGAAATCACGTTTTTTGTATACCATGCTACCACCCCATTTAAGTTTTGAAGTAATACCACCCAATTGATAAGGCAATTCAAAATGCACTTTTCCGTCAATATTTACTTCATTCATTTCACGAAAATACCTTACAGGTAGCTTTTGATTAGAAGCTATAGAGTATATTACCTGCCCCAAAGCGGTACTATCTTTCACATTTTGGAAAAAACGTAAATCAGGTTCATTTTGCCCCGATACAGTTGCAGACAATAACCAGTTAACTTTCAAATCAGACCAAGCTGCAAACATGTGTTCGCCTTTCAATTGGTTTGCCCAAAAATTACGTTCGAGAAAAACCATAGATCTGTTTTGAAATATCCAGCTATTGTTAGTATCGTAACCTTCTGAATATGTGCCACCTGTACTACCACCTCTGTTATATAAAGTAGTCAAACCAATTTTATGATTTGGACTAAATTTATAACTCACACCAAGCATAGTACCCCAGAGTACTTCCATGGTACCCGATTCGTCGGTCAAGTCAAGCATAGTTTCAAGTGTCTTAGATCCCACTTGTCCGCGCTCATATTGACGAATTGTTCCGGTAGCATAGCTCTCGAAATCGCGTCTATAAGAAAGGCTTGCCAGTATACCAAGTGGTTTTCCAAACAATGAGAATTGATTTCCCAAAGCTAGGCTATGACTATGGTTTAGAAAAGCCTGTTGCTTTGATGGCGAGAATATTTTATTGAATGAACGTGTCATAGAATCAAGAAGCTGATTACTTGTAGCAGTTTGATACAAAGCTGGCACTATATTACTTTTTACCAAACTTGGTAAAGATCTGGTACCATCGTCTATTCCCAGCCAATCAGTTTTACCGCCTTCATAAAGCAGAATGTCATTGAATGTAGTATTGGGATTATAGCCAGCAGAAGAGCTAATGAGCAACGTAAAAGTCTCAGGTATATCCCGGGTGATGATATCTACGTATCCACCGGTAAAAGAGCCGGGCAGCTCGGGAGAAAAAGTTTTGTAAACTACTATATTGTTGATAAGGTTCGACGGAAATAAGTCCATCTGCACAGTGTTTCTGTTGGGGTCCAAACCAGGTATATCTGCACCATTAAGGCCTATTTTGGTATATCTGTCGCTAAGGCCACGCACAAAAATGTACTTCCCGCCTTCAACAGTGATGCCTGTCACACGCTTAAGTGCAGAAGCAGCATCGCTATCGCCAAGCTTACTGAATTGTTGCGCAGAAATGCCATCTAACACATTAGCTGATTTCTTTTGCATCACCAAAACAGATTGTTCAGAATTTCTTACTACATTTGCAGTAACAACTATTTCATCTAGTCTGGTAGATTCGGTGGAGAGCGCTGCGTTTATCACACTTACATTGCCAGAAGTAACTTCAATGCTTTCTATCGTTTTCTTCTGATAAGAAATAAACGATACTTGAATGGAGTGTTTTCCTTCAGGAATGTTTTTGAGTTCGAAACTACCATCTATGTCGGTAGCTGTACCAATCATGGTTTTTACATTTAATAGCACCACACTGGCTCCAATGATTTCTTCATTGGTTTCGGCATCAATAACCTTACCTCGTATGATGCCTGTTTGAGCTTGTAAGGTGAGTGTTGCGACAATTAAATATAAAACAAAATAAATCTTTTTCATGCTTTCTATCTATTAAAATATGTTCTGTTTCTCTGTATCAAAAGCCTGCTACAGTGCTATTCCTGCAGCAGGCTTGTATATAATATAAATAATGAAAAAATCTCAATTATTTGAGTATAAGACTAGCTTTTTTAGCAGCGTCGTAGAGAGTCCAACCAGCAGTCCAGTTAGCACCACCAGGGGCAAAAGCACCTTTGAATGTAACTTGAGTAGCCCAAGCAGGAGCAGTAGCCAAGGTACCAAAATCTGCACCAGCGGCAGGAACTGGGTTCTGACGTGTCAATGAAGCAGCAGTAGCAGCATAACTATTGCCCCAAGTTGCTACTTTAGTAGCAAATGTAGCTTTGGCTGCATCTAAGTCGGTAGCAGAAACTGCATCAGCACCGCTTCCGTTTTTGAGCGTAAATACTGAAGCTTCAGTGCTAGAAGCTACGCCAAAGAACAGGTTGTTTTTGAGTTCAAGCGAACCATCGTTCACGCGAGCAAAGCTATTCTGAGGGGCCACTTTTATGTTTACACTCACACCACTCTTTTGGTTCATGAAAATACTATTGTATACTTTGCCACCGGCATTTGCTTTAAATTCCATGCAGCTAGAACCTTTTACTTTGCCATCGTAAGAAGCACCATAGAAAGTAAGGTTATACATTTCTGGCATAGCATATGGAGTTCCATCTTCTGGGGTATCCCCACCATCAAACTCGCCAAGCTCATCGCCACCGGCAGTATCTTGCACTGCAAACCAGAATTGGCATTTGCCTCTGAAACCTGCGTCGTAGTCAAATGAGTCATCTTTATTGAAAGCAGCTACTAAATATTTGTAGGTTGCATTTCCACCCCAAAACTCAAAACCATCGTCTTCGTTACCAAATACTTCAACGTATTCAACAACAGTACC
>JAIFMY010000008.1 GCA_020048155.1 Bacteroidota bacterium
GCTTTTGACCAAAGCACTATTTTTGTTACACAAGAAGTAATACAACATGAAAAAAATAGCGTATAAAATATATCAGTTTTATTATGAAGGATTTAGAAGCATGACGGTAGGTAAAAAACTATGGATGATCATATTTATAAAACTGGTAATCATGTTTTTAGTTTTAAAAATGTTCTTTTTTCCAAATTTTCTGAAAACTAATTTCGATACAGACGAAGAAAGAGCAAGCCACGTAATCAATCAACTCACAAAATAATTTAAATGGAAAATGTAGATTTCTCATTGGTAAACTGGTCGAGGGCACAATTTGCCCTAACGGCTATGTACCATTACCTTTTTGTACCCTTGACTTTGGGTTTATCTTTTATTGTAGCATTCATGGAGACGCTTTATGTTCGCACCGGAAACCAAGAATGGAAGCGTATCACTAAATTTTGGATGAGTCTGTTTGGCATCAATTTCGCGATTGGGGTAGCAACTGGTCTTATTCTTGAATTTGAATTTGGAACCAACTGGTCAAATTACTCTTGGTTTGTAGGCGATATATTTGGTGCACCATTGGCAATTGAAGGCATTATGGCATTTTTTATGGAAAGTACCTTCATCGCTGTTATGTTTTTTGGCTGGAACAAAGTGAGTAAAGGATTTCACCTTACTTCAACATGGTTGGTGGCCATAGGTTCAAATCTTTCTGCATTATGGATATTGGTAGCCAATGCATGGATGCAAAACCCGGTGGGTATGGAATTCAATCCGGATACGGCACGTAATGAAATGGCCAATTTTTGGGAAGTTTTGCTGAGTGATGTAGCAATTAATAAGTTTTTGCATACTGTGCTTTCGGCCTATGTACTTTCTTCTGTTTTTGTTATAGGTGTGAGTGCTTGGTTCATCATAAAAAACCGGGAATATTTGTTTGCAAAGAAAAGCATACGTGTAGCTGCTGTTTTCGGCTTATTGGCTTCGTTTCTTACAGTGGCTACCGGCGACGGTTCGGCTCGAAACATGGCTAAATACCAACCTATGAAATTTGCAGCCATGGAAAACTTGTATGATGGTCAGCAAAATGCGCCATTGGCAGTTATTGGTTTACTCAAAAAAAACAAAGAAGAGCTAGATCCACGCAAAGAAGATTTTGTATTTAAGATTGAAATTCCAAATATGCTTTCCTACATGGCGTATTTAGACCCCAATGCCTATGTTCCGGGTATTCATGATTTGGTAAAAGGAAACACTGAACATAATATAATTTCGTATCAGGAACGAATAGATAAAGGCAGTGTTGCAATAAAGTCTTTGGCAGATTATACAAATGCTAAGAAATCTGGAAACGATAGTCTGGCGCAGGTATCATTAACTAATTTTAAGGCAAACTATGCTCATTTTGGTTACGGATATTACGCCAATCGCGATATGAATGAACTTATTCCTAATGTTCCTTTGGTATTTTATTCCTTCAGAATTATGGTTGGTTTAGGTATGCATTTTATCTTGCTTTTCATGGTTGTATTGTACCTTACCCGAAAAGATAAAATGCTATCAAATAAAGTAGTACTGTACACTGCACTTTGGTCTATTCCCTTGGCCTATATTGCCTCAGAACTGGGATGGGTGGTTGCAGAAGTAGGTCGCCAGCCTTGGGTAATACAAGATATATTGCCTACCATTGCTGCTGTTTCACAGGTAAATTCAGGTTCTGTGCAACTTACCTTCTGGTTATTCTTTGTAATCTTCACCGGATTGCTTATTGCTGAGATCAAAATCATGACAGCTCAAATAAGGAAAGGTCCTGATGAACTTAAACAAACCGAGATCAATCACGTTTAATATTTCTTTTCATTTATAAATCAGAAAATTATGTTTGAAACATTTTCATATATCACCCTGCAACAGTACTGGTGGATCATTGTATCTCTACTGGCTGCATTATTTGTATTTTTGATGTTCGTTCAAGGTGGGCAAACTTTGCTTTACACCCTAGGCAAAACCGAAGACCAACGTACTGTTCTGGTAAATTTGTTGGGGCGCAAGTGGGAACTCACATTTACCACTCTTGTCACTTTTGGAGGTGCTTTTTTTGCATCATTCCCATTGTTTTATTCAACAAGCTTCGGTGGTGCATATTGGGTGTGGACTCTCATATTGCTGGCTTTTGTGGTACAAGCTGTATCTTATGAATACCGAACCAAGAAAGACAATTTCCTAGGTCAAAAAACTTATGAAGCTTTGCTCTTTGTAAATGGACTGCTTGGTACTATACTAGTGGGAACAGCCGTAGCAACATTCTTTACAGGTTCACAATTTTCAGTCAACAAACTCAATCTTACAGTTTTGACCGGGGATCAAATGCCGATCATTTCTGTGTGGAAAGGCTCTGCATATGGACTTGAAGCAGCTTTAAATGTACTTAATTTAAGCCTTGGGCTTGCAGTTTTCTTTTTATCCCGCGTATTAGCAATTCTATATTTTATAAACAGAATTTCAGATTCCGAAATTATTTTAAGAAGTCGTAAACACTTGCTGTATAATGCAATACCGTTTGTTGTGTTTTTTCTTGTATTTGTTATTAGCATCATGCTTTCCGATGGTTTTGCCGTAAATCCTATAGATAACAATGTTTTTATGGAACCATACAAATACCTTCATAACCTTTTGGCTATGCCTTTGGTGGCCATTCTTTTTGTAGTAGGTGTGTTGCTAGTACTCGGCGGTATCATTTTGCCACTGGTAAAATTTGAAAAGTTTCAAAGTACAGGTATTTGGTTGGCCGGCATAGGTACAGTGCTTACTGTATTTATGCTTTTGCTTCTTGCTGGTTTCAATAATACAGCATTTTACCCATCGGAATATGATTTGCAAAGCTCTCTCACCATACAGAATAGTTCATCCAGTTTGTATACACTTACAGTCATGAGCTACGTTTCGCTTTTAGTACCTTTTGTTTTGGCTTATATTTGGTATGTATGGAAGTCTATCGACAATAAAAAGATTGATATTGCTGAGTTAAAGTCTGAGTCACATGTTTATTGAATCTCATAAGGATTGATAAATTTAAAATATATTTCACTATAAATTTTTTAAAAAAAACATTATGAAAATTGCAGTTCCTGTAAATGGACGAAATCAAGTTGATGAACACTTTGGTCATTGTGAGTATTACAATATTTACACTATCAGTGAGAGCAAACAAGTAGCTGGCATTCAAACCATTCAGTCCGAACAAGGATGTGGTTGTAAATCTGATATTGCCTTTACTTTGGCTAAAGAAGGTGTTAGCATCATGCTGGCTGGTGGTATAGGTGGTGGCGCCATCAATGTACTCAATAGTGCCGGTATAGAAGTAGTAAGAGGTTGCGGTGGCGATGCTGCTGAAGTTGTAAATGCGTTTCTGAACGGTAATATTTCAGATAGCGGTTCAAGCTGTGAGCAACATGAGCAACACCATGCGCATGGTGAGCATGAACATAAACATAATTGTCAGCACTGATATCCGTTAGATTATTAGATAATGTGCTAATCATAACAAGAATATAGCACCCTTTGGATAAAATTCTTTAATAGGGGTTGTCTTAAAAGTAAGCGCTCTCGAAGATAGTACCTTCGACATTGTTAAGAATCAGACAGATGTAAAAGTTGAAAACTTTACATTATTCTACTTTTTAAACAGCCCCTTTTATTTATTCCTCATTATAAAGCTTAACAAACAAATATCTGGCAATTATTTGAAGCTATCTACAATTGTTTGCATACATAAACCAATTGTGCGGTGAATAGTACTTATATAATACATGGCAAAAAATAGAAAATTTTATATTGCTTGCCACCCAATAAAGGTTCTGCATTATTAAAGTTGCTAATCAAAAGAAAATTTATTGATTAGCCCCCTTTATTTTTTACATTTATATGATTAACTTTGGATATCTGATAATATCAAATATACTTATTGCAGAAATTCATTGCATTGATTCAGAGAGCCAAAAATATCATACATACAGTTTATCCAATTTCAGATGCGGCCTTTTCTAAATTGGAGCCTCTGCTTACCTTAGAGCAATACAGCAAGAATAACGGATTTATTAGGAAAGGCAAACGCAATGATAAAGAATATTTTTTGTTGAGTGGAGTAGTGAAAAGTTACCTTATTAATCCGGAAGGGCAAGAAGTAACCATCTCTTTTTTTACCGAAAATTCAGTACTTTCACCAAATTCTATCAGAACCTCATCTCAAATATCCAGTTTATATTTTAAAGCACTCACTGATATCGAACTTGCATCAGTAGATGCAAAACAATTTGAAAATCTAATGATTGAAGTGTTGGAAATACGTAATTTTGCAAACACAGTACTTCAAAATGAATTATTGGCCAAAATTGATAAAGAGATAGGTTTGGCTTCACTTTCTGCCAAAGACAGACTGTTGCATTTTCGCAATAAGTATCCGCTATTAGAAAATATTATACCACACCCTGATATTGCTTCTTATTTAGGCATAACCAACATATCATTAAGCAGACTTCGACGAGATTTGCTCGGATAGCAAGTTTTATCAATTGTTAATGGAAAACATTTCATATCAGAATAGTTTTGCCACAAACTTTTTAAATGATATGAAAATGGATAGAATACATTTCTCAGTTTACAAATGGAAACCATCTTGGTTGTTGTTAGCCGGAATTTTTGCATTTGCACTTACTCATACTGCTTATAGTGTAGATATGATAGCATGGTTTTCAAATGTACCTTTTCTTTTGTTTTTGGCAGTCACCAAAGGGTGGAAAGCAAGAATACAATTTGTTTTTGCACTTTTTGTTGCTTGGTCTGTATCAGTATACAAGATCATAACCCCACCAATACCATTTGGTATGATTGTTCTGTATTCTCTACCCCTCACTCTCTTCCATTTACCAGCCTATCTCATTTGGGATAGGCAGAAATTGAATAAAGCATCAGTATTGCTTTTTCCTGCTGTTTTTGTAATTGTGGAATGGTTGCAATATACATATACTCCGTTTGCAAGTTGGGGGGTAATGGCATATACACAGATGCATAGCATCGGAACTATGCAAATTGTATCAGTTTTTGGTCTTGCCGGATTGAGCTTTCTTATATACTGGTTCAATTCTTCGCTGGCAAGAATAATTTTGGATAGAAAACTAAATTTATATACGTTTTATTTGCCGTTTTCAGTATTGGTGTTGGTAAACATTTTTGGATATATGAGGTATGAGCTTGGGAAATCAGTTGGTAATAAAACGCTTACGGTTGCCGCAGTAGGTACTACATCCACCATAAGCGGCTTGCCTCTGCCCTCAAAACATAGCAATGATAGTGCACTCATGGTTTTGTTGCAAAAGACTACACAAGCATCTGAATTTGGTGCAAAATTGATTGTCTGGAACGAGGCTGCATTTTACGTTCTGCCCGAAGATGAGAAACAATTGTCCGATTCGCTTGCGAGATATGCGAAGTATATAGGCACTACGTTGATAGTTTCGTATATTGTACCCTTAGAAAATGAGCAATTGAAATATGAAAACAAACTTTTGGGTATTATGAGTACTGGCGAATTGGCATATTCGTACCAGAAACACCAACCTGTACCTGGGGAACCAGCCATTCAGGGAACGGAACAATTCCGCACCTTACAAATAGGCGAAACAAATGTGGGGGGTGCAATTTGCTATGACTATGATTTCCCGTATATTGCTCGAGAAAATAGTCATATTGGTGCTGATTTGGTGGCAGTTCCTTCTTCAGATTGGCGTGGTATAGATCCCCTACACACCCGCATGGCTGCCTTTAGGGCTATTGAGCAAGGGCATTCTGTTTTACGTTCAACCAGATTCGGTTTATCTGCTGCGATTTCTCCTTATGGTGAAATGATAGGTCAGATGAGTAGTTTCGATGATAATAGTAGAATCATGATCGCGCAATTGCAGGCTGTAGGAATTTTTAGCGTCTATTCAGTTATCGGAGACGCGTTTGTATACATATGTATAGGTTTTTCTGTCATTTTTTTCACCAATTATTATATTTCGAAATCCTTAAGTGCCAGATTGACTAATTGGTATAAGGCTGAATAGGCTATAAAAGTAAAATTGTTGGCCAGAATTAAAAAAAATGAAAAATGTTTTGAAAATTAAATTTTAGCCCTATCTTTGTAAACATAATATTACGAATATATAGATATGGCATACTCACTTTCTTATTCAAAATCAATTTTAGTTCTGGCTTTTATTTCAGATAAAATTAGAAGAGACGAAACCGAATTCATTTCAACAAAAGTAATGTCGGATTTATTGGATATACCAAAACCAACTTTAACCGTTATTTTTAATAATCTGATAAAGGCAGGTATTTTAGAATCGAAAGAAGGTATACATGGTGGTGTAAGATTTGCCAAAAATGCTGAGAATATCAGCCTGTTGGATATACTCAATGCCATTGAGAATCAGAAATCACTTTTCCAAACCAATTTTGAGTTGAAAGCAAAAGGCAAACGTCCGGATAGTCTTAAAAATGCTGTTACAGAAAATCTCAAAAGGATAGAGGATATGGTCAAAACGAGTTTGAGTAGAACAACTCTGAAAGATATATTGGACGTAGAATAATTTTTTTTATCTCAAACTACACATACATAATATTAAGAATATCTATTAATAAAAACAGAAATTAATCAAAAATAGTTCAATCTATGTCAATCATTTCTATTGCTTCACGAAGCGGCTGGTATCCTGATTTCATAAGCCCAATAGCTGATATTATCAACAGTATACCTCTATGCAACTTTATATTGGATTGGGGTACCGGTCCGGGCACACTGCCTTCAATGCTCATTGCCAATAATTCTGATCTGAAGGCAGTAGGGCTAGATATAGATATCCAAGCCATTGAGAGTGCCCAAAAACACCATTCACACTCCAATATTTCCTTTTTGTACCATAAAGAAGGTGTGCCACTTAACTTCAACGATAAGTTTTTTGATGTGGTAACGTTCTGTTCGGTCCTATTTCTAGTACCTGAAGGTTCAAGAAAGGAAATGATTAACGAAGCTGTGCGCCTTTTAAAGCCCAATGGTAAAATCATTGTGCTCACTCCTTCAGGTCAAAAATCGGTGGCATCTTCGCTCTTTGAAGTGTGGCGCTATCCGTTTTCCATACGCAATTTTACATTCATAATCTGGAAGATAGCCACCCATAGAGCTGCTGGAAAATGGAAGAATGAAAAATGGGTTGAAAAGTATGCCAGTGAGAATAAACTCAACTATTCGGTTTCTACAGTGTTCAATAATAATGCAATTGTAGAAACTATAGCATTCACTTGATCAAACAATGTTTTATGTACGTAAATACTCAAATAAGTTATTACATAAAAATCATCTATTTATTCACAATTATTAATTCAGTAAACAAATGACAACAACAATTAGAATTTTTTCGGCAATTATGCTAAGCATAATGGGGCTTGTATTTTCAGAAGTACGTGCACAAGAAAGCGTTAAAACTGATAAAACAACCATTTCAATTGAAACAGATCCGTCGACATTTTTATTTAATGGGTATGCTTTACATATTCGTATAAAACCCAAAAGCAGTGAACATCTGCTTATTGGTGCCGGAACATACGCATTGGATATGCCTTCATTTCTGGTAGATATGAACAAAAGCAACAAAGGAAAAGGTTGGGAAGTGCGCATAAACAGTGCATACTCAGCTTTTGCAGAATACTATTTTAAACAAGCCAACAACAAATGGTTTGCAGGCTTGCAAATAGGTGTTCAGAATTACAAAAATGCGAACAGCCATGTATTAAATCAAGAAAGTAAATATGCCAATGTGCTTGTTATGCCTTCTATTGGTTACAATTGGCATCCTCTAAAGAATGGTTTGTATGTAAAACCCTGGATAGGAATAGGTTATACTTCTAAAGTAAGTGGCGATAATACACTAGGAAGCTACGAATATGAAATCTCACCTTTAGCCAATTTTGTTACTGTACACCTAGGATATACTTTCTAAAGTCAGGGCAGGAAGCAAAATGGATCGCAGAAAGATAGCGTTGTATCCAAGTTCAACAATTTATGACATTTATGTATTCCTGAAATCATGCAATTGCATCATTTAGTCAGATAATACTGACTTTTCGGGGAGATATACTTATATGTTAATGGGTAATCTGTATTTAGTACAAAAGGGCTTCAACATAGAAGCCCTTTTGTAAGTATATCATTATATGAGAAAGAATATTAGTCTAGTTTCAGGCGTAAGAACCAAATTTCTTTTCCTTTTTTATCGGACCCGAAGAATACAATCTTGTTAACATCTGTGGTTTTAAGGTAAGGAAATTTGGGGTCTAAGTAATAATCACCACCACCTCCATAGTCTTTAAAGTCGGTAACTGTGCCAGCAGCCAAACCTATTTTACCCACCCTGGGGTACGAGAGTACTTTACCTTTAGAAGCATACACACCATTTATTTCTTGCAAAAACCAATACAGATTGTCACCTTTTTCAATAAAAAACTGAGGTGTACCAGATGCTTTTGCATAAACATTAGACTCTTTGGTATCTATGCCATATTGCGATTTCAGAATTCCTTTGCTATCGAAATGAAAAGCGAGTACGTCACTGAAATTAGGTCCTTTGCTATTTGGTTTAAAATTTTGCCCAACTACTATAAAATCACCATTACCGGCAATGTGATAATTTGCTATTTCAAATTTTTTCCCTTCATAATCGGGCGATTTGCGTTGCGAAGGTGGAAATTTTAGCTTAGCAACAAATGTTTCTAAGTCAGTTTCAGTGAAATATTCAATTTTATGATTTGCAATTTTCAGCAGTTGCACTGCTTTGAATTTTGTGGTGCCAAGGCTCTGGTTATAGTATTTGTCTTTGCCTGCAGCGGATGGACCGAATAGAAAAATATCATCAGTAGCGGTATTGTGTATCAGCTCATCAATTTTCCAATAGGAGGCAAATGATTTAAACGATACCCGGTCGGTTTGGTTCAATTTGCTATCAACCCGAACGTAAGTATAATTTTCCTTTTCCGGATCTTCATATTTGCCCATACCTTGTCCGCCCATAGGTGCAAAAACATACGCAATACCATCAACACCCACATTATCAGGGTCGTCTGCATAGGTCTTGGGTAAAAAACGGTTGAACGCTACATGCTGTGGGTAATCAAACTTAATGTTTACTTCCTTTTCCAGTTCCAGGTTTGCATTAAATTTCAGGACATAGAAATCTTTATTTTGGCGGAAAGGGTCGGCAGAGGAACCAATTTTGTCTTTTACGCCACAAAGTACATACACATCTCCTGTTTTATCGTCTTCGGTATGATTGAAATAAAAAAAAGTACGTCCATCTTCACTTTTGGGTTTCACTTTTTTGAGCAATTCAACTTCTTTGTAATATCCAAGCAGAAACCAGTCATATTTATAAGTAATACGTTTTTGTTTAAGAATGAGCGTGCCCATGAGGTTAGGTTCAACAGCAATCCCTTCAACGGTGTATAATTCGCCTCTGAATGTGAACCATGAATATTTTTCGCGTGCTTTATCTGCTTCAATATCCTCTTCTTTCAAATCGATAAAATTGAAGTCTTTGTCGAAAGTATATACTTGAAAGCGTGTGAGTTTGTCGGTAGACTTGGTGATGTAAATAAGGGTGTAGATTTCTGTTTGCTGGTCGAAGTCGACCTTAGCCAGTACACCGCGTTTAGATTTGCTAGTTACTTTGTATGTTTTCTCCAAATCGAGGGTTTGAGCAGTCACATTAGATGTGATAGCCCATATTCCGACCATAAACACGGCCAGAATCCATTTAGAAAGCTTTGTTTTCATGGTAAAAAGTGAATTAAATGTTGATTATTAATGTATAAGAGTGCATATGTTTGGCATTTATAAGTGTCAATATACAAATTTTTTATTAGGGTGTTTCATTTTTTTCGAAAATATGGCAAACCAAGGAGTTTATTTCATACAAAGAATTTTAGCAGGAATTTTTGGTGTTGGATACTCTGTTTCATTTTTTGCAAAAAAGTATATATTACATATTTTTAAATAATTGAATATCTGCATCATAGGCATAGTATAGGTAAAAATACCTAATACACAGATTGTAGTTGTATATGGGGGAATATACGCTAAAATATAGGGGGGTACAGATGTATTTTTGTATTATAGAATTGAAACAACAACGCACTAAAAACAACCGATATGAAAACCTTAGCAATCACCCTCACAATGGTTCTGATGATAAGCATGGTTTTATCAGTATCAGCACAAAATCGCCACTTTGCCGGCAAACCATCTTCAGACATAATAGCACAACTAACAACCGGAGTAACTGGTGGTGGACATGGCGCACTCAGTACAGCCAATATAGGCTATCGATATAGCAAAATTACAACTAGTATCGGTGCCATATTCCAGAACGATTATTTCAGTATAAGTGGTATTACTGCCAGCGGACAGTATGAAGTGAAAGGTAGCAACCACATAGACTTGTATTTCAACTTCACTACCAACTATTTGAAAGAAGCTTATCTTTCGAAGGACCTCAACAAAGCATTACATAAAAGTGATTTTGCAAAAGAAGCCTTTCAGGGTATCAAAGAGTACGAAAAATTCAATACCCTTGAGATGTTTGCAGGGTTTGGTATATTGATTAATATGAGCGAACATATGGCACTGAACGCAGGTATAGGAATAGGCGGACATACCAGCCATATAACCAATACCGACTACCGTCGTGCTGGGAGCATAAGCCGCCTCGACAATGCAGCAGCACTTCAGCTCTCGGTTGGTGTGCAATTCAGCACCGATTTCAAAAAAGGATTTTAATACAATGTGTCAGTCTGATATAAACAATGTATTGAGACATTTGTAAATTCCTATATAGTAAATAGTTCAGATAAAAATAACCTTTCAATACCAACAGCCATGAAAAAGATACTGATAATAGAATCCGATAAGGAAAACAGAAACCAAATGGTTGAAATAATGCGTGGTTTGGGATATATCACCATTGAAGCAAGCAACGGTCAGGAAGGATTATATATAGCAACACTGCAAAATCCGGATTTAGTAGTAATTGCTACCAGGCTTCCTGAAATGAAAGGATATGAGCTGATGCAAATGTTGCGCAAGAATACTGACATGGCTTTTACACCTTTTGTATTTCTTTGCAATGCTCAAAGTGAAACAGGAATAATAGGACAGTCGCCAATGTCGCATATTCAATGCATACAATTGCCGCTTAACAAAGCTGAAATTAAGAAAACCATTGAAAAAAATCTGCAGACAGGCAGCAATGAATTGATGGCTTTTGAACGAACCTACGACGAAGTGTTGACAAGCATAAATAACTATGAAAGAAGAGATTATAATATGTTCCTAAATATTATTACGGGTTTTACTCATTTACTTATCCATTTCAATTGCTTGCCAACCCAAAAACGAAACAATTTTCTGATGGCGATTTATAATTCAGGCATTTCGCTGAAACGATTGCTCGCTACGATACATACAGATACCGAACCTCAAAAAGGTTTTTTAGTTCCTATAATTTTTCAGTACGATTAATAGTTGGTTTAAGTTGGATTAATATTAAAGGCCTGCACTATTTAACGAAATAGCTGCAGGCCTTAAGCATTTAAACGGTATATTTTAAAAATTAAAATTCAAAGGATCGGGGCCTATTCGAACATCTTTATCCAATGCATTTATTTGGCTCATTTCTATTTTAGTAAGCTCAAAATCAAAAATTTGCGCATTACCTTCTATTCTTTCCTTTCGAACTGATTTTGGAATGGTAATGATGCCATTTTGTACATTCCATCGGAGTGCTATTTGTGCTGGCGTTTTGCCATATTTTTCGCCGAGTTGCACAAGCAGCGGTACTTGATCAACCTTCCCCCGCATGATGGGGCTCCATGCAGTAATGGCGATATTGTGTTCTACACAGTATTGCACCAGCGTAGCCGACTGAAGGTAAGGGTGATATTCAATCTGGTTTACCATAGGAGTTACACGTGCAGTTAGTTTCAATTGTTCCAGATGCGGTATCATAAAATTGCTTACGCCAATGGCTTTCACCATTTTTTCATCTAAAAGTTTTTCCAAAGCACGCCAGGACTCGTTGAATTTATCTTTCACTGCCCAATGTATCAGGTAAAGATCTATGTATTCAGTATTTAATTTATGTAGGCTGGTTTCAAAGGCTTTAAGTGCGGAATCGTAGCCTTGGTCGGAATTCCATAGCTTGGTGGTGATGAATATTTCTTCGCGTGTAACCAATGAGTTTCTGATGGCTTCGCCTACGCCTACTTCGTTCCCATATATAGAGGCAGTGTCAATATGGCGGTATCCAGCGTTCAGAGCCATTTGCACAGCATTTTTAACCTCTTCGCCTTCTTTACTTTTAAAAACACCTAGGCCCAAAATGGGCATTTTAACCCCGTTGGCGAGTACTACATTTGTACTGTCAATTTTATCTGTATTGAACATAGTCAATCATTTAAAGTTTATAGAAGCAACAGATTTCAATCTTTAAGGGCTTCAGCAGGCTTATTTAATTCAGGAAGAGATATTCTTATACCCATTACTAGGATGTCGTCTATTTGCTGGGTGTCGTTTTTCCATTCTTCGTTTGTCACATCAAGTATGTTGCGCTGCTCATCCATCGGTTTTTGATTTATTTCAGTAAGCAACTCTTTGAATCGTTTTGACATGAATTTTCTACCGTCGTCGCCCCCAAATTGGTCGGCATATCCATCGGAGAACAGATATATTACATCGCCAAGTTGAATATCGATTTCATTATTGGTAAAAGGTTTTTGCCCTTTGAAGTGGATACCAATAGGCATTTTATCTGCTTTATATTCAGATAGTTCATTGTTTCTAACCAGGTACATAGAGTTGTAAGCACCGGCATATTGCAGTTGCATTTTTTCATAGTTGAATACCGACATCGAAATATCCATCCCATCTTTTGCCTCATTGGCTTTACCGGTTTGTCTGAGCGATGCTATAATATTGTCTCTAAGCATATTTAGTACCTCGTTGGCCTGCCTTATATCATTTTTACTTACTATTTCGTTGAGAAATGATATACCGAGCATGCTCATGAAAGCACCAGGTACGCCGTGACCAGTACAGTCGGCTGCTGCCACGAAAACCAGATTTCCTTTTTGAGCCATCCAATAAAAGTCGCCACTCACAATATCACGTGGTTTGAACAAAATAAAATGCTGAGGCAAAGCCATTGCAAACTGCTCTCGGGGGGGTAAGAGGGCAGATTGTATGCGGCTGGCATAGTGAATACTGTCTGTTATTTCTTGTTTTTGTTCCAAAATCATATCTCGTTGATGCATGATTTCGTTGTTCACTTCTTCAAGCTTGGTATTTGCACGTTTTTTAATCAGATAACGGTTGTACATCAGAAAAGCCACCAGAATAACCAATATTGAACCGATGATAAGTGCATTTTGTATCAATCGCTGGTTTTCCTGAGTTTTGGTAAGCAGGGCTATCTCTTTTTCCTTTTTATCGGTTTCGTATTTGGTTTGCAATTCCTGAATTTGCTTACTAGTTTCGGCATTGAAAATACTATCGCGGGTAGTGCTGTAAAGTTTAAAATAATCGAGCGCAGTTTTATAATTGCCTGTTTTGGAATATACGTCGGTAATATCTTTATAAATATCAGCCATTTCGCTACGTCGGTCTTGTTCTTCTAGTATTTCTATACTTTTCTGATAATACTCAATGGCTTGTGCGTATAGACCGCTGCGGTGATAAAGTTTTCCATAGGAACCGTAGATGAAACTCAGGTAACCGTAAAATTGAATATCGTTCATGAATTGTTCGGCTTCGCGCAGCATTTTCTCGGCATTTTTAAAATCGTTCAACTCTATGAGTGCCCCGGCGGTATTGTTGAGTGTTTGCAGATAGAAGTCTGCTTTTCTAAATTCGTAAAAAATTTCTTTGAGGCCTTTGGAGTATTCCAGCGCTTTTTCATACTCACCTCTCTGGCTATATACCTGGCTTATATTAAGTTTTGAAAGCGCCATACCCAGGGTATCATTTATTATTTCAAAAGCATCGAGGCTTTGCTGATAGTATTCAAGAGCCTTGGCGTATTTGTCGAAGGAGAGGTAGAAATAGTAGATATTGCCAATATTAAGCAATGTGCCCGCCACATTTTTATCATCTTCAGCTATTTCAAAATTTTTAAGTGCTTTTTGGTAGTATGTAACTGCAATATCGTAGTTTCCCTTATTTCTATAATATACACCTACATTTCGGTACACTTGTGCTTTTAGAAGGGAATCGCCTTTTACTATTTCCATTTCCAGACATTCAAATTGCAGCTTTATGCCTTCATCAAACTGTCCATTGTTGGCTTTTACCAACGAGAGATCTTGCCGGGCCTTGAATTCGAGCATTCCGTTGCCAATTTCCTGCGACATAGATATGGCAAGAAGACCATAATTATATGATTTCTCTTTAGACAAACCGTTCGCAGAAATCAACTCAATCATGATTTTGATTCGTTCTTCTTTGGTAGCTTTTGAGAGTGATCTCTCAAGGGAATCGATATACATCTGACTCTCGGCGTCTATATCCTGCGAAAGAACGTGCAATGGAAATAAAAAAACTAAAATAAAAGTGTATAGAATTGAATGTTTCATCGTATAAAAATTAATTTCGGCACACAAGAGGTATTTTTGTATAAAAGCCTCATAATGACCAAGATTGCAGACTTACAATTTTTTATATGTACGTATACTCAAAAACAAAGGTAATGAATTACTTATTTTATAAAAATATTTGCTTGTTAAAGTTTCGGTAATATGTACAAAATTGGGACTACAAAGTAAGCCAAAGGGTTGCAGTTTCAGAAAATATTTATCCTGAAGATTTTAAGTTCTGCTGCCACCTTTTTGGCATTTGTATTCATGTATACACTCAGTTGGTTCCAGAATGCAGAGCCGTGGTTTTTATGAATGCAATGTGTAAGTTCGTGTAGTAATACATATACTTGCAAATGCGCAGGAAGTCTGATTATGTGTGCATTGAGCGTGATATCGTTGGTATGTGTACATAATCCCCAATACGAGCGGGCTTTGCTAATTTTTACGTGATTGTATGATATACCGTGTTTCTCCGCCAATTTTTTTAGCAGAACAGGCAGTGTTCTCGAAGCTTCATCTATGAGAATTTGCTCTATACGGTGGCGTATTTTGGTATCGGTAAGCTCGTTGCCTGGTTCCCATCCTTTAGGGAGGCGCAATTCTATGAAATTGTCAATTCGCGAAACGGTAAACATGCGGTTGAGGGTGGGAACTATGGTAAGATTGAGATGCCCCAGACTAAAAGGTGTATAGAGTTGAAACTGGGTAATGGTGCTTTCAAGTTTTTTGGCTTTCGCCATTTTTTCATCCACCCATTCTCTTTTCGATTCCAGAAATGCAATTGCAGTTTGTAATGAGGAGCGCGGATTGAATGTGAGAAGTATTCCTTTCGAGGGTACTATTTTTATACTTAGTCTTTTTACCCGGCCAGTTTCGCATACATGTACAACTCCGAAATGCGGATGTTCTATTGTATATATTTTATTGGTCGGTTTAAGAGGCATACAATAAATTTTTGTTTTCCCATTTCCCAAATTTATAATAGCCTACTGCGATAATGGTACCGGCAATCCATCCCGATGGAACACCCCACCATATGCCTGTATGCCCGAATTGTTGGCTATAAACCCATGCCGAAGGTATACGCACAAGCCAAAGCGCCACCAAAGTTACGAACATAGGTATATGGGTAAGGCCTACACCTCTGAGCAAGCCATTGATGCTAAACATAATAGAAAATAGAAAATAAAAACTGCTTACTACTATCAAGTACTTTTTGCCTTCGGCTATTACAGATGCATCGCTGGTGAAAAGGCGTATCATATAATCGCCAAATAGCCAAACTGCGGTACTAATAAATATGGAAATAATCATGGAAATACCAATAGTTGCGTATAACCCCCTTTTTACTCTTTCCATTTGTCCGGCACCAATATTCTGCCCCACAAATGTAGTAAGGGCTTGCGATAAGTTCATAGCCGGCATCAGCGCAAAAGAATCGATTCGGCCAGCTACAGAGTATGCAGCTATGATAACTGCTCCATAAGTATTAACCATGCTGCTAAGTGCAACCATGCCCAAAGCTACCAGCATGTGCTGTATACCCGATGGCAGTCCTATTTTAATACTCACAAAAAAAATCTTTGGTTCAAACTTCATTTGCCAAAGTTGGAATGGCACATCTTTTTGCTTGTGCGCCAGGTACCTGATTCCAAGCACAAATGCCACTGTCTGAGCTATTACCGTAGCCCAAGCAGTACCTTCGACCCCCGTTTTTAAGACCACAACAAAAAATAAATCGAGAAAAATATTGAGTAAAGTGGCTACTATGAGAAAGCGGAGTGGAGTGCGCGAGTCGCCTATACCGCGCAAAACGCCACTCACGGCATTGTAACCAAACAGGGGAATAAAACCCAGCAATGAAACGTGCAAATAACTTTGCGCCAATGGCATAAGATGCAACGGCAGATTCATAAGTGTAAGTATCTGAAAACTGAATATATATCCGACAATGGCCAGCAATAGAGCAGAAATAAACAAGAATATGAACAAAGAGTCAACAGCCGATTTAATAGATTGCGGTTTTCGTGCACCATGAAACTGTGCAATAAGAATAGACGAGCCCGTAGTAACACCCATCACCAAAGCTATAAGGGCAAAAATGAGCGGAAAAGACGCCCCGACAGCTGATAATGCATCGGTACCCAGAAAATGACCTACTATGGCACTGTCTGTAAGATTGTACAACTGCTGGAAAATATTTCCTAAAAGCATGGGGTATGTAAACCGCCAGATAGACTTGCCTATATTGCCGTTTAAAAAATCAACTTTCAATGATAAATAGGGATAAAATGAGCTAGCGAAAATACTTTTTACAATTGGGAAAACAAAAGTATTCATTATTAAAATAAAATTTTTAATTTAGTTTTTCGTTATGATTGATAAAATATATTTTAATTCGCAAAAAAAACGGCATAGAATTGGAGGAACAGATCATGTTTAACCTTATGCGGAAAAATAATTCATTTACAATGAAAAAACTGCACATATTACCGATAGTCACGCTATTAATGATTAGCATATTCAGCAATTGTTCTCATGAAGATTCAGGCTCTGTACTGGCCGAGTCGTGGCCTCTAATACCGGGGCGGTACATGATAACTGAAAAAAACGCCAGTGTACTGTGTGCATCAATGAAAGATGAGCCCATAGATACCGGAGCTTACACGGCCACAATTGGCGGAAAGATCACTTTTGTTGATACTTCAATCACTGTCACCAGATACGGGCATTGTTGGTCTACTCAACCCAATCCGGTTTATCATAAAGATTCTTCCACTACGATAACTGATCCGAAGGAAGACTTTCAGTCGAATATTAATGGACTAAAAATGCTAACTGATTATTATGTTCGCACATATGTAGTCATAAATGATACCCTTTTGGGTTATAATCCTGAAATACTGAAGATAACTACAGAAACAGACGAGAATATATGGTTAAATAAAACTGGATTCGGTTCTGCAGTAGTTGGTGCCGTTACCTTTACTATAGATTCTGTTGGGTATGTAGGTTTGGGTAAAATAGGAACTACCTATCATGGTAATTTCTGGAAATACGACCCTGCGAAATCGAGCTGGGCACAAATAAGTACATTCAAGGCACCTACCGAATATGGTACACCACGCGATGGTGCTGTAGCTTTTGTTTTGAAAGGAAAAGCATACGTTGGTTTAGGTGAAAATATAAAAGGCAGACTCGATGATTTCTATGAATACAACCCGAAATCTAATGCATGGGTTGAAATCATCACGCAAGACGGACTCAGATTTCCCGGTAAGCGAAGTGGAGCAGTAGCTTTTGCCATTGGCGAATTTGGATACGTGGGCACAGGCCGTGCTGGTATCAACTCTGTTGTAGGCGATTTTTATAAATTCCGTCTCGCTGACCACGAAGCAGGCAGATACGCCTGGGATATATCTGGGGGTATACCGGTAGCTCGTGAACATGCGGTTGTATTTGTAATAGCTGACAGAGCTTACATAGGTTCAGGCTTAAGCGAAGATAGCGTAGCACTTAAAGATTTTTATGAGTATATTCCACAAAACGATAGTTGGAGTACCATACCCGAATTTCCGGGAGAAGCTCGCTACGATGCCTTCTCATTCAGTATTTGGAAAGACTACCTGAGCAGAGGCGAAGGATATGTAGGTGGTGGCCGTAGCAAGTCAGGTGTATACAACGATGTATACGTGTATATTCCGGAACTGAACCAATGGAGGCAGCGTACAGATTTCTTGGGGGGTCCAAATTATGGCGGTGCAGGCTTTACTGTGAAATACCAACGTTTCAATGAATCTTTCAAAACTGAAAAAGGTTTTGTAGTGGGAGGTCACAATGGCGATACCGGTCAGAATCGTTTGTTCGAATTCTTACCTTAACATTTTTATCAAAGTTAATTAATGAATATGATGTATATATGAAAAAGGGCATTCTTATACTTTTAATAGCAGGACTTACAGTAAATGCTACATTTGCTCAATGGGAATTCGCATATTTCTCGCTGAATGCTGGTGGTTTGCACAATATGTTGGGCCCCAAGCCGGATGGTGTGATAAGTAAATTTGTGAATACACCGGATGGTTCTTACCAAGCATTCCTGAAAACTGATGAAAAAAGCAATGTGTATGTCCCATATGGACTTGGATACCACGCTGGTCTCAATTTTCATTACGACATGAAAGGCAACAAATTTGGAATAGTGTTAGGTGCAGAGTATTTCACCAATGTACTAAAAGCCAAATATGTGACTCTATCGAAATATGAACTTACCGAAAAATTTACAACTTATTCGCTGGGTATACCATTGTATGTAAAAATAGGCTCAAATATTTTTAAACAACAAAAGTATATGGTATTAGGTTTTCAATACAACTATAATCTCGACCTGAAACAAACGCAAGTACTTTCTGATGTTGGCTCAAAATCGATACGTTGGAAAACACCAGCTGAGTTTCAAAAAAGCAATACCATGTATTTTGTAGGTTTCAACTATTTAGTTTTCAGGGCTACCTTGTATTACATGCCGGGATCGTATTTCAATAAAGATTTTCTCGATAACCGCAAGATACCGATATACCAGCATCAGCGCGACAATTATCTACTTCTAACCACAAGCATAGTAGTACCTATCAACGACTGGGTATTTCTCAACAGTTGGTTTGCAGAGCAAATACGCCGCAGAATGCGCCGAGGGGGTTGAAATACTCGCTAAAAGATATAATACAGAAAAGCCGATTTGCATTGCAAACCGGCTTTTTTATTAAAACTAGCTTCCTGAAAAGGATTATTTATAGTATACATTCTCAAATTTACCTTCGGTAATGGTTACCGTTTCGGTAGCAGATTTGGCTGCTGTAAAACTAAACGTACCGCTTACACGGTTCTCGGTAATAGAAGTGATACGAACTGTGCCATTGGTGCTGAAATAAGTATTGGCTTCAGCATCATTTGGGTTGTTGCGATATACTGTACCAGCATTTGCTTGTCCTTCGAGTGCTTTTAGATCATAGTCAACATTAGGCGTAAGACCGTTGATGAAAATAACTATGGTTTTGCCATCGGTGTTTGAGCCGGTGATAGTTAGTTTTTCACTTACTACCACACCTACCACACCGCCTACACCACCAGTTAAACTAGCACTCGAAACAGACCATGCTGTGCCATCTACTTTGCATGTCATTTTTCCCAATGCATTCTCAATAGCTTCTTTTGTACATGCATTCAGAAAAAGTAACGATATACCAAGGATGGCAATCATAGTCAGAGATTTGATTTTCATAAAATTAGAATTTAGGTGAAACAATTTATTTCTTTAAAACTTTTTGTGCTGTTTATTGAAATTTATTCAACAATACTATGGCAAAGATACTAATTAGGAATAGATTTTGACTATAAGTAGATAAAAATGCTCAGAAGGTTGCTTCATGAAAATTTATTTTTTTTGCAAATCAAATATTTAAACAAAATTTATGTATATTTAGCATTACCCACCTGAGCCCATAATTTAACCCTTGTTTTATGAAAAAAATAAAACTGCACTGGCAGATACTTATTGCTTTGGTTTTGGCTGTATTGATTGGCTATTTCCTGCCACAGTATGTAAAATATTTAAGTTGGATGGGCGACATGTTTATGAGGGCACTCAAAATGCTTATCGTTCCGCTTATTTTATCGTCCATCATCACCTCAGTTGCCAATATTGGAAGTGGTGCCAATCTGGGACGACTAGGGTTAAAATCATTGTCATTCTATTTTACTACCACAACGCTTGCTATACTTACAGGCTTATTTTTTGTAAATCTGAAAGTTCTCATTGAAATTGTTCCCTCCAATATATTTGAGGCCATGGTGGGAGAGCAAACACTTTCTATCATCTTTTTTGCCATTTTATTTGGCTTATTTATAAACTATATACCCAAAGAGAGTTCTACCACGCTCAATAATTTTTTCAACGCAGTGCTTGAGGTTATGATGAAGATGACCATGTTTGTGATACAATTCACCCCACTTGGTATTATAGGCATAGTATCTG
>JAIFMY010000156.1 GCA_020048155.1 Bacteroidota bacterium
ATGATACCACCAATGTTGACTTTACTCCACCTGTTGCCGATGCTGAAATAAAACTCATAAAATTAAAAACCGGACTATTCAATATCAATTTTGAATCTTCGGTAAGTACCCCAATAGAATTATCCCTCAGCATTCCGTCTGTTTTGGACGCGTCAAATAATGAGTACTCAATGAATACGGTTATCAACTCCGGCGACCAACCTCTGGCAATAGACTTGGCTGATAAAACCATTGACCTTACTCTGGGCGGTACTGTAAAAAATCTGGTAAGAGTAATATACCAAGCAAAAGTAGGCGGAACTGGCGAATACGTGCTCATAAAATCGCCAATGAGTGCAAAAATAGGTGGAACTATCACCAGTTTGAATTTCGACTATGTGACTGGATATTTTGGCACCGTAGAACCTTATTTGATTCCCGAAGACGAATTCGATCTATTAGACAAATCTTTTGATGCATTCGATGGCCAATTTAAACTTACCAACCCAATTATAAGAATGGAAGTTGACAATTCGTTCGGCATAGGTGCCAGTCTGGATTTGAACCTCACCGGGAAAAAAGGGGCGGAAAGCGTTACATTGCAATTTGACCAAGACCCATTGCAACTTCTTCCTGCCACGGTTATGTATCAATCTAAAAAAACGGTAATAGCCCTCGACAAAGATTTCACAAACAACACCATCGTAGGTTATCAGTTCTAAAACTGCGGACAATTTCGTGACCTCTAAAAGCGGCATCAATATTGGTATTTTCGTAAATACACCTCTTGAGTTTAATGCTAAAAATGTTGCATATACAGACACAATTGCCTTCGATTCCATATCAAACGATATTGTAGGACGTGCCAAAATAATTATAAAGACTAAAAACTATTTTCCATTTCAGATTGCCACACGTTTGTTGCTATATAATTCAGATCAAGACAGAGTGCTTGATTCAATCATAATAAAAGATGCAAATGGTAAAAACTTGCTCTTCCAAGCAGCTGCGCAAAACGGAAACACTGTTGTACCAGGTGAAAATACCGTTACTTTTGAACTGACCACTAAAGCACTTGAAGCACTTGCGAAAACCGATAAAATCATTCTGCAAGGTGTGCTCAATACATATAATTCTTCTTCCGGTCTTGGTGTTTTGCTCAAAGCAAATACAAAAATGGAGTTAGATCTTTCAATAGCAACTGAAGTAAGTCTGAATTCGGACGACTTATGATGCAAGAGCATTTGAAAAAAATCACGCAAAAGCAAAACAAACCATCAAAACTGAAAAAAAGATGAAAAAATATATAGTACTTCCCATCCTGGCACTGCTTTTTTTACAAACTGTATCGGCCCAAATAAACACAGGTTATCTGATGCGCGGATTCCCTCAGCCGTTATTTCAAAACCCGGCTATACAACCGTCGTGTAAATTCTATATGACCCTTTGGGGCGCTGAAATTAAAGCCAATCACACCGGTTTCGGATTCTACGACCTATTTGACAGACAAGGTGATACGCTCTATTTCACAAACGATGGGCTCGACTATCTGAGCGATCATCTGAAAAAGAGAAATGACATAACTCTAAAAGCCAACGTGCCCATCTTCGGGTTTGGCTTCAGAAATAAAACAGCTTACATAAGTTTTGGCATTGAAAGCAGTAGCAGCGCCAGATTCTCATATCCTGGTCAAATTGTAGACTTGCTCCGTTACGGAAACTTCGACTATGATGCCGACAAGGTTATCCCAATTGACCTGAGCGGTCTTGAAACTCAGGCAATCTCCTACTTATCAATCGGCATTACTTATTCCAAACAAGTCAACAATAATCTTACTTTAGGTGGACGCATCAGATACTTGATGGGCAATACCGCTGTAAATACTTATAGGTCTAATTTACAAATAAATACAGACCAAAACACCCGTGATATGACTTTTGAAGGAAATTACGAGATACGGAGCTCTTTGCCTTTGGTTTTTGAATATGATTCTGAAGGAAATGTGGAGAATGCAGATTTGCCCGAAGATATTGACTATGTTGATGAATTCTTACTGAATGGAGATAGGGGTTTTGCACTAGATTTGGGCGCAACTTACAAACTCAACGATCGTATTAATTTCTTTGCTAGCCTTACAGACCTTGGTTATATAAAATGGCACGATGGTGTTGTATTAAAAGCTGACGCTAATTTCGAATTTAAAGGCATCGACTTTACAGATTATATAGTTGACAGCGAGCAAAACACAGACAATTTGGGCGAAGAATTAATTGATTCAATAATGAATAGCGCCGAGGTCACTACCGATGAATTAGATTTCACAACCAGACTCTCTCCTTACTTCACCTTGGGAGGTACATTTGATGTAACCAAAAAAATAAATGTAGGCGGTATTTTGCGAACACAATTCTTCGATGGTCGTGTGCACCCTCAGCTCACCCTTTCAGCCAATATGTTGCCCGTAAGATGGTTTAGCCTGAGTCTTTCATATTCTATGATGAATTATTCTTATAACAACATTGGGCTTGGATTTGCAATAAAACTTGGGCCATTGCAGCTTTATATTATAAACGATAACCTTACAGCAGCACTTAACCCTCTGCAAGCCCGCGGAGTAAATATGCATTTGGGTATGAATTTACTATTTGGTTGCAGACAAAAGGTAGATTTGCCATCATATGAAGAATAGTTGACATACGCTTTACAATATTAGACCCCGTATAAACAATTGATTTATACGGGGTTTTCTTTTATTCTACCATTGCAAGAGGCAGTTCATGTTTTCATTACATGATATCGTTGCCAGTGCCTAATTCTTTCACTTGCTGGCGTGCATAAAGAGTAAACTCCTGCAAAGGTGCTCTGTTTTCTTCAGGCAGCGTTTCGGCGTATTCTTCTGCTTCAACTATCGCTTCTTCAGCTTCCTTCTGATTTTTGAACATATCAAGTCCTTTTTCAGCAGCAACTGCGAAAGCTTCGAGCTTCACTTTTAGCTTTTCCATCACATTTTTACCATTTCTATCCAAATCGGACAAAATAAGACTGGATAATCTTTTCATTTCCTGCACCATGGCATCAAGTTCAGCATCGCGCTGTTTCTTGCGTTCCAAAATGTCTTTGTTCTTGTTCTCATAATCTTTCTTCCAAGCTCCAAAAAAGCCCTTTGCATTTTCCGAAAATGATTTTTCTTCCATAATCCTTAGAAATTTATTTTATTTACAATATACAAAAAAATGTATAAACCCAATCGTCCCCTACGGATTATATCTGGATTGCTCCAGCAACTGCTGTGCATCTTGCATATTCAATAACTGTAGTAAGGTGATTTCAGGATGATTTTTCATATAACTTTCCACGATGCGATAACCGATAAAAACCAAAGCACGCGGCGCAGAATTCTGGCCCAAAGGTGCAGTAAAAGGTGCATCACTCACAAATTTTCTAATTTGTTCACTTTCTGTCAAGTATATCTTATCGTTTTCTACTAAATAAGTCCAGATACTAGTCTCATTCGTTACTGCCCATTTCCAATGTTCTGCACTGTAATTCCAAAGAATTGTATCCTGAACCTCAGGCAGTAGATTTTTGAGCACATATTGTATTTTCCCTTCGTAAATAAAACTATGGAGCAAGGTATTGCCATAATTTGTGTCAAACTCGAAATCGTTGTATAAGAGAGCTGTAAGCATATCAGGCACCATGCGATCCTGATGCATTCGCATACGCTTATAGTTATCAATATGCAGCAAAGAGTAGAATCTGTGATTCCTACCCAAGTATTTTTCCATACTAAAAATAAGCAAACTATCTGACGCTAACACACTCTGATTGAACCCGCTGATAGTAAAATAGATGTCGAGTTTAATATTGGGTCTCAGGTAATAAGCATACATTTTCAGTCCTTCTGAAATCTGTTTCCGAAGCGCCGAAATATCAGTAAACTGTTTGTTGGTTTCAAGCAACACTTCCCGAATAACGGTATCGGTCAGAAAACTCCTGAAATAATATGGAAATTTCGAGTCGATTGGATTTCCAAGCTGAATCATTTCTTGCGAAAAGACTTGCATAAAAATCGGATGGTTATTTAGCCATTCCGGAATGGTATTCTCCAACTCATCAGATCGCTGAACCGACAGTATAGAATCGAAGCGTATCATACTTACATCGGTGGAAACATTGCTTAAATCGGGTTTTTCAATACCTTCATTACAAGCCATCAGTACAAAAGGCAATAAAATAATGCAAAAAAACTTTCTCATACTCTAAATTTTAACCACATTCGTAATAAATTTTATGCAATAACTAAAAAAGTTGCAAAAAAATTGCAAAAAGAAATGAAAACGATTTTTAAAATTCAATTTACTGATAGTATATTTGTATGTTGTACAACATTATTGAAAACGTATGCAAAAGAAATTAAACTGCGATAACATTATTGAATCAAAAGATTCAATTTTTAACTTCCTTGGTGTTGAAGAGAAAGAAATATTGCTACGAAATCATTTATGTGCATCGTTTAAGAAAGGAGATATAATATACAAGGAAGGCGATAAGCCCTCAGGACTGGTATGTTTATCAGTTGGCAAAGTCAAGGTTTTTAAAGAAGGTGTTGGTGGCCGCGAGCAAATAGTACGTATGGCCAGGCCGGTTAATTTTATTGGATACAGAGCTCTTTTTGCGGACGAGAGTTATAACTCTTCAGCAGTAGCCATAGAAGATTGTACCATATGCATTCTTGACAAAGAAAGCCTCTTGCGTGTTATGCGCAACAATGGTGAACTTGGAATACGAATGACTAAGTATCTGGCCCAGGAATTAGGTTTTTCTACTATGCGTACTGTAAGTCTTACACAAAAGCACATAAGAGGCCGTCTTGCAGAATCACTATTATTTCTGAGCGACACCTATGGTTTTGAAGATGATGGCACTACCTTAAGGGTATATCTCTCCCGCGAAGACCTTGCCAGCTTATCAAATATGACCACATCGAATGCCATTCGCACATTATCCACCTTTGCTATAGAAGAAGTAATAGGCTTAGAAGGCAGGAAAATAAAACTATTGGATCTACACAGACTATTAAAAATAAGCGAAATGGGCTAACAATCTATTAGTTATAAATAGGCGTGTACCGCTTTACGGTATCTGTGTTATCATAAACCCTTTGCATCAGATGATTTTTGATGCGTTCATTGTCCTTAGGTACAACAATCTGAAAAACGGTTTTATTTTTATTGTCGAGCTTACGGGAGATAAGCCATGGATTGAAATACTTGAGCATTTTATAAGATATATTCAAACTATGAGCAAAATGAGCAAGATTGGCAACCGAAGAATCAATATTCACGGTAGAAGTTTCAAAAATGGGATACAAATCATCTGAATTCAAAACAAAACCATACTGCTGAGGATCTTCAAAAATCATTTTGAACGCTATAGTTCGATACACATATCGACCGGTTTCCCTATTTAGCAACAGATCATAATAATTATTCTCCATCTGAAATTTCATTTGCTCGTCGAGCGCCCCCTGCCCCATATTGAATGCAGCACACACCAATGCCCAATTGTTGTATTTAGCATAAAGCCGATTCAAATATTTACAGGCAGCAACAGTGCTTTTCTCAACATGATATCGCTCATCTACATCATCGTTTATTATCAGGCCAAACTCCTTACCCGTAGCATCCATAAACTGCCAAAAGCCTTTTGCGCCAGCCGGTGAAACCTCGTTAAGCAAACCTGTTTCTGTAACAGCCAGATACTTCATATCATCCGGAATATTGTATTTCTTCAGAATAGGCTCTATGAGCGGAAAAAATCTCGAAGCACGTTTAATAATTGTAAAAGTATTTGAATGCCAATATGCAACCGAGTATAATTCTCGGTCCAGTGCCTCTTTCACATCCACAAACTTTAGTGGTACCGGCTCGTTTGCAAAACTCATAGTTGCAGGCAATCTGAATGGTTTAAGTTCATATATAGGAACCGGGTATGTAGAAGAATTTTTGTTTGAATACCCAATAGCAGGTCCAAATCCTGCAAGATGCACTATTACAGACAAAAGACTAAGTACAACAATAACGATAATAATACGCTTCAACATTGAATTCACAATTAATATTTCTGATTATAAAGCAATAGACTGCAAATGTCCATATTTTTTTTTATTTTTGCCTACATAAACGAAAAACGGCATAAAAATAGTGTTAACCACAAAGTAATATGCTAATCAGAAAAATGATTCAGTCCAGTTTTATGTAATGAAAGAAAATGCTGGCTAAGGGGCTGAAAAGTTTTTTAAATAAGTATGTTTCTTTATATTTGAAAGAATAAAAAGCTACCATATATGAAGTTAAATCTTCAATTGAACATTCGCAACAAATCGTATGTGATAATAGCTGTTGTAGTGATTTTAGTAATTGCTGTACAGTTCTATTCATATACTACTTTTAATAAAATCAATGAGTTATCAGTTTATCGCGAAAATCTGAATTCTCTGCAAAATTCGTTTTTGCTGTTAAACAGACACGAACGTAGCTTCAACTTACAATACGAAAACAATACAGAGTTTTTCAAGACTGGTGACGACAAGAACATCACTGCCTTCAATAAAACCTATGATGAGATAAAAGAAAAAGCAACTTACCTTAGAAATAGCGATTTTACTAAAGATGAGAAACTTGATCAGTTTGTTGGGAATACACTCGAGTATCTAACCAACTACAAAAAGCTATTTACTACCCAAACTCAAAAGCTCAAAGAATTGGGTAACTCCAAATATGGTATTATATACAAGCTACATCAGATATCAGCATCGGTAACAACACAATCACCAACCCCCGGTTTGAAAGTTTTTGCTGACGCCTTGCGCAATTCACAGTTGGAGTATCAGATTTCGGGAGAAATAAAATCTTACAATCAGTTCATCAGTACATATAATCAGATGGTGGCCAATATTGTAAGCGATACATCTTATAATGAAGAAACTATCCTTCCTTTTGCAAAATCCATGGAAGAGTATTTCAACCTCTTTGTGGCATATAAACTACTAACTGAAGAAATTGGCATAAATGAACAAGAAGGTATACGTGGTGAGCTAAAAAGACAGGTACAAAGAATAGAACCTGAGCTTAGCCAGTCAAAACTCCTGATTGACGAAAAAATAAAAGATTATAAATCAATCACTACTACTACTTTCTTCTTGCTGTTATTTCTGTTAGTGGTCATTCTTATAGCCATCATCATACAGTTTGCCAGTACCATAGTAAAACCCATGCATCAGTTGCGCGATTTTATTAAAACCCTGAGCAAAGGAGACTTGCCTGAAAAAGCAATCATCTTTGAACAAAAAGATGAAATTGCGGAAATGGCAGATGCCCTGAATGAATTAGTAGAAGGATTGAAAAAAACGACTCAATTTGCGACTCTCATCGGTAAAGGCCATTTTGATGCAGAATTTACGCCACTAAGCAAACGCGATGAGTTGGGTACTGCCCTATTAGACATGCGCAACAACCTGAATCAAGCAAAAATAGAAGAAGAAAAAAGAAATATAGAAGCCAACCAACGCAAATGGGCCAACGAAGGACTTACCCGTTTTGCAGAATTGTTGCGCAAAAATTTCGATAATTACGATGAGTTTACTTACGAAATAATAAGTGAACTAGTACAATATGTTGACGCCAACCAAGGTGCATTGTTTCTTCTCAACGATAATGCAGACAACCAGGAAGACGACAGATACTTGGAGCTTGTAGCTGCTTATGCATACGACCGACGTAAGTATATTGACAAAAAAGTGCTTCAAGGTGAAGGACTTGTAGGTACATGTGCGCTCGAAAAACAAACCATATACATAACCAACTTGCCACAAGACTATGTAACCATAGCATCAGGCTTGGGACAAGCTAGCCCCAAAAGTTTGCTAGTAGTTCCTCTTAAGCTGAATCAGGAAGTATACGGTATTGTGGAGATAGCCTCATTCAAAGAATTTAAAAAATATGAAATAGAGTTTGTTGAGAAAATAGCCGAAAGTGTGTCCTCAACTTTACAATCAGTAAAGATAAACGCCAAAACAGCACGACTCTTAGAACAATCACGAAGACAAGCCGACGAAATGGCTGCACAAGAAGAAGAGATGCGCCAAAACCTAGAGGAATTGCAAGCCACACAAGAAGAACGCTCACGAAGGGAAGCTGAAATGCGTGGTATACTAGAAGCCATAGACTCTTCATCTTTACTCATTGAAATAGATACTGAAGGTAAAGTTTCGGAAATAAACGATAAATACCTGAGTCTGATAAACAAAAGCTACGACGAGGTGATAGGCCTTAATTACTGGCAATTCATACAGCCAGATAAATCAGAAAAGGAAACGTCCGATTTTTGGCAAATGATGCACAAAGGGCTTGTAGTGGAAGAAGAACATCATATACTTTACGATGATTTAGATATATGGCTATCGCAAGTATATGCCCCTGTTATAGATACCGATGACAATTTTTACAAAATACTGAATCTTGCTACCAATATAACCCAATCTAAACGCCAACAAGAAGAGCTTCTTGAACAAGCAGAAGAAATGGCAGCTCAGGAAGAGGAGATGAAGCAAAATTTTGAAGCGCTGCAGCTTACACAAGATGAAATGGAGAAAAAGCAAGCTGAGTTGGAAGATGCATATGAAAAGATGAAAGGCAACGAAGCCGTTCTGAAAAAAGCCATTGAAACATCGAGAGAAAAAGAAAAAGAAATTCGTGAAAAAAACATGGAATTGGAATTGAAGAGCAAAGAACTTCACCAAAACATGGAAGAGCTATACGCCACTCAGGAGCAACTATCGAAAAAAGAAAATGAGTTGAGAGCAAACCTCAATGCAGTTGAGCAAACCAGTATATTTGCAAGTTTCGATATGGACGGCCTGCTTCTTACTGCGAATCAAAACTTTTTAGACGCACTCGGTTACGAAATGACTGAACTGCAAAATATGCACCACCGTATGCTGATACCCACAGAGCATAGGCGGACCGATGAATATAAGAATTTGTGGAGAGACTTGAATCAGGGCAAAAATGTAGTTGGCACCTTCGGTCTACTTTCGAAAAGCGAAAAACAACTCACCATAGAAGGAAACTATATGCCTCTCAAGTCTGATGACGGAAGTTCAAAAGTTATTTTATTCGGTTTCAACCTTACCCATGTAATTGGTAGCTACGAAGAGAAAATAAAAGAACTTGAAAATAAACTCAATGATAAAGGTTTATAACAAAACCTGATTCATTCACACCAAAACTACTCAAAACAAAAAACCGGAAGTGCATTTACTTCCGGTTTTTATATTTAATTAGGGCTTATATTTTTGCAAACTAAGCTTTTGTACTAGTCATTTCAGTGAAATATTTATAAAACAAAGGTATGGTTTCTATGCCTTTGTAAAAATTGAAAAGTGGATAGTTCTCGTTGGGTGAGTGTATGGCATCAGACTCAAGACCAAAGCCCATAAGTATGGTTTTAATACCCAAAATTTGCTCGAATGTGGAAATAATAGGTATACTACCACCACTACGCACAGGAACCGGCAGTTTACCAAAAGTTTCTTCAATGGCCTTGCTAGCTGCTCTATATGCTGCAGTATCTATAGGTGCTACGTACCCTTGTCCGCCATGCAATACTTTCACATTTATCTTCACAGTAGGAGGTGCTATTTTGTTGAAATGTTTTACAAACAGCTCACTTATTTTAACATGATCCTGATTTGGAACCAACCTCATCGAAATTTTGGCATATGCTTTTGATGGAATAACGGTTTTAGCACCTTCGCCGGTGTATCCGCCCCATATACCATTCACATCCAAAGTCGGACGAATGCCGGTGCGTTCAGGAGAAGTATAGCCGTTTTCACCATGTACCTCTTTTATGTCGAGGGCTGCTTTATATTCATCGAGGTTGAAAGGTGCTTTAGCCATCTGATCGCGCTCTTCTCTTGAAACTTCAATCACATCGTCGTAAAACCCTTCCACGGTAACCATATTGTTATCGTCATGCAAAGAAGCAATCATCTTAGCAAGAATGTTAGCAGGATTGGCAACCGCACCACCAAACAGACCACTATGCAGATCTTTATTTGGTCCGGTTACTTCCACCTCAACATAGCTCAGGCCACGAAGCCCGGTTGTAATGCTAGGTATATCCTGCGCTATCATGCCGGTATCCGACACCAAAATAACATCGGCCTGAAGCATATCTTTGTATTTATGGCAGAAAGCAGCCAGATTCGGCGAACCAACTTCTTCTTCCCCTTCAATCATAAATTTCACGTTGCAAGGCAAAGTATTGGTATTTACCATCAGTTCAAATGCCTTTGCGTGCATAAAACTTTGTCCTTTATCGTCGTCGGCACCACGGGCAAATATTTTTCCATCTCTTATTTCAGGCTCAAAAGGAGGCGATTTCCATAAATCGATTGGATCTACAGGCATTACATCCATATGTGCATACACCAATACTGTTGGAAGCTTGGGATCTATTATTTTTTCACCATATGTCACCGGATTTCCATCGGTTTCAAGTATCACAGCCTTATCAGCACCTGCATTGAGCAGTGCCTTTTGCCAATACTCGGCCGCTTTGTACATATCAGGTTTGTGTTGCGAAAGTGAACTCACAGAGGGGATACGAATAAGTTCAAACAATTCATCGAGGAATCGTTGTTTATTTTTTTCAATATAATCGTTTATGTAACTCATTATAATATATTTAACTGTTTATTATTTATCAATTTTAGTAGCATCGAAACTTAAAGAAGTATACCAATCCAATCCGAATCGCCTAATCAAAGGCTCTTTCAGATATACCCAAAGCGGTGTTCCGGTTTCCTTCCCATATTTACGTCCGGCCTTACAAATATCGAGTTGCTGATAGTTGACTGCAGCAAACCGCGTGTATTCAGTTACCCTGATTGGAAATAAGTGACATGAAACAGGTTTGCGAAATTGCACAACCCCATCGAAGTAAGCTTTTTCTATAGCACATTTTGTAACCCCATTCTCCACAAAGGTATAGGCGCATTGCAGATTATTAACGAGAGGTGTTACGGTATCGCCATCGCTATCTACTACAGAAGTACCCTGATTTTCAATTTCTTGTATATGCTCGTCTGACAAATACGGCAATATATATGGGTAAATTTCTTCTAAGATTATAGCTTCTTCATCAGTAAGGGGTGCTCCACTATCACCATCCACACAACATGCCCCCTTACAAGCATCCAAGTTGCAGGTAAACTTATGGTTTATTACATCCAGGCTTATTATTGTCTTTTCTATCTCTAACATGATATTCTTGATGCACAGAAAAAGTTAAGGGCGATTTTCAGGATTTAGTACAGTAAATTCCTGAACTTCTTTGAATTTTGTTTTATTTTTATAAATATATCCTATTACCCCTTCTGCTTCAGATTTTATGGGGAATTTTTCTTCAATCCAACTCACATTACGTTCCGGATTTTCAGGATATTCATGAATTTGAGCTACTGCGACTATAATGTCATCTTCGCCAAATAAAGTGTCTTGCATATTGCCTCCCTTTTTGAATACAGTAAGAGGTACTTTTTTTCCATTGACCCACAAATAGGTAAAAGAAATATTTTCAGAATCGGCATTTGCTTTTATTTCAAATTTAAATTTCACCCCACGCCCTGCTTGAATGTGCCCACCGGCGTATTCCTGACGAGTAGCAATTAATACTTCTGGTTTTGGTGAAGGGCACATGTTCTGAAAGACAACAAGTTGCAATAAAAAAATGATAACGTAATTCATGAGTTCCAAATAGTTCGATGAACAAATCTAAGAAAAAAAAAGCAATCTGCAAACCTATGAGAATGTACCCAAACACAAAATTCGACATATAATTGTATTTTTTAACTTATTAATTGTAAGCCTTATCAATTCTGGAGTTTGATTTGGCTCAATTTTGGTACATAGATAAGTTGTGAAATTAGATAAAAAATGTAATTTTAGATTTAAAATTTTGGCAACATGAAGAACACAATTTTCATACTTTTCATATTGATGTCATTTCAGAATTGGGCTCAGCCTTATACTTTTCATAGAGACCTGAAATCACTGCCTGAATGGATAAGCAATAAAGATTTCGAGAAGAAATATAACCTCAAAGCTTTGGAATATAATCGAAGTGAAACCAAACTTGGAGAAGTTCCAGGTTTTCAGATGGTTAAATTTGAGATGCGTACCCGAAATACAGAGCTTGGAACTACAAAAATTGAATACTTTTTAGGAAGTGCCGATAAAAATAATTTCATAAGTCAGACCTCAGAGCTCTCATCCAATACCTACAAATCAGACGAAGTTCCTATACATGACACTTGGTTCATAGCAAGCCAAAACTTGATACTCAATAAAAAAGTAAGCCTGGCAGATATCTCACAAAACAATGCAGATACTACATATTCTTACTATATGGTAAAAAATACAGGCCATATAGTTTTTTTGGGTAGTACTATGGTGCGTCCATACACAGATGAAGCAGACTCAGATTCAATACCACTCGCTCAAACATTGCTCGAAATAGACATGCTTGAATCGGGCACAGACCAATATTTGGGTAAAATGACCAAAACTATGAAAAATATGGGTAAAGACTCGCTACTCACTGTTTACAATAACAATACAGATACAAGAAAAATAATTTGTACTATAGGTAAAAATGAAAAGATAGAATTGTATTTTGATAAAAATAGTCTCCGATTGGTAAAACATGAATTGAATACTTCCTCAAAACAAACCGGGAAATATTACTTCATGAATGAAAAAATGGTTCTTTTTCTGAAGAACGATGCAAAAGATCCAATAGATGTAATAGCGCCTGAGTATCAGGAAGAAGAAATTAAATACCTCAAAATCAGCGCACATTTTTTTCAATTTTTATCAAACAACTAACCCACTTGATTGTTAATTTTAAATTCGTTACATTTAAATGTTTATTCTAAAGACATATTTCGTATGCCAATGATTTCATCGAAAATAAGATATACAGCATGTCTCGCAGTATTTTTCATACTGATGGTAAGTGCTTTACCTTCTAATGCACAAAGCAGCACCGACTGTGGAGGTAAAGCTAAAAGCGACCGATTCAGGGCATTCTATTGCGAAGAATGCCGTAATAATACTTTTGAAATGACTGAATACCGAAACAAAGCTTTCAAATATAAAATAAATTTGCCCAGCAATTACAAAATCATTGAATACACCAAAGACAACAGACTTTTTGCTTATGACCCCAATGTGGCGCAAAATTTACAAAGTTTTTCTATCACAGTTATTGATACTCGTTATCATCCAACATTTGATGCATATTTTGTAGAATATGTAAACTATTTCAATAATTTCATACTCGATGAAGGTGAATTTTTTTCGTATGGTATATTTCAGACCGATGCCAAAGAAGCCAAATATTTGTTTCATGAATACCAAAATAACGGAAAAGATGTTTTCAGTTTAAAAATTTTTATTCATGCAGAAAGAAAAGTTTTTATCATCGACTTTGCAGGCTTGCAAAACAACTATTTCGATATTTTGTGCAAGTACCTCTGGATAGTATACTCCTTTAGAGATTCTCAGAATTTTTAATCTTTCGTATTATACTAATTCCATCGCGGAAAGGTAACATGACACATTCTACCCGGTCATCACTTGCAACCATATTATTGAACGCAATAATGCCTTTGGTATCTGGATCTGTATCAGGCTCGGTTTCCAGTACTTTACCACCCCAAAGCACATTATCGGCCAATATATATCCCCCAACACGTAATTTACTAAATATCAAATCGTAATAGAGTGGATAGTTGGCCTTATCTGCATCAATAAATACCAAATCATACATGTGTGGTAAGTTAGGTATCACAGTAGCAGCCTCACCTATATGCAAAAATATTTGCCTGCTATGTTCCGACTGTATAAAATATGAACGAATAAATGATTCCAATTCATCGTTGGCTTCTATAGTATCCAATCGGCCATCCGGTGGCAAAGATTCTGCAAGGCACAAAGCTGAATAGCCAGTATATGTACCAATTTCAAGAATACTTTTTGGACGCACCATATGCGATATCATGCTCAAAAGCCTGCCCTGCAATGCACCCGATAGCATACGTGGGTTGAGTATTTTTACCATGGTATTGCGATTCAACACCTTAAGTAATTCAGATTCGGGGCTTGTATGCCCGCTCAGATATTCTTCGAGTTTTATTTTCATATCAACCAACCAAAATATTAGATATATACAAGGCGACTAAAATTATCAGGATTAAGCATTTCACGCGAAATAGCATTGAAATCTTCACAGGTAGCATGGGCAATTTTTTCATAGAAAATGTCATATGTATCTACCCTATTCAGAAACATAATTGCTTTTACAGCACCAAACAACTGGCTCTCCTTGTTTTCTTGCGCCAATTTTAATTGGCCCAAATACTGTCTTTTAAGTTTTTGAAATTTAATTTCGGAAACTCCGGATTCTAGTTTTTTCTTCAATTCACGGTTTATCAAATCTACGGCCTTATCCAAATCAGGTTTATCGGAGGCGAAATATATAGAAAAGGTACCTGTGTCTGAGTAGGCATTATAGCTAGAATCAATCTGATAAACAAGGCCATGACGTTCGCGTACAATCATATTGAGCAATGCACTAAAATTTGGTCCTGCAATGTAATTATTGATCATATGAGCTACATACCAGTTTTTGTCTACACTGCTAGGTGCATTTCCTCCCATAATACAATGGGTTTGGTGAAACTTACGTTTTTCTATTTTTACCTGTGGTATTATTCTGTAAGGCAAAGCCCTTTCAATTTCAGTTTTGAGCTGTAGTACATTTGGTATACGCTTTTCAATAAATGCAACTACCTTTTCAACCGGAACATCGCCCAAAAAGCCAATGACCATATTGGATGCAGTGTAAAACTTTTGATAAAAAGCTAAAATATCTTTGCGCTGAATTTTTTTTAGACTTTTGGCATTTCCCAGAATATTGTGGGCTAAGGGATGCTCATTAAAAAGTAGTTCATCGAACTGGTCGCTTATGGCTTCAGCAGGTGCGTCTTTGTACGACAGGATTTCATCGAGAATCACATTTCGCTCCTTTTCAATTTCATCATCCGGAAAACTCGGATTTATGGCCAAGTCAAGTACCAAATCGACTGCACGAGCCATGTCAATCTTCAGGCAATTGGCGTAATAAGTAGTATATTCCTTTGTGGTGAAAGCATTTAAATCGCCGCCCACATCTTCAATTCTATTTATCAGTTGAATATTGTTTCGAGTTTTTGTGCCTTTAAACACCAAATGCTCAATAAAATGTGCCATCCCTTCCTGCTCAGGAAGCTCGTCGCGAGAACCCACACCTACGGTTACGCCACACCAAATGAGCTCTGTAGGAGTCTGTATATGCACCAAACGCATTCCGGAAGATAATTGAACAACAGTAAAATTCATAAAGAAATCTTTTTGAAAGCGTTTGTATACTAATGCCTGATAAGCGCATCGTAGCAAGCCTGATGCATAGCAGGTCTGATATTCAAATCATACAATTTTTGATTGGAACGGTAAGGCGATACCCTGTTGGATAGGAAAATAAATATAAGCTCATTGTCTGGATCTGCCCAAATAAAAGTGCCGGTAAAGCCGCCATGACCAAAACTGGCGGCACTGGCCATAGGCGCAGGATATGCTTTTGAAAGAGGCAAAATGTTATTGTTTATCAGGGGTTTGTCCCAACCAAGGGCACGTCGGTTGCCATATGCTAAAAAAGGGGTAACCAGAAAAGAATCAACAGTAGCTTCGCTATAAAACCTTGTTCCGGCAAATTCACCTTTATTCAGTATCATTTGCATATATTTAGCCAAATCTGTGGCAGTACCAAATAATCCGGCATGCCCGCTAATACCGCCAAGCAACGCAGCACCTTCATCGTGAACAAAACCACGAAGCAAGGTATTTCTAAAAAAAGTATCGCGCTCGGTAGGTACAATGCGATCTGAATTGAAATAATGCCATGCATTATATGTAAAAGTATGCGCACCAAGCGGTATATATAAGGTTTCTTTCAAATAGGTATCGAAATGGCGGAATGTAAGTTTCTCGATTATTTTAGGATATACATAAAACGAAAGATCTGAATACTTGTATTCGGTTTTCTCTAGCAATTCAGAATCACGAATCATAGAAAAAATCTTTTTATCTGCCTTTCGAGTAATATATAAACCCGGGCTTATTTCAGAAATGGTTTTATATGAATGCTGCCGTGTAATGTATTTAGAATTGAAGGTTTTATCTTCGTTTATGAATTCTTTATAAAAAGGAATCCAAGGTGTGAGTCTGGCCTGATGGGCAAGTGCTTCTCTGAACGTAATATCTTGCTTATTGCTACGTCGCCATTTGCGATAATACTTCGAAATCTTGTCATCAAAATCAAAATCGTCGGCCTCATATAGCATCATCAAAGCAGGCAATGTAGCCACCACTTTGGTTATAGAAGCTAAATCATACAATGCATTTGGGGTAACTACAACCATGGAATCATCAAACATACTCCCGTATGTTTGATGAAAAATAATAGCACCTTTGCGCACCACCATAACCTGACATCCGGGATATGCCTTTTCGTTCAGGCCAAGTATTGCAATGGAATCAATCGCATGTTTGAGTTTAGAAGAATTTACATCTACTTGCTCACCAATGGCATAACGCAGTTGATGACCCCCTTTGGAATGTATGCCAAATCCTAATTTGAACCCGATGTTCAGATTCAACGATAGTTTACCTTTAATTTCGATGGCACCAAAAAGAGACTGAGCCAGAATTTGCTCTACCATCTCTCCACGCTGCCAACCAATCAGAATAGCTCGTACCGAGCTCAAATTTATACCATTGAGTGCATATGGGTTTCCGGGCCATACCAATATGGTTTCGTTTTGTTTCGATATCTTTTCAATCAATTTAACAGTTTGAGCAGATACTCCATAGTTTTGCTTCGGGTACACTTGTATACCATGCACAGAAACTATAACTTTTCTGAATTTTTTCAAACTTCTCAAAAGGCTATCAATGTTTTTGTCAGACAAATCTTTGATTATAATATTCTGAATATTCGCATAGTTGCCGCTCATTTTCTGAAAAGCAGATAAAGAATCAGCACCAATTGCTACTGATGCAATAGAATAAGTAAATGTTTTGAGAAGAGGTACAGCATTGGTCTGTTGCAATAAAACTATTGAAGACTCAAACAAATTGCGAATTAGCGCTTGAGTAGAAACATTATTTAAATCTGAATACAGATTCTCTGTCTCGGTTTCTATTTTGGTACGAATCCCATTTCTATATTTGGCTCGGAGTATTCGTTTACATTTTTTCTCAATTAGATCTATGCTTATTTCCCCGTTCTGAAGGGCTTTTTCAAGATAATTTATAGAAAAAACAGGATCGGCAGAGTATAGTAAAATATCATTCCCGGCCAAAAGTGCTTTCAGTTCAATTTCGCCAGGCTTATAATCGTTTGTCACGCCTTTCATATTCAGTGCATCGGTCATCACTAAGCCATCAAAGTTCAATTTTCTTACAAGTATTCCATTTATAATACTATCGGAAAAAGTAGAAGGAATACTATTGGCTTGTAAAGCTGGCATATTCAGATGCGCCACCATCACTGCATCTACACCACTATTAATGAGCTCTTTGAAAGGTTTCAATTCAATTGAATCTAAGCGATTAAAACCATACGGTACTACAGGCAAATCAAAATGAGAATCAGTTTCAGTATCGCCATGCCCCGGGAAGTGTTTAGCGCAGGTCAATATACCTGAAGATTTCATTCCATCATTTATCCATCTCACCTGTCGCGCTACCCGATTGGCATCTGAGCCCAACGACCTGAAATTGATAACCGGATTAAGCGGATTATTATTCACATCGGCAACAGGCGCCAAATTCATATTTACCCCCATCCTCATAAATTGCCGTCCCATTTCGTATCCTGCATACCAAAGAAGTGAATCGCTTTGAATGGCCCCTAGAGTCATCAGGTAGGGGAACCGTACACCATCAGTAAGCCGCATGGCTGGGCCCCATTCCCCATCAATAGCCACAAACAAAGGCGTACGTGCAGTATTCTGAAATCTATTCGCCAACTGGGCAGTACGCAATGTAGTCCCCTGAAAAAAAACAACCCCACCAATACCCTGAGAAACCAGTTTGTCAATGTCATTTTCATGAGCAGCATCCCTATTACTATAAACGGCTATCATAAAAAGTTGTGCAATTTTATCGCGTTGCGTCATTGCACTAAGTTGTTTCTCAACCCATAGTTTTTCATCTTCCGAACTGTAATATGAGTATGCCACTTGTGCAACAGAGCGGCTTGAAAGGGTGATAAAAATGACTAAAAATATATATTTTGAAAGTTGCATATAACCTAACTTTTAGGGTAGCTAATTTATAAGTTTTACTGATTAGAATATATTGTATTAAAAAAAATACTCCTATCTTTGATCAATCAATATCAAATTGACCAAAATCTAAATCAAAAATATGGATAGTTTATTTATAAAAGGAATTTCTGGCGAATACGATGTACCCACAATCAGGTTCGACGCCATAACCGGCTCGTTAGAAATTAGCGGAAAGTCTTTTCTTGAAGATACTCTCGGCTTTTATATTCCGATTCTAGATTGGCTCGAAAAATTTTCACATCAAGCAATTTCCATAGTCTTCGACGTTAAACTTGAATACTTCAACACCAGTAGTGCAAAAGTGATTTTTGAGATGATTGCAATACTGAGCCGTTTTGAACACGAAGGCGGGAGCCTTATCATAAATTGGTATGTAGATGAAGATGATGCCGATATTGAAGAAGAAATAATGGAAATTGAAGAAAACTTGGGTGTGCACATCAACCTGATGAAAGTAAATAATCTGGATAAATTTCTAAATAGTTGAACCTAGCCATGAAATGGATAGTTGTTTGGCTATCGATACTAACATGGCAGTGCAGTACTCAATCTGCACCTATACCGGGTGCTCACCAATGGGATAAATATCAAAATTTTCTTATAGGCAAAAAAATAGGCATCGTTGCAAATTCTACCTCAAAGGTTGAGAATATGCACTTGGTAGATTTTCTGTATTCCAAAGGTGTCAATATTCAATACATTTTCGCGCCTGAGCATGGTTTCAGAGGAGATAAAGATCCGGGTGCCCATTTTTCTGACACCGTAGATCTTGCAACAGGTATTCCCATAGTAGGTTTATTTGGAAAAAACAAGCAGCCTACCGCAGAACAGATGAAAAACCTGGATGTGCTCATATTCGATATTCAGGATGTAGGAGTGAGGTTTTACACATACATCTCCACCATGCATTATGTAATGAATGCGTGTGCCATGTACAACAAACCCCTTATTGTGCTTGATCGTCCCAATCCGCTTGGAGACCAAATAGATGGGCCCGTTCTGAAACCTGAATTCAAATCGTTTGTGGGCATCCATCCCATACCGGTGGTTCATGGACTTACAGTAGGCGAACTGGCTTTAATGATAAACGGAGAAATGTGGCTCGACAATAAAGAGAAAGTAGACCTTACAGTGATTCCGGTTGCAAATTATACCCACAACACGCAATACGAGCTTCCAGTAAAACCTTCGCCCAACTTGCCCAATTATTTATCTATCAGACTATATCCTTCGCTTTGTTTTTTTGAAGCCAGCAAATTCAGCATAGGCAGGGGTACCGATTTTCCTTTTCAGGCTATAGGATACCCCGAAAAAAAACAATTTGGCAGTTTTACTTTTACGCCTGAAGACAGGCCAGGTATGATGATGAATCCGCCTGCCGAAGGCCAGATATGTTTTGGAATAGACCTTAGAAATGCCGACCCAACCGAAAAATTCACATTGAAATACCTACTGGATATGCGCACCAAGTGCGGCGATAGCATTCCTCTCATCAGCAATGAAAAATGGTTTAACCTATTAGCAGGAAACGACTTACTTCTGAAACAAATAAAACAAGGCCTTTCCGAAGATGAAATAAGGCAAAGTTGGCAACCCGAACTGGATGCATACAAAAAAATGCGTATCAAATACCTTATTTACAAAGATTAATCAAATAGATGATTTAATTCTTTTTCAGGAGTTTAATCGGTGTTTTCAGTATTATGCTTGCATCTTGCATTACCCAAGCTTCCCATTGGGCAGGGAATTCAAATTTTTCGGGCAATTCCAATACAATTTTACTAATATCCCCGGCATTTGTACTTAGTACGGTAGTATTCGCAGCATAGTTTATATACAAAGGAATCATCCGTTCGGTATCTACCAGAATGATAGAGAAACGGTGTTGCGAGGGGTAAATATGCTCGTCGTTGGTATTATTCAATTCTACCCACAAGCGGCCTTTTTCGGTGGCAGTAGATTGTACTACCCCTGCTTCCTTCAACTCAATACCCATTACTTTATTGCTCTTAATGGCAGATGAGGCAGCGTCCTGGGTAATAAAAGTTCCTGTAACCAGCAATTTCTTGTATACATCGTTCGCCAAGCCAGCAGCTACCAAATATTTGCCAAATGTAGGGATAGAAAGCACCTTGGTATCTGCATACATAGTAGCACCTTGCCTGATTGTGGTATTGTATTCAAATTCGCCCCTCAACTCAAGCAAATTAAATGGTATAGGTATACCGGTAACAGGCATTATCATTCCCTGGTTTTCCAGAATAAAGGCATTATTGCGGTAAGAGCCTTGCATGGGGAACAAAAATTCGGATTTGGGATCGAACTGCAATTCATTATTTTCATTTCGTTTGGCACCAGCTATCAGAGCCATCCATTTTCCGGCACCGGTATCATCAGGCTTCGAAACATAAATAGGCGTTACTATCCAATCCATATAATCAAATCCAATCTGGTTGAGGCTAG
>JAIFMY010000239.1 GCA_020048155.1 Bacteroidota bacterium
AATGGAAAATAGTCATGGGGCATCATCCAATTTATGCAGGAACAACAAAAGATGGATCAGAGAGAGAAGATCTTCAAAATCGACTTTTACCTATGCTGGAGAAGTACCGTGTGGATGCATACTATTGTGGGCATATTCATAATTTTCAACACATTAAACCTGGCAGCTCCTCCATTGATTTTTTTGTAAATAGTTCTGCATCACAGTCACGAAAAGTAGTACCATTTGACGGTAGCGTTTTTACAAGCGCGGCTTCGGGTTTTGCGCTTTGTAGCTTAAACGATACTGTATTGGTAACTACACTCATAGATAAAAACGGTAAAATACTTTACCAGTACCCCCGAAAAAAATGAAAGTGGAAGTATCATTAAAGGCACATATGATTTATTCTGCCAAAGAAAACAATCGAGCTATTAGGTTGAGCCATGCATGCAATTGTATACATCTACGCAGGTCTAGGTTTTAAAACCATTGATTTGCTAATGCGTTGAACGTAGCAGCTATATTGAAATATAAATAAAATGAAACGAGATATGAAAAATATTCAGGTTGATGACGATAAATGTTTAAACAACACATTTCGTTTATATAAAATCTTATACCTATTATTCACCTACCACTTACAATTCGAGTGAACAAATAAATGCAATAGCGCAAGATAAGAAAGGCCGACTTATTTTCGCTACGGCCGATGGAATAAGTATATACAACGGAAAATCTTGGAAGAATATACGCTTATCACAGTATTCTGAAGGGAAGTCATTGTGTGTATCGCCAGAAGGACGGGTATACATAGGTGGGTTCAGGCAATTTGGATACCTAAAAGAAGGCAAATATGGTAGTTTTGAGTATATTTCGCTCAGCGACAGCCTAAAACCTGATGATGTTTCGTCTGAAGTATATACAATACACGTTTTGGGAGATGCAGTTTATTTTCAATCATTTACACATATTTATAAATACCAGCAAGGCAAGATAAAGTACTGGCACTCAAACCTACGCAATGATGCATACCAAATGGCATTTTCAGTGCACAACAGATACTTTGTAAAATTCAGAGAAGCCCCTTTGTACGAAATGTTAGGCGACTCCTTGCACATGGTGCCGGGATCTAAGCTATTGGTAAATGAGCGAATTTATGCCATGGAATCAGTATCTGACAAAACCATAGTGCTGGGTTTGCAAGACAACGGACTGATGCTCATGCATACAGACTCCGATAGCATTGAATTTGAGAAAATAGATACCCCTTTAGATACACTCTTCAGCAAACATCAAATATATAGAGGATTGAGGTTTCAGAACGGGCAAATAGCCATGTCTACTCGAAGTGGCGGTATAGCCGTATTTGATTCATTGTTACATTTTTCATACCTCATAGATCAAGAAAACGGACTGAAAAATCTGGATATAAAATCTATGTTACTTGATAATGATAATCAACTATGGCTGGGCACCAGCAAGGGTATTTATAAAATAGATATCATGTCACCTTGGCGATACTGGAATGAAAATAATGGGCTAGATGGGGCTGTAAATCAAATTATGTGGCATAAAAACATGATATATGCTGGAACAAATCAAAGTACATTATATTTGAAAGACATATATTTTCAGCCTCTGAGTGAAATAAAAGGTAGAACCTACGATTTTAAGAAAGTTAAACGTAAAGTTGATCGTGATTCTATCTTATTGATTGGCAATAAATCAGGGCTTTATACTTTGGCCAAAAATGATTTAAGTCAGGCGGAATTGGTTACAAAATCTCGTACGCTATACAAATTCCACCATATTGAAGTAAAAAAGGACTACTTACTGAAAGCCATTGCCAGTAAGATAGAAATTGTAAATACTAACACCAATTGGAGCGAAGTTCAGAGTTTTTCGAACATCGATGGCCATGTAATCGATATTTTTGAATTAAAAAATGGTGATATTTGGTTAATTACTGAAGAGCATTTTTTGTACCGTCTTGAATATTTTCCGGGCGAAAGCATGCCTTATAAGGTAATTAATTATACCAACAAACTGCCCGAGAAGACTGAGAAACTAAGTGTAATCGCAATCAATGATACTTTATATGTAAAACCCTATAAAACATGGTATTGTTTTGACAACAGCAGCAACACTTTTAAGCCCAAATCTCCATATTTTGCAAAATATGTACTTCCTGAATTTCCCATAGTGGATGTAATGAAGATTTCTGAAAATAAGCTTTTTATATCTTACCAAAAAAACAATGCAGTTGAAGCGGCCTGGTTAGACATGAATGCCAATACTATAGATACTGCAATCTTTTCACGTTTACCCAAACTAAAAAACATATCCTTTTACTCATATCAAGAAGATAGTTTGTGGCTCACTACCAATGAGGGACTATTTCTGCTAAACCTCAGCAATCAGAATAAAATGCCCTCAAACTATCAAGTATTATTAGAAGACATCCTGGTAAATGATCATACAGGAATAGATTCGTTTTATAGGCCAGACATCAAAAAATATAATTTCCCGTATTCCTACAACTCTATACTTTTCAATTATGCCGCTACCAGTTTCGTAGATGAATCTAACAATTTGTTTAGCACCATTCTTATAGGTTACACCAATAATTGGTCAGAATGGAGTACCCAAAATTTCAAAGAGTATACCAATTTAAATGAGGGTACATATCAATTCAAAGTTCGTTGCACAGATGCTAATGGCGTAATAGTGGAAAGCGATGCATTTTATTTTGAAATAAAAGCTCCATGGTACAGAACATACTGGGCTATAATAGGCTATATTATTCTACTTGCCGTATTCATTTATGCCGTAGTAAAAATATATAGCATCAGGCTCAAGGAAAAAAACATTCACTTAGAAAAAATAGTAGCACAAAGAACAGAAGAATTGCAGCGTAAAAATTCGGAATTGTTTCAGCAAAAAGAAGAAATAAGCACTCAAGCAGATGAGCTTATGCGTTTGTCCGACAACCTGATTGAACAAAATGGAGTTCTCAACAGCCAATTTGAAGAAATAAATGCACAGAAGGACGAAATAGTAAATCAAAAACAAATCATTGAGCTTCAAAACAAAGAAGTTATATCCAGCATCAATTATGCCAAAACCATTCAGAATGCAATATTGCCTTCCCACAAGGTACTTGACTCATTTTTCGATCCTTTCATCATTTATTTGCCTAAGGATATTATTTCAGGTGATTTTTACTGGTTCTCAGCAAAAAAAATAGGCAAGGAAAACGAGAAAATATTCTTTGCTGTGGTAGATTGTACCGGACACGGTGTTCCAGGCGCCATCCTTTCAATGATTGGCTCAAAAATCTTGGATGAGATAGTATTTCGCAGAAAGGAATATAGCCCAAAAGAAATACTATTGCAACTAGATACTGAAGTAGTGAGCACCCTTAACCAAGAAGCGAATACCAATGCCGATGGGATGGATCTTGGTTTATTACTCTTCGAGAATGGTGAATCAAAAGGCTCATATTCAATTACATTTAGCGGTGCCAAAAATGATATTTATATAGCCGCAAAAGATAAACCTATATTCACTTTAAAAGGCGATAGAAATAATATTGGCGGCATTAAAAGGAAAAAACAGGAATTCACAAATCATAAAATAACCCTACATAAAGATGATATCTTGTACTTAACTACCGACGGGTATACGGATCAATGTAACTTCGATAGAAAAAATTATGGTAAGCAGCGATTGATAGGTTTTCTCGAAACAATAAGGCACTTGGACATGGAAACTCAAAAAATAAAAATGGAAGAAGAACTTAAAATATTTATGGCAAACACAAACCAAAGAGACGACATTACACTTGTAGGATTAAAATTGAAGTAACGACATTTAAAAACAGATAATATGAAGAATTGCCGAAACAAAGTTAAGTCGAGTGAGCCCCTAATAGGAATAACTCTTCAAATTTGGATTCAACTTTAGGCTTGTGAAAAAATTCTGATGTATGAATTAATTTTGTAAAATGTGCTGTAATCTTTTTGAATTCAAACTAATGTTTATTAGATTTGATAGTAATGAAGTAACTAAAAAAGTTATACTTAGCATCAACCAATTCACAATTTTTCAGGGTAAATCAAATTTCGCAACATATACAAAACCAACAAAACAATTCATTATATGGCAAACATCAAACTCTTAAGCGGTAAAGAGCGTATTGTAAAAATGCTTGTAACCCCTGCAATTTTAGAAAAAGTAGAAAAATGGAGCGAGACTTCGTTTACAACAACCAGCCAGTTAAGCGGTGGTGGTGGACATATTTATCAAGGCTCGGGTTATATAGATCCGGTTTCGTTCACTTCCACTCTATCAAGCGTCAATACTCGCCATACGCGCCTGTATTACAAAACTGATACTGTTTCAGATGCCATTACTGCCTATGGCTTTGACTTACCTGTAATTGAAGGTACACAAATTGATTTGGTATGGTACGTTTGCGATGGTTTTCACAACAAAATAGCAGGTTTCTTAGATCACAGAACCAATACTTGGTTTATGTTAAATGCACCGCAAGACTATTTAATGTCTTGGTTGGGTGTAACTTGGATCAATTTACCTTATATCAGGAAGAATTCAATCATTACAGGTGCAGTTATTCTTATTAGTTTTATAATCAATTTCTATTTGGGAATTGTAGTTGGAATACTTGGTGGAATATTCGCGTATATAGCTTTTGCTAGGCCAATGATTACATACCTAAGATCTAAAGACAGCTATATTGATTACATTCATATGTTTGAGGTAGACTCTCAGTTGCGTAAAGATTTCTTACAAGCATTAAACCTCAAATAGACTTTATTTATGGCAATTAAAATGTTTTAAAGCCTTTTATATAGAAGTGTACCTGCCAGTCCTTTGCAAGAGGTCTTAATGAAGTTTTATCGAGGGTATTTTAATACTTTTAGATAGCTAAAGTTGTAGTTTTATAGGTTTGAAATTAAATAATATTTAGTTTATACTTTGAATTATCTATAATTGAGAAGTATAATTCCTGTGCAGGGGATTCAATACTATCAAAACATTCTTCTGTATTTCAATGGTGTTAGGTTGGTTGATTTCTTAAATTCTTTGTTGAAATGAGAAAGATTGCCAAACCCGGACTCAAAACAAATATCAGCGATAGACATTTCTGTCGACTTCAATAAATTACAAGCGTGTTTAATACGTAGTTCTACAATTACATCGAAAGGTGTTTTTTTTGCAACCTGTTTAAAATATCTGCAAAACGAAGTAGGTGTTAGGTGTGCAAGATCAGCTAAAATATTGAGATTAATGTCTGTTGTATAATTTTCAACAATATACGAAAAAACAGAATTAAATCGCTCGGTTTCCTTGTGCGTAAAATCTATGCCAGAAATTTGATTATTTATATACTCAGATTCATTTGACTGCGAAATCAGATAAAGTATTTCCAATAATGTTAAAAAGTTTTGAAATGAATTTTCAGCATTTTCAAAATTCATTTTTTTAACGATTTCTGCTCTTGTATTGCCTTTTATTAGAAGTCCAGAACCAGCTTTCTGGTGCAGATTTTTCAGGAAAATCAACTCAGGAATTCTGCTTATTTGCGTATCGAAAAAGTCGTTACTAAATTGTATAACTTTTGCTTTAGCGTACCCTTTGTCCGATTGCGCAGGCTTAGCACTTTTCCAGCAATGCGGTATATTTGAACCTATTAGAACAAGATCTCCCTCTTGATAATCCGAAACATTACTCCCTACAAAGCGTTTCCCAGAGCTGCTTTCAATGTAAGTTAGCTCTAGTTCAGAATGATAATGATAGCTTCCGTTAAACTGCGGCAAACAAAAGTATCTGTAAATATATGAGTTGGCATTGTTTTGCGATATATGTTCATAAATTTCTTTCACTTTCCCTTATTTTATCTTGTAATGCATTCTTAATTTAATTTTACGACAATATAACATCATTTTTGGAAAATTTTGACAAATGATTTCAAAATTTATCCTAATACTTTTGTATAGTTCAATTTATTTATTAGTCTGTTTATATGAAGCTTATTGTAACTCATTTAATGATTTTGGCATTTTGTATTCACACCTCGTTTGCCCAAAATAATACCCAATTTGTAAATGTATTTATAGGTACCGATGGCACTGGCCACACTTTTCCGGGGCCTTCCATGCCTTTCGGAATGGTACAGCCCGGAGTAGATAACAACGATCATGATTGGGCTTATACCAGTGGTTATCAGTACAGAGACACTACCCTATTGGGCTTTTCGCAAACCCGCTTGAGTGGAACCGGCATTGGAGAAATGGGCGACATTCTATTATTGCCGTTTGTAAAAACCATATCTGAAAAAATGCAGAAAAGTTACGGAAAAACGACCGAAAACGCCGAAGTTGGTTATTATGCCCTAACCAAAAACGATGGAGTAAAAGTTGAACTTACGGCATCGGAACGTGTTGCTTTTCATAGATATACGTTCCCAGAAAAAGAGGCTTCGTTGATTATTAATTTTCAACATGGATTAAAATTTCTGACCGATAGTTTAGTTTTAGAAAGTAATGTAAAAATCGAAAACAATACAAGCATTTCAGGATATTGTCATACGAAAAATTGGGTAGAACGAAAGTATTTCTTTGTCATTCAGTTCGATAAACCATTTGTAACATCAAAGCTTTTACCCAAAGAAAAAAAGGAAAA
>JAIFMY010000138.1 GCA_020048155.1 Bacteroidota bacterium
CCATGCTTCCTAACGGGAAGATATCTGCGAAGGTAAAGTATGAAAGAAGAAAATAACCGCCCTGCAAAGGGTAAGGGTGAGAAGGTAAGGTAAGAGCTTACCAGCATGGTGGTGACATCGTGGCTGTTTCACTCATGGGTTGCAAGACCAAATATACCGGTGTTTTAGGGTTGCTCGCCTGAGCCGGGGGGTAGGTTGCACGAGCCGGCTAGTGATAGACGGCCCAGATAAATGGCAGACACCGAATGGCAACATGCGGAACAGAATCCGGCTTATAGTTTTACTTAATTGTTTTTTTTGCGTTTTAAAACAAGCCCAATTCGTAAAATCCGTCATATATCCTATATTCTCTTAGCGGAATTCACCTATTTCCAATATGTTTTTTCGCTTAAACTCTTTTTCAGAAATAAAAAAGGCCGCCCAATCGGACAGCCTATCTTTAACATATTGTAATTCTAACCCTATAACGAATTACTCAGAAACTACTTCGAAAGGAATTTCAACAATAATATCTTTGTAAAGTTTTATAGTGGCAGAGTATTTACCAACTTCTTTTATGTGATCTTCTTTGATCATAATTTTCTTACGATCAATCTCAAATCCTTTTTTAGAAAGCGCTTCAGCTATTTGGATTGTATTCACAGAACCAAAAATCTTGCCTGTAGTACTTGTTTTAGCACCAATAGTAAGCTCCTTACCGTTGAGTTGCTCAGCCAAAGCAACAGCTTCCATGCGAACGCGTGCTTCTTTGTGTGCTCTTTGTTTCTGCAATTCAGTAAGTTGCTTTCTGGCAGAAGGGGTAGCCATAGTAGCCATTCCTTTTGGAATGAGAAAGTTCATGGCATAACCATCGCGAACTTTAATAATCTCGTCTTTTTGCCCGAGGTTAGCTATATCTTGTTTAAGAATAATTTCCATTGTCTTAAAATATTTTACATTCAGCCTAAGTCAGCCGGGTTTATTTCATCAAGTCGGTTACATAAGGAAGCAGGGCCAAATGGCGGGCGCGTTTAACGGCTTTCGATACTTTACGCTGATATTTCAGTGAAGTACCGGTGATGCGGCGAGGAAGTATTTTACCTTGTTCGTTGAGGAATTTTTTCAAGAAGTTTGAATCTTTGTAATCCACATAACGAATTCTGCTCTTTTTGAAGCGGCAGTATTTCTTCTTTTTTATTTCAACTGACGGTGGGGTCAGGTATCTGATTTCGCTTGAACTTTGAGCCATAATTATTCCTCCTTCTTAGATTCTTCTTTTTTCGATAAATTTCTACGCTTTTCGCTGTATTTTACAGCAAACTTATCCATACGGAAAGTTAAGAAACGAATGATTTTCTCATCCCTTCTGTACTCCGTTTCAAGTTTGTTTACAAGTGTACCGGGCGAGCGGAATTCTACTAGGTAATAAAAGCCTGTGCTTTTATTTTGAATTGGGTAGGCCAGTTTTCGGAGGCCCCAATCTTCTTCGTGGACTATTTCACCGCCATTTTCGAGCAAAATATTTTTGAATTTTGCGACCGTTTCCTTTATCTGGTCTTCAGATAAAACGGGAGTGGCAATGAAAACGGTTTCATACTGATTCAACATAAAACTTAATTTTGTTTTGTTTAAAATGTAGTTTTTCGGGTTGCAAATCTACGCATAATTTATTCAAATACAAACTACCGGTTACTTTTTTAGCAGGTTTTTTTATATGCTGGTACCATACTTAGGTATGTGTTGAAAACTTGTGTGTTGTACTTCATTGCATTTTTGAACTATTAAATATACCTTTGTATGGCACGTATAAGCCTGCAAAAATGGAAAATTTTATAGTATCTGCCCGAAAATACAGGCCTTCCAGCTTCGATCTGGTTGTGGGCCAGCAAAACATAACTACCACACTCAAAAATGCCATTCATACCAAGCATTTGGCACACGCATACTTGTTCTCAGGATCGCGTGGTGTAGGAAAAACTACTTGTGCCCGTATTTTTGCAAAAACCATCAATTGCCAAAATCTGAATGCCGAAATAGAGGCATGCAACGAATGTGAATCGTGCAAAGCTTTCAACGAAAACCGCTCTTATAATATCCATGAACTCGATGCTGCCAGCAACAACAGCGTAGAAGACATACGAAGCCTCATTGATAAGGTTCGTATACCACCGCAAATTGGTACTCACAGCGTATACATCATCGACGAGGTACATATGCTCTCTTCTTCTGCTTTCAATGCATTCCTTAAAACACTTGAAGAACCCCCAAAGCACGCCATATTTATATTGGCAACTACCGAAAAACATAAAATATTGCCCACCATACTATCTCGTTGCCAGATATTCGATTTCAACCGAATAAAAGTGGAAGACATAGCCGGTCAGCTTAGCTACGTGGCTACCCGCGAAAGCATAAATGCTGAACCGGAAGCACTACATATCATTGCACAAAAAGCCAATGGCGGTATGCGTGATGCCCTCTCGTTCTTCGACCAAATAGTAAGTTTCTCGGGCAAGAAAATAACTTACCAACAAGCTATCGACAACCTGAATGTACTCGACTATACCTATTACTTCAGGCTCACCGATGCCTTCCTGAATGCTAAAATATCTGAATGTCTGCTCATATTCAACGAGATACTGAATAAGGGCTTTGATGGTCATCATTTCATCAATGGGCTCAGCAGTCACTTTCGCGACCTAATGGTCTGTACTGATGCAATCACCCTCGAATTGCTTGAGGTAGGAGCTTCGCTCAGAGAAAGATACAAAGTGCAGGCGGCATCTTGCAGTCCTGCTTTTATATTTCAGTCTCTTGCCTTACTCAATACTTGCGATATCGCTTACAAAAACAGCCAGAACCAGCGCCTTCTGGTAGAAATGACATTGCTTCAGTTGTGTAATCTTTCGCCCAATTCGCCCTTTGCCGTAGTACAAGCCGTACCACAGCAAACTGCCACTGCTCAAACCAACCCCGCAGCCATCAACTCGCAAAGTACCGCCAATACAGAAAAAAAAAAGATAATTAGCAGTCCCCGTATATCTGATATACTCAACAAAAACGCGAGTGTACCCAAACCCGATAACGGGGAAAAGGTGCAAGCACCTCAGACAACAGACGAGCACACTATCACAGCAGAACTGGTAAACGAAAAGTGGCAGGAACTGCTCGAAAACATGCAACAGCGACCTCGATTTGCGGCTATACTCAACAACGCCACACCGGTATTCATGGAGCCCGATTCTATTTCTATCAATATGACCAAGATTCAGCAAGATTCAATGGTAGAAATACGCGACGAAATAATCACATTCCTTCGCACAAAATTGCGTAATAAAAATCTTCAATTGCATTTCAATGTGATTGAACAAACGGGAGAAAAAAAGAAAATATATACAGCTCAGGATAAGCTCAATTATCTCCTCAGCCAGAATCAGAACCTCAACGACTTGAGGCAAAAATTTAATCTGGATTTTAACTAAAAAACAAAGGCATGATATTTTTTTTCAACATTGAAAAAACATCATGCCTTGCAATCTACTAAAAAAAGAATTTAAGAAGAAAAGTGTTCAAACTGATTCACATAAGTGCTCTGTATGTGGAGTAGCATTTTTTCATCCATATCAGGGGCATAAATTCGAAGTACGTCATACAAATAATCGCGGCGATATATTACCCCCATTGCAGCATCAAACATGAATCCGGGTCCAAGGTTACTTTTTGCAATGTTTGTAATTTTTCGAAAGAACTCCCAATTGGTAAAATGTGGCACTCTGAGGTAATGAATATCTTTTTCTTCTAAGTCGGCCCATATATTTTCATTCAATTCTTCAATAACAAAATATTTGCGCACTTTGGTGAGTGCTTCTTTGGGAGTAGGGATATTTTTTTCGAACAAAATATTTTCAAATACATATGCACTTTGTAATTGTGCTATCTTGTCGTATGAATCGAGTTTTTTGATTCGAATAGCAGGATATGATTTATTTCCAAACGAAAGGGTCGCCTGATTCATGACAAAATTTCCATCAAAAAAACGCTTGATTTTATGCGTTTTACGCATAAGCTCTTCCCAAGTATATTCCTTTTTTTGAATAAAAAACAAATGGCCCGGAATACTGGTTTTCTGAGGCATATCACTTCCATAGTATCCCGGATAAGCCCCAACGTTTTCTAGTACGGTGGTGTTGGGCATTACCTTCGAAACCAGTTTCTCGTAATTTTCTTCTTTGAGTATGTACCCAAATGCATCAAATTGATTTTTACTCATGGTGCATAAATTATTGTGTTTAATCAAATATACAATATAATATGTAACGATGTGTGAGAAAACATTCGCTTTTGTAAAATTTTGCGGATTTGGTGCACGAACATAAAGTATACTTACCTAGCAATAAGCTATTGACTAGCCGTAACATTGTGTTGGCTATAGAAAAGAAGCAGCAAATTACAGATAGTGAACAGTTGATTTATTGGAATTGAAATCGAAAAAAATCTTTCGTCCTAAGTTTCCGAGTACATCTTGCTCAACAATTTCAATGTGGTGCTTCTTAAGCAACTCCTTAGCTAACAAAATATTTTGTTCACCCACTGTTTTTCCTTGTAAGACGAGACTCAAGCTATTGCCTCCTCCATACAAATGAGCCTGTAACTCCGATGTATTGAGCCCCATTTCATTTATCCTGGCTATCATGAAATTGAAAGAACAATCGAGGTATTTCATTAGTAAAACACCATTTTGTTTTTCTCTGTTGCACTTTCGGGGACATTCTTTCTCGCAGTGCGCAGCTTTGTCGAGCTGGTGAGGCAACTGCGCATGGCATATGGCCCCTTTTTTTAATTTAGGATGGTATAAAACAATGGCTACACAACTTCCCAAAACTGTCCATACGATTTCAGGAGTGGAAACAATATAAACCTCTCCCAATGTTATGTTTCGTTTATGTTGCATTATCTGCATAGCCATTGAATATGATTAGTTAAGCCTCAGATGCTGCACCTTTGCCTTTGGCGGCAGCTGCAGCAGGATGAAATACACCCATATCTTTATCAAACATATACATAAGGCTTGAATCGCTGCCCATTAGGTGCAAGCGGTCTATAATACCCTGTGCATTAGCTTCTTCTTCTATTTGCTCTTGCACATACCATTGCAAAAACATGTTGGTGGTAAAATCGCGCTCATCGATGCAAACTCCAACCAAGTTATTGATAGAAGCTGTAATGTGGCGCTCATGCGTAAGTACCTGTTCGTAAATTTTACTGATACTTTCAAACTCTGTAGGTGGTTGGTCAACTTTGGGAACTATGGCATGGCCAGACCTATCGTTTATATATTTAAAAAGTTTGAGCATATGCATTCGTTCTTCTTCAGCTTGCAGGTATAAAAATGTGGCCGAGCCGCTGTAACCATTTTTGTGTGCCCAAGAAGCCATTGACAGGTATAACTGAGAGGAATATGCTTCTTTTTCAATTTGATGATTTATAGCCTCTTCTACTTTTTTATTGAACATATTAAAAAAATTTTAATTACTGTATGATTAAATATTATGTGTGTGAATATAGGATATTTTCATGAAAAATCTATTCCTTTTACATAGAAAAAAAAACCTGCACTTCAAAGCGGTCACATTGAATAGAATGGACATATGAAATGCAGGCACAAATATGCTAAAAACCTAAGCTTCTTTAGTTCATATTTTCAATAATGGCATCGCCAAACTCAGAACATTTGAGCATGGTAGCACCATCCATCAGGCGATGGAAGTCGTATGTGACACGTTTTTGAGAAATGGCTTTTTCTATGCCTTTCCAAATAAGATCATGTGCCTCATGCCAGCCCATATATTTAAGCATCATCGCACCTGAAAGTATCACAGAACCCGGATTAACTTTATCTAGGTTAGCGTACTTAGGCGCAGTTCCATGAGTAGCTTCAAAAATGGCATGACCAGTAAGGTAGTTTATATTGGCACCCGGGGCTATACCTATACCACCCACTTGTGCAGCCAATGCATCGCTCAAGTAATCTCCATTGAGGTTCATGGTAGCAATTACATCAAAATCTTTCGCCCTGGTGAGTACTTGCTGAAGGGTAATATCGGCAATAGAATCGCGGACCATAAGCTTGTTTTTCCACTGTCCGGCGCCGTGAGTAGGCATGAGTGCCAAAGCAATTTCAACTTCTTTACGCACAGATTCCTGTTGTGCCGGGGTCATCATAGAATAACCCGGATCAATCATGATTGCATTTTCTTCAACTGTAAGATTCGGATTTTGGTCTTTATTGCCAATAATCCAACTTTCGCGCTCGGTTACAACCTGGTTGCGGTAATCGTTCACAGCAGTTTCGTATGCCCAATTTTTGAAAGCGCCTTCAGTATATTTCATTATATTGCCTTTGTGCACAATGGTGAGCGATTTACGTTTTTCTGTAAGCGCATACTCTATGGCAGCTTTGGCCAGACGCTGGGTTCCATCCATAGAAATAGGTTTGATACCAATGCCAGTCGTTTTTGGGAAGCGGATTTTTTTGACTCCCATTTCGTTTTGCAGGAAACTCATCACTTTCTGCACATCGGCGCTTTCAGCAGCCCATTCTATACCAGCATATATATCTTCGGTGTTTTCGCGAAAAATAACCATGTCAACATCTTCAGGTTTGCGCACTGGCGATGGTACCCCGGCTACATATCTTACAGGGCGAAGACACACATACAAATCTAACTCCTGACGCAGGGCGACATTGAGCGAGCGTATACCGCCACCCACAGGGGTAGTAAGTGGGCCTTTTATACCCACAAGGTACTCACGAAAAGCATCCAATGTTTCAGAAGGCAACCAGTTTCCGGTTTTGTTGAAGGCATTTTCGCCTGCCAATACTTCCATCCATTCAATTTTACGCTGGCCACCGTATGCTTTTTCAACAGCAGCATCAAAAACGCGTACCGATGCACGCCAGATATCAGGGCCTGTTCCATCGCCCTCTATAAAAGGTAATATAGGATTATTCGGTACTTGCAGTTTTCCGTCTGCCATGGTAATTTTTTGACCTTTCATAATCATGTTTTTGTAAAAAGTAATGACTTATATAATGATAATAATAAATTTCTATTTAAAAGCAAAGATATAAGATTAAGTACTATGACCATATTTTAATTGTTAAACATGCCATAAAACATAAAATAATGGTTACCTAAAAGGATTTTATAAACAAATGAATCGGAATTACAAATTATATATTAGTTTTGTCAGATATAATTCTTATCATAAGGTTTTTAACACAGGGAAATGCAATATACCCCCGACTATAGCAAAACTTTTGTGGCCCTGATAGGTAGCGGTACATTTGAACGTGACCCTAGCATTAGCCCCATACCAAACGTGAAAGCCAATTTGCATGGGCTTAAAGAAGTAATGACTGATACCCGATATATGGGTATACCGGAAGAAAATATAACTACAATATTAGATCAGCCACTTACGCGTACCAAAGAATTGCTGGAAGATGCAAAAAATAATGCTCGTTACCATGAAAATGTATTGATTGTGTATTATGCCGGACATGGTTTTCACGGACCACAAACCCTACAAATACATCTTACTGCTGCAGATAGCAAAAAAGATACCATTGAATTGAATGGACTAAGGCTTGATTACCTGCGTGATTTGGTACAAAATTCTACTGCAGGTCTCAAAATACTCATCATAGACTCGTGCCACAGCGGACATATCCATCACATGGGGATTATGAGTACATTGAACAGTCAAATCATAAGTGCCTTCAACAAAATAGAAGGTATATACATGATATCGTCGGCAGGCGAAAATGAGAACGCGACCTTTGATATAGACAATCCGGATAAGCCAACATTTTTTACAGAAAAACTTCTTGAGATAGTACGATTTGGTATTCCTAATCACAAAAAATTCATCACCCTCGATGAAATTTATTCGGAAGTAATATTCAGGCTCAAAAAAGACAATAGAGGCCACACTCCCCTCAAAACTTCTGTTGTAACCGCAGAACGATTCCCATTTGCAAAAAACGTTCTTTACAACAGCCATTCTGAAATTTGGGAAGAAGTACTGGCAAAAAAAACAAAAAAAGCCTTTAAAGAGTTCATAGCCAAATACCCCGAGAGTATTTATATAGATGAGGCTAAAGTAAAACTTCAGGAGCTTAACGATGAGGCAGCTTTTGAAGAAGTAAAAAAAGCCCCGAAGAAATACAATATAGAAAGATTCGTAGAAACACATCCCCAAAGCCCTTTTCTTGATAGGGCCAAGAAGATGCTTCAGGATATAGAAGAAGAGCAAGATTGGAACAAAGCTCTTAAGTTGGGTACTTCACATGCCTATAATATGTATTTAAAAAGGTATCCCAATGGAAAATTTGTAGAATTGGCTTATGAAACAAGCCGAGACCATTTTCATATGGAGGTATACAGCCGCATAGAAAGACAAAATACAATAGCGGCTTTAAAGCATTATTTGCATCTTTACCCCGATGGGCTATATAGGGCACAGGCCGAAAACAGAATTGCAACACTTCGAAATGCAATTGCTGAGAAAAAAGCAGCAAAAAAAGCAGATGCTGAAAAAAACAAACCCAGAAAACTAAAATTGGAGCGATTTTCAACAAAATCGAAACTCAAAAAGGCCATCCAGATACATTACAAACAAAATCCTAAAACAAAAATTTTATCCCAAAAACAAAAAGAGAAACTTGATAAACTAAAGAATAAAAACAGAACTAATAAATCAACAGCAGCCGAAACTATTGTAAATAAACAAAAAAACCATCAGACTAAAATTTTGACCAATAAGAAATGGCATGCGTTGCCCATCTTATCTCCTGAAAAAGTACGCTACACTTTGCTGATATTTGGCTCAATGCTACTCGCATTTTTCATGTATATACAATTTAGACCCAATCAACAAAAAGAGCGAAGAGACCAAACTATTGAACTCATGACCAGAGGCGAAATTGACTCTGCTTATGCTTTGGCTAAGAAGATATTGGAAGAAGAAAACGAAGACACTTTTGCTTTGCGAATAGTGCATACCGTTGAAAATGTGAACAAACGCAAAACAAGTACCTACAACGCTGATTTGAATAAATTAGAATCGTTACTAAAAGCCGAGCAATATACAAAAGCTCAATATAATGCAGATTCATTGCTTGGCATTTATCCGGCTGATAAGACGATTACAGACCTTAAAATATTAATAAACAAAGAAATAAGCACCCTTTTTAGCAAGTGGCTTGCGCAAGCCGACAATTTGGCTACCAACCAGGAAACTTATGCTGAAGCCATGACTTATTATTCTAAAGCACTGAATCTTAATGTTAACAACGCTAAAATAAAACAAAGAATTCAGTACTTAAATGTTGAAATAGATCGCGCAGTATCAGATTATATCTATTCTTGCGAAATGTTTCTTAACAATAAATTTCTTGGAGATAAAGCCTGCCTTACGGCCAAAGTATACTGGCAAAAAGCATATAAACTGCGCCCCACAAACAAGAAGCTAATTGAACTAAAGGCAAAAATAAATTGCTAAATGAGTCACTTACTAACCTTAAAAAAAATCAATTCTATCTTATTTTCATAGTATTTTTTTTTTGAAACATATTTTTGTCTAAATTTGCATTAACCCACGGATTAAAAGACATGAAGCGATTTCTTGTTTTATCAACAATATTTTTAACCATCTTTACCCTAAAAATGTATCCAATTTATGGGCAAGAGATGCTCGTAAGCGAAAATTCAGAAGAACAAAATGTATATGCAGAAGCGTTTCACAAATCTGCCCGTGACTGTTTCAAACGCGGAAATTACGACTCTACTATCATAAATTTGGATTTTGCAAAGAAACTTCGGCGTCTGGAAGTTGAAGATTTGCCATTATTGGTTGCCAAAACATGCCAACAATTGGAAGACAGTGCATATAATAGCCTAAAATACGGCGACCTATATTCCACCAAGAAATATTTGCATCTGCTAATAGCTCTAAATCCCGATGATAATAATGCAGCAACACTATATCAGGAGATTATCAGAAAACTGGATAAAAATACATCGGGGATGGCCTTTGTACAAGGTGGTAAATTTTTTAACATCACTGACGATTCTGAACAATATACCGAAATTTCATCTTTTTTTATTGATAAATACGAAGTTACCAATGCTCAGTATGCCAAATTTCTGAATGAGAAACAGCCTGAAACTTCGACGTTGAAGATATGGTTAAATTTGGAGCACAGCGCGATAGTATATAAAGACAACCACTACAGCGTAAAACAGAATGCAGACAGTTTGCCCGTCACATACGTTTCGTGGTTTGGTGCCCAAGAGTATGCTCAACATTATGGCAAATCGTTACCTTCGGTTTTGCAATGGGAATATGCTGCAATGGGTGGGGTTTGGCACAAAACAAACAAATTTCCTGAATCATTTGATTTTACAAACCAGGAACATGTAGGCTTTGCGAGAAATATGGCTTGGTTCAACAAGAACAGCGACAATACCTTACGCAAGGTAGGCATGAAAAGCAAAAATATGATAGGTGCTTACGATATGTTTGGCAATGTAAAAGAATGGTGTACCGATTGGTACCAAAGACCAGCGGGAGTAACCCAATTTACGGAACAAATATTGGATACAGATGTGTATAAAACAGCCAAAGGGGGAGCTTTCAATAGTACTTTGCAACATTTACATCCCAAGACATTGTTTCCATATAGTGTCTATTATACCGACAATACTACAGGCTTCAGGTGTATATATATACCCCAATTTGAGTATTTGGTTGAAAAATAATTTTCAAGCCAGATAATAAATAAGCCGCTCTGTTACCAGCCAAACACCCATTAATATTGCCATATACGATACTATCAACCCTGGCTGTAATTTGAGATATGGGATATACTTAGTATAAAGTAGCATAATCGATAGTGTGATTCCTACTATCATGATTTGTCCTGCTTCGAGACCAAGATTAAAAGCTAGAAGCGGAGTAAATATAGAATCTTGCTCCGAAAGCAAGTTCTGTAGATAATTCGAAAAACCAAGCCCATGTATGAGCCCGAAAACAACAACCAATGCATATCTCCATTTATTTTTAGAGGAATCGTTGTTTGTTCGGGCAGGAATTATATTTCCGGCAGCAGTTGCCATGATTGTAATGGGTATAAGAATTTCTGCAACTGCAGAATGAATGCGTACAATACCCAAAGTGGCCAATGCCAATGTAAAGGAATGCCCTAATGTAAAACCCGTGATAAGCACCAATATACTACGCCACTGGCTAAGTGAGTATATAGCCACAAGGGTAGCCACATATAATATATGATCATAGCCTTGTATATCAGCAATATGATGAAAACCAAGCATAAAATACATCGAAAAGATACTTTCCATAATTCTGAATGAACATTTTGTTACAAAAGTAAAGTTGAGAAAGATATTTTATATAAAAAAGTATTAAAATAGTTTCTATACTTTTGAAATGCACAATTTGCAATTAAATTCGCAAAAAAACCATTCATTACTATGATTCAAAGAAAACAAACAGTCTATCTGCTACTCTCAGTCATACTTATGGCTATCTACTCGTATATGCCCATTGGTTCTATGCAAGCATCGGAGCAATCATACACGTTCAGTATCTTAGGATTGAGCTCGAGCCTGAATAACTCGGTAGTAGGTTTTACAAATTATTGGCCTCTTATAATCCCATTTGCATTCACAGCATTGATGAATCTGGTGGCTATATTTATGTACAAACGTCGCCAGCAACAAGCGAAACTTACTATCCTGAGCATGTTTCTACAATTGGGAGTGCTAGCACTCACTATTGTTTATGCATATTATTTACTTCCACTACAAGTAGAGAATCTTAAACTTGCATTACAATTCTCACTCGCATTTCCGGTAGTAAATATTGTACTCACATACCTCGCTCTCAAAGGCATAAGGAAAGACGAAGCACTCATAAAAAGCATGGATAGAATCAGATAGATAATCAAAATAAGTGTTTCGGAACTTTTCAGACAAAATATACAGTAGCAAGCTGTATGTGGCTATGGCCAAAGTGCCATTGCATGCATACATACTACTCATATTCAGCATCATACTCACTATCATAGTAGTATCTAATCATTATTTGTTCCGTACGTTTGCATATGACTATGCTGCATACAATTTTGGCTGGCGTGATTATGCGCACCTGCGTTTGAGCCCAAATCCGGTTTATTGGGTAAGCGATATGAGTTTTTTGCAAGATCATCTTTCATTTTTATTTTTCATTCTTATACCATTTTATTGGCTGCTTACGCCGGTATTTGGCACATACTCACTGCTTTTGGTTCAGAATGCTTTCATCATATGGGGCGGCTGGGGAGTATACAAAATGGTATCAGCACGTACTACAGAAAATAAATGGGGGAACTATGCTTTGCTTTTATATTTTGTTACCTACGGACGGTACAGCGCATTTACGACAGATGTAAATCTGATGATCATGCTTTCGAGCTTGGTACCTGTTTATCTGTATTATTTTGAAAAGAAGAACTATTTTGTATCCCTGATTCTAATACTTATACTCTTAACTGGCCGTGAGAGTCTTCCTATATGGCTTGTCTTCGTTTTTGCAGTACAATTCATATGGTATAAAAGCAACAAAATTGCTATAAAGTGGTTACTCGCATTCGGCATATTAAGTGTGGCATACTTCATAGTCGCTTTCTATGTACTTATCCCATTGGTTGAAAATCCTAACAATCCTTTTAGCTTATTCAACTACTCAGCCTTGGGCAAAGGTCCGGCAGAAGCATTGGTATATCTGATTACACATCCCGTGGAGTCTATCCGATTACTATTTATCAATCATACCGGGGAGGCAGAGTTTAATGGAATGAAGCTGGAATTTTATGCTGTATATTTCGCTTCCGGTGCATTTGTATTGCTATACCGACCCTGGTATTTCCTGTTTTTCGTGCCTATAGTCATGCAAAAAATGTACAACGATTCAGGTGTGCGTTGGGGGATAGATACATATTACAGCATAGAAGTAGTGACCTTGCTACCTATAGCAGTGTTTCTGACCATACACCGTATCCAACATGCCAAGCTCAGGAAATGGCTTCCAGTAGGTATCATATTGTTGGCTGCAATAGTAACCATACATAAATCAGACAAGAACAACCGGGTTCTAAAATGGTACAGTTCTGACAAATACAAATTTTATGATCCCAAGATGTACAAATCAGGATTCGATGCACCAGCTGTGCACCGTTTGCTTGGTTTGATTCCGAGCGGATCATCAGTTTCAGCAAGCGACCATTTGGCCCCTCATTTCTCACACCGAGATACCATTTTTTATTTTCCACGAATTGACAATGCTGAATATCTGGCAGTATTTACCAACCGAGTTTCGCCCTATTTTACCCCAGAGCAATATTACAAAGTAGTAAACGATGAATTATTCGCAAGCCGCTGGACTTTGGTTGGTTTTGTATACCCTGTAATGCTTGTAAAGCGAAATACAAACATTCACTCCCACGAAGTGCATGAAGTATATTCTGTCCAAACCGTCGTTTCGGATACCTTTTCTGTTTTAAGCATTCCTGTTTTCAAGCCAACCCCAAATGATCGCATCAGAGTATGTTTTTACACTTCAATGAATTCTCCTACTCCAAATATATTTTTTACAAATATGGACGACATACATTTTGCATCCTTGTATACCGACACACTATACACAGAGCAAAAAATAAAGTATACCTGGGATGCCGATTTTAACCCAAACATTGGTACTACACAAATACAACTTACAGTACAACATAACGATACTACAAAGCTACTTCAGTTAAATAATTTCACCGTTCGAGCTTTCCGGTTGGAATAAATAGAACACTCCCACCACACATAAACGATTATGTACTCGAAGCAATTAATATGTAGCCTACTCTATTTGCCCCATTTATCTCATCGTTTACTATATAGTTCACGTCTCATTTGGATTAGTTCATAATAGTCATTAAATTAGCTTTTTCAAAAACTTAAATCAGAACTTTATGTGGGAAATGGTATTTACCTTATTCATGCTTTTGCTGTTACAAACTGTGTTAGGATTCGACAATTTGCTATACATCTCATTAGAATCAAAAAAAGCTCCTGCAGATAAGCAGCGATATGTTGAGAAATTGGGCATAGGTATAGCCATATTACTCAGAATAGCGCTGTTGTTTTTTCTGGTCAATGTTATCGATTCTTTTCAAGACCCTTTGCTGAAATTTGGATTAATCGAATACTTTGAAGGTTCTTTCAACTTGCACTCCATCATAGTACTTGCAGGTGGTATATTCATCATACATACATCTGTAAAAGAAATCTGGCATATGATATCGCTGAAAGAATCGGGCGAGATTGAACTAAAACCAGCCAAACCCGCAACTGTAGCCAATGTAACGGTCATGATAGTGATTATGAACCTCGTATTTTCTTTCGATTCTATACTGGCAGCCATGGCCCTTACCAAAGACATGTGGCTTATGACAGCATCTATTGTCATCAGTGGTATTCTCATGGTTTGGCTTTCTGGCAAAGTATCTATCTTTTTGGCAAAAAACAGGATGTTTGAAGTATTGGGACTTTTCATACTGATGCTGGTTGGAGTAATGCTGCTTACTGAGGGCGGACACCTGGCACACATCAAACTATTTGGCAATGAAATAGTACCCATGAGCAAAACTACATTCTACTTTGTGATTGTAATACTGATAGTTGTGGATTTAGCACAGACCAGATACAAGAAAAAACTCAAGATTGAGAGTGCGCAAAGTTCTAAAAGTTAGTTATATTCGATAACTCTGTCCTCGGTTCAAATAAAAAGTTAATATTACTGAGACAAAGTCAGAGCCCTTACAATATTAATTTTATATGTATGATGTACTTCCGAACATCGTCTAATACCAGAAAAGCCATTATAGGAGCTTTTCTGGTATTATTATTTACTCAGGCTATGTTATTTGGCGGGTACACACTTATAAAAAGAGATAAATACATACAATACAAATCATTTGCAGCAGGCAGGCTGAATGACAAAATTTCAAGTCTTGAAGAAAATCTCAACAATTTACTTATCATCCCACTTGCAATAAGCGCTATGTCTAACATTGCAGCAAATTTGGATACCATATACATGTACGAACTAGCAGAAAATTATGTAAAAAAGAACCCACTTATTCGCAATATTGCGGTTGCACCGGGTAGCATCATAAAATTTGTGTATCCATATACAGGCAATGGCAAAGCCTTGGGTGTAAATCTGGCAGAACATCCGCTTCAGAAAAAAGATGTGCTTGAAGCCATTCGCACACGCAAACCAGTCATTTCGGGTCCGGTACATTTGGTGCAAGGAGGTATTGGAATCATTATCAGAAGCCCCATTTATCATCGGTTCGAGAATGATACATCGTATTGGGGAATCATATCGTTGGTTATAGATCATGAGAAACTTATCAGATACATTTCAGTTGTAACTTCCAACGATACGCTTTCGTATTCCATCAGAAAAATTTGCTCCGAAAATGATGGCCCCAAATATATATATGGTGATAGCACCTTATTCTTGAAACAACCTGTCACTCGCAAAATAAGATTATTGGGCCAGGAAATGTGGGAAATAGCTGCAGTGCCACAAGAAGGTTGGAATCATATACAAAGAGTACCGCTGTGGATACTTGCCTTGGGAAATTTTGTTTCCATATTAATTTCATTTCTTTCATACCTGATCATCTACAGACATTACAAACTACAAAGATTGCTCAAATACAACAAGCAACTTGTAGAGGAACTCAATTCAACCATCAATCTGAAAAATAAATTTTTTTCCATCATTGCACACGATTTGCGTTCTCCTTTCAATGCACTACTTTCACTCACCAGCGAATTGGTGAACCACCAACATGAACTTCCTGAAGCTGATAAAAAGCAGCTTATGGAATATGTGAATCAGTCATCGAGCAAACTTTATGAACTCTCGCACAACTTACTTACTTGGGCTCAAACCCAAACGAAGCAAATAAAATACGAGCCGCAACCCGAGAATTTAACTACCATCATCGAAGATTCCATTCACTATAGCCAATCTATGCTTTTGGCCAAAAAGATAGACATAACCCCCCATCTGCCTGATGAAGTCATATGCTTTTGTGATAAAAACATGATAGGAACGGTTGTTAGGAATCTGATTTCGAATGCAATAAAATTCACTCCCAAAAATTCAACCATTGAAATACATCTATCCCAGGAAAAGAATTCAGCTATCATAGCTATTGTAGATTATGGGATTGGCATTCCCGATAAGACATTCAATAATTTGTTCCGTATCGAAAAGTCATTATCTACCGCAGGAACTGAAGGAGAAAGAGGAACCGGACTCGGGCTGATACTGTGCAAAGAATTTGTAGACAGACACCATGGCCAAATTGATGTACAAAGTGAGGAACACAAAGGAACCAGTATAAAAGTGAGCTTACCTTTATACAAAACAGATTAGCAACACCTTGCCAAAATTATTTTATAGGAAATAACTCTTCCAATTTCTGTTTCCGGTAGTCGAAAATGGATTTTACCTTCCGAGCTACAAATAAAGCATTCAGCAATTTTCCAAAAACACCCCCATAAAGCTGATAGTGCAGTATATCAGTCATTTCAACCCCACTGCCAGTAGCCCTGAAATGATGCTGATGATGCCAAATGCGGTAAGGGCCCGAAATTTGAGAATCTATGAACATTTCTTTCTCTGAACTATGGGTAATAAGTGTAACCCACCCCATAGGAATTCCCATAACAGGCGAAACTGTATACTGTACTACAAGCCCGGGATATATCTTTTCAGGCAAATTTTCGTTCAGAATTTTAAATCGCATATAGTGGGGAGTTATTAAATTCAGATTTCGAGGGTTTGAAAAAAAATCCCACGCTTTTTCTATACTTAATGGCAAATATTGTTTGGTAGTAATGGTATTCATTTGTTCAACTTTATATACAGCAAAGCTAAACACTTTTAATACATGTTTTTTCGGTTTCAGGAAATTTAACTAAATCTCAATATTTGTGTACAGAATATTGGTAAGAAACAATCCATGAGCAGGTACCGATTGCCCGGCAGCACAACGGTTTTTAGATTCAATGATACTCCGGAAATCTTCTACAGTGAGTTTACCTTTTCCCACTTCTACAAGTGTGCCCACAATAGCACGTACCATGTTACGAAGGAATCTGTCGGCTTCTATATGAAAAATAAGCTGGTGATTAAGCTGCTCCCAATGCGCCAGCATGATTTTGCAATTGTTGGTTTTGGCATCAGAATGCAATTTTGCAAAACTGGTAAAATCATTGTATTCGAACAATATTGAAGTGGCAGCATTCATTTCATCCACATTGAGGGTATGCGGCACAAACCAAGCCAATTGATTGAGGAACGGATCTTTACGAGAAACTATATGATACTGGTATGTCCGAGAAATGGCCGAAAAGCGGGCGTGTATTGAGTCTGGAACAGGAAATACCCTAAAAACTACCATGTCGAACGGAATAATTCGATTTAGTTTAAAGGTCAGATTTTGTGTATCAATCTCACTTTCAGAATCGAAGTGAGCCATATAATATTTTGCATGAACGCCGGTATCTGTTCGGCCGGCACCTACCAGTTCTGTAGGCTTTTTGAGCAAAACTCCAATCGTATCTTGCAGAACTGCCTGAACAGACGTAGCATTGGGCTGTATTTGCCATCCATGATACGCCTGCCCATTGTAAGCAAGTTCTATAAAATATCGCATACTAGAAATTACATTCCGGATGAAGTCTTATTTGCGTAACGCTTCCGATCGTTTTCTTTCAGATATATTTTGCGAATACGGTAGGTTTTAGGAGTAATTTCAACGTACTCATCGTCTTGAATGTATTCGAGTGCTTCCTCGAGGCTGAATCTGATAGGCGGAGGTAAAACCACTTTGTCATCAGTACCTGAAGCACGAATGTTTGTCAATTTTTTGGTTTTGGTAAGGTTTATAACCAAATCGCCCGGACGAGAATGCTCACCTACAACCTGACCTTCATAAATTGGTGCGTTTTGCTCAACGAAAAACTTGCCTCTATCCTGAATTTTATCCATAGAATAAGGAATGGCATTGCCAGTTTCCATCGAAATGAGCGAACCGTTGCTACGTTTTTCTATATCACCTTTTAGCGGCGCATATTCAGTAAAACGATGCGACATAACAGCCTCTCCGGCGGTAGCAGTAAGCAAATTGGTACGCAGACCAATGATACCACGCGATGGTATGCTAAACTCAAGGTGAATGCGGTCGCCTTTGCGTTCCATTGTTTTCATCTCGCCTTTTCTGCGGGTAACCATTTCAATGGCACGGCCAGCAAATTCTTCGGGCAAGTCTATGCTTAGTACCTCGAAAGGCTCACATTTTACGCCATCTATTTCTTTTATGATAACCCTGGGTTGGCCTACTTGCAACTCATACCCCTCGCGGCGCATGGTTTCTATCAGAATAGATAAGTGCAATACACCACGACCAAAGACATTGAAAGAGTTTTCGGCCTCGGTAGGTTGTAACCTCAACGCAAGGTTTTTCTCCAATTCACGTTCCAAACGGTCGCGTAGGTGCCTTGAGGTAAGAAACTTACCATCCTGACCAAAGAAAGGAGAATCATTGATGGTAAAAACCATACTCATGGTAGGTTCGTCAATATCAATGGTTTTCAGTGCTTCAGGATTTTCGAAATCGGCTACAGTATCACCAATATCAAAATTTTCGATACCCACCAAAGCAACTATTTCACCAGATTCAGCCCTGTCCACTTTCAGTTTGCCAAGACCTTCGTAAATCATTATTTCTTTTATGCGGTTGCGAAAGATAGAACCATCGCGCTTTACGAGAGAAATATTGAGGTTAGGACTCAGTTCACCTCTGTGTATACGTCCCACAGCAATACGACCCACATATGGTGAGTGCTCTATGGAAGTAATAAGCAACTGTGGCGTACCTGTATATTGAGGAGGTGGTGGTATATTCTTTACTATAGACTCAAACAGTGGAGTGATGTCGGTAGTCATCTCCTTCCAATCGTTGCTCATCCAATTGTGTTTTGCTGAGCCATATATAGTTGGAAAGTTTAATTGATCTTCGCTGGCCTCGAGGTTGAACATGAGTTCGAAAACAGCCTCATGTACTTCATCAGGGCGGCAATTGGGCTTGTCCACTTTATTTATGACTACTATAGGTTTTTTGCCTAGTTCAAGTGCTTTTTGCAAAACAAAGCGGGTTTGAGGCATAGGACCTTCAAAAGCATCAACTAACAACAAAACGCCATCTACCATATTTAGTACGCGTTCTACTTCTCCACCAAAATCGGAGTGGCCCGGGGTATCTACAATATTTATTTTGGTGTTGCCAAACATTACTGAAGCATTCTTAGACACAATGGTAATGCCACGCTCGCGTTCCAAGTCGTTGCTATCCATGATGAGTTCGCCCACTTTTTCGTGGTCTTTAAAGAGTTTTCCTGCCATGAGCATCTTATCAACCAAAGTAGTTTTACCGTGGTCAACGTGAGCTATGATGGCAATGTTTCTGATATCTTGCATATTTCTGAATTTGTAGCTGCAAAAGTAATACCTGTAAGCATACCGTACAATCGGTTTTGCCCTATGTTTGATTAAAAAATGGTTAAATAAAATACTTTAACCTCCGAAATGCCTCCTATTGCTTGCTAACCATATGGCTGATAGGCTTTACACGAATTGCAAAATAATAAACTAACAATACAAAAAGTACTGCAAAATAAGCAATTACACTTACCCACTTCATAAAAACCACCCATTGATGAGTATTTTCGGAAAAATTATTGATAATAAAAGTTCCCGAGACAAATCCTATTTCAATTGTATTCTCAATTATATCTAATAAACCTACTACAAAAGGCAAAACATACATGGTGCCAACCCATGATTTATAATTTCGATTAAAAAACCTAAGTAAATAATATAGGAAAAAACTGTAAGCCAATGCATAAGCATAATCGAAGCCCATAAATTTCAGAAATCGCAATTTCCCATCCTGTCCCCAGGTTTC
>JAIFMY010000012.1 GCA_020048155.1 Bacteroidota bacterium
CTTATTTGCAGGAAAAACTAAAAATGGATACCATTTCTGATAGAGATCTTTGGCTCTCGCATGAACTGCTCAAAACCCTGAGGTCCGATACCATGACTCAGGAGGAACGCGCAATAGATATCGACAATTATACTTTTAGCAACGAGGTACTCAGCGATGTGGCCGATTCGTTGGCAAACGAAAAGTTGAGTCAGAGAACAGATACTTTTCCCGATCAACGAAATTATTTCACTTCTTTTTATACGAATTACCTTGTCAATCAGGTCGATTTCGGTTTCCTGAGTGCTTCATATCAGGCATATACTGGAGGGGCTTATTATTTCAACCCCGGTTTCAATGCTTTATTTAAAATTGGGGCCAACGATTTGTTTGAGGACTACAAACTCACGGGTGGCGTGCGCTTTGCAAGCGATTTCGACAGCAATGAGTATCTTTTTAGTGTAGAAGATCTGAAATCTAGACTTGATAAGCAGTATATTTTTCATCGCCAGGTCATGAAATCGGCAGGTGAATACAATATTACCAAAATCCGTTCGCATGAGCTTATGTACCTGGTCAGGTATCCTTTCAGCCAGGTTTCTTCGGTGCGGGCTACACTTTCGCTTCGCAACGATTACAATACGATCCTTACTTTTGACCAGGCCAGCCTCAAAGAACCGGATACTTATAAATCTTTCGCAGGCATAAAACTGGAATATAACTTTGACAACAGCATAAGCCGCGGTATAAATATATATGAAGGCATGCGCACAAAAGCCTGGTTTGAGTTTTATAAACAACTCGATGGTAAACATACCGATTTGTTTGTAATTGGGGGCGACATCAGGCATTACCAAAAAATTCATCGCACCCTTATTCTTGCCAACAGGTTGGCATTCAGTAAATCTTTCGGCAGTAGCCGCTTGCTGTATTATATGGGTAGTACCGACAATTGGATAAATTTTTCGACCACAACTCCTACATTTATTGATACTTCCGAAATACGTATAAACAATAAAATAAACTGGGTATATCAGGCAGTTGCCACAAATATGCGGGGGTTTTCGCAAAATATCCGAAACGGCGATGCCTTCTTCGTGCTCAACTCAGAGTTGCGTTGGCCTATAGTTCGTTACTTTGCCAACCATCCGCTCAACAACGATTTTTTCAATAATTTTCAGGTAGTTGGTTTTGTAGATATTGGTACTGCATGGACCGGATGGACCCCATGGGACAAGGAAAATGCCTATAATACACAGATTGTGAATACACCTCCGGTAACGGTTATAGTAGACAAACGTCGCTCTCCTGTTGTTGGTGGATTTGGCTACGGTATCCGCAGCAGGTTATTCGGGTATTTTGTAAGGCTCGACTGGGCTTATGGCGTAGAAAATAATATCATTCTTCCCAGGGTGTTTTACTTGTCTTTAAGCTTAGATTTTTAATCCTTAAAAACACAAATATGGAGAATTTTACTTATAGTTCAATTATTCTGATTCTGATTATAGGGTTAGCTGCCGGTATGCTGGGAGGCACATTGGGAGTTGGTGGTGGCGTGGTGGTAGTGCCTGCCTTGGTTTTATTTCTAGGTTTTACGCAACACGAAGCGCAAGGTACTTCTTTGGCTGTTTTGGCAGTGCCTGTCACTCTTATTGGTTTGTTCGCTTATCACAAAGCCGGAAATGTCAATTTTAAAGTGGCTGCAATATTAATCATTACCTATATTGTTGGAAATTATTTCGGCTCAAAGTTGGCAATGCATTTGTCTGCCAAAACTTTAAAACAAGCTTTTAGTGTATTCATGATTGTTGTGGCTCTGAAGATGCTGTTCTCAAAATAGTAAAAAAAATGTTGTTTCAAACTGACCTTATTTTTACACCATTGCATCAAAATTTACTATCTTAGAACCCTGAAGAATTTAGTGTTGTATTACTTTTGCTTCATTATGAAAATACTTGCATTTAAATATAATAAGGGATACCTTCTGGGAATGTTGATGCTTCTGGTAAGTATTGCATCGGCCCAGAATTTAAAAACCAAACCTAAAGATTTCAAAAAAGCCTATCTAAAAGCCCTCGAGAGTTTTGATAAAAAAAACTATTTCGAGTCGTATCAAATATTCAAAAAACTCAATGAAGAGAATACTGATAACGCAAATCTGAAGTACTGGGTTGCCAATAATTTGTGGTACTTGCAAACCGATCACGAGAATGCTACTGATTTACTGGCTTCTGCTGTTGCCAACTATACTGTTCAGTACAAAAAAGATAATTTTGAGAATACAAAAGCTCCCCTCGATGCTTATTTACTTTTGGGCCGTATATACAGATTCAGCGGCAGAGTAGATGAGGCACTTACAATCTTTAACGATTTACGAAAAGTCACCAAAAATATTCCCGGTTGGCAAACTAAGATTGGTATTGAAATTTCTATTTGCCACAACATCTTGGAAATGTCTAAAATTCCGGGAAATGAAACCATCGATAATTTATCGGCACTCAATACTGAAGCAGATGAGGAGTATCCACTCGTAACTGCCGACGGTGCCAAGATGTTTGTAAGCCGACAAGCTAGTAATATTATTGAGAAATCGGTGCTATTGACAGCCGAACAAAAGAATACCAACTGGAGCGAAACTGCTACCGAACCATTACTTTGGCGACCTACGGGCATGACTGGCGACGGACGTACCATGCTCTATGAAAACAACGGTGATATTTATATTTCGTATTTCGATGGCGAAATGGGATGGGAAACCCCAATCAAATTGCCTTCTACCATAAATACACCCAATTGGGAAGGCGATGCTACACTTTCTGCCGATGGTCTTTTCCTTATTTTTGTGTCTGACAGGCCGGAAGGCGAAGGAGGACTGGATATGTATGCCTCCGAACGAAACGATGATAAAACTTGGCAATTGCCCAAAAACCTCGGCCCTCTTATCAATTCACCTTATGATGAGATTTCGCCCATGTTGCATGCCGATTTCAATACTTTGTATTTCTGCTCAAACGGCCACCGCAATATGGGTGGTTTTGATGTTTACCGCAGCCTGAGAGACGAAGAAGGCAACTGGAGCGATCCCATTAATCTGGGTATTCCAATCAATAGTCCTGCCGATGAGCGTGGCATATGGATAAGCCCCAACAATCGTTTTGGTTATTTATCGTCGAACCGTGCGGATGGTAAAGGAAAGTCAGATATATATGAAGTGAACTTTGGCGACAGATCTACCGATGAGGAGCGCCTGGTGCTCATGGTGGGAACTGTAAGTATGCACGATGAAAGCTACCCCGACAATGTGCAGATAACCATTACCAACCGCATGAATGGCGAACTGGTTGGTGTTTATGTTCCAAATCCCATTACCGGAAAATTTTTGTTCATCCTTCCTCCCGAAATTGAATACACTGCTTTGTACGAAGCTACCGGATACATTTCATATTTCAACCATTTTAGTGTAGTGCGCGATTCTGCTTACCGCAAAATCATGCATGCTGTGCAACTGGAACCTGTGAGGTTTTTCAATCCGCCATCCAATGTGCTCAACAGCCAGCAAACCATCATCAACAATATTTTCTTTCAGCCCAATAGCATCGACTTTTTTTCTTCAGTAATTGAGCTTGAAAAACTGGCGCATTATCTGCGCAAAAATCCTACTGCTGTTATTGAAATTGCTGCATATTCCGATGCTCAGGCCGACGATGCTTACAACCTGCAAATCACCCAACAGCGTGCCGATTCTGTCAAACAATACATGATGAACCTGCGCGTGAAAGATGCCCAATTGGTAGCCAAAGGCTATGGCAACATAAAACCTGTGGCTTTGAACAAAACCCCAGATGGCCGCGATTCGGAAGAAGGCAGAAAATGGAACCGACGAATAGAATTTGTGGTTTTGCAAAAAGGCAATCAGGAATTGAAAATAAATCCGATTGTTGTTCCCGAGAATCTGCGGATTAAATAGATCTGTACTTATTTATTGCTAAAATTTCGTTGCCGGATTCTTGTTCACAACCCTTTTGCGAAACTTCGCAGATTGATGTTTTTGGACTGCTTCCGGAATTGAAAATATTGAATTTAAATGTATATTTGCCGCACTAAATATACCGAACCGTAAAAGAAAAACACATGAACAATATAGAGGTATCTCTCGAAATTGCCCGCGAATTGGGACTCACGCCTGAGGAGTTTTTGAAAATACAGGAAATTCTCGGTCGTATGCCTAATTTTACAGAATTGAGCATTTTCTCAGTGATGTGGAGCGAACATGCTTCATACAAAAATTCTATCAAATGGCTCAAAACATTGCCCCGCGATGGGAAGCAAATTCTTGTAGCCGCCGGTGAAGAAAATGCTGGTATGGTAGATGTAGGGGACGATGTGGCTTGTGTTTTTAAAATAGAGTCGCACAACCATCCCAGCGCCATTGAGCCTTATCAAGGTGCAGCTACCGGAGTGGGCGGCATCAACCGCGATATTTTCACCATGGGAGCTCGTCCTGTGGCTCAGCTTAATTCACTTCGTTTTGGCGATTTAAGCCAGAACCGTACCAAATGGTTGCTCAAAGGTGTGGTAAAAGGTATTGGCGATTACGGAAACGCTTTCGGTATTCCAGTTGTGGGTGGCGAGGTATTTTTCGATTCTTCATACAATACCAATCCCCTGGTAAATGCTATGTCGGTGGGCCTTATGAAAAAAGAAGACCTGATTTCGGCTGTTGCCAAAGGTGTTGGTAATCCTGTATTTATAGTAGGTTCTGCTACAGGGAAAGATGGTATACATGGTGCTACTTTTGCGTCTGCCGATATTACCGAAAATTCTGCCGACGATATTCCTTCTGTTCAGGTAGGCGATCCTTTTGCCGAGAAACTTTTGTTAGAAGCTACGCTCGAGCTTCAGAAAACCGGAACCATAGTAGGTATGCAAGATATGGGCGCTGCCGGTATTATATGCTCTACCTCCGAAATGTCGGCCAGAGGCACCAGCGGCATGCGTATTGATTTAGATAAAGTTCCGCTACGCCAGCAAAATATTGAACCTTGGGAAATTCTACTTTCAGAATCGCAAGAGCGCATGCTTTTGGTATCGCACAAAGGCACTGAAGATAAAGTAAAAGCTGTATTTGATAAATGGGATTTGAATTGCACCCAAATTGGTGAAGTTACCGAAGGTGGACGCTTGCACTTCTTCTGGCATGGTAATTTGGTAGCCGATGTGCCTGCAGATGACCTGGTACTTGGCGGAGGTGCTCCCCAGTACGACCGTGAATACCGCGAACCTGCATACTACGCCAAAACAAAAGAATTTAACATCAATCAGATACCCGAACCTGAAGATATAGCCTTAGTGGCTTCTGCCTTGCTCGCACATCCGAACAATGTTTCCAAACAATGGGTTTGGCAGCAATACGATTCCATGGTCGGTACAAATAATATGTCGACCAACTTTGGGGGCGATGCTGCCATTGTAAATATTAAAAATACCAATAGAGGTCTAGCACTTACTACCGACTGCAATAGTCGTTACGTATATGCGGATCCGTTTATAGGTGCTCAGATAGCTGTGGCCGAAGCTGCCCGCAATATTGTGTGCACCGGTGCCGAACCATTGGCAGTTACTAATAACCTGAATTTTGGAAATCCTTATAATCCTGAGGTATACTGGCAATTTGTGCATGCAGTGAAAGGCATGGGCGAAGCTTGCCGTACATTCAATACCCCTGTAACTGGTGGAAACGTTAGTTTTTACAATCAAACCTCTATAGGCGATAGGGTAGAGCCCATTTTTCCTACACCTACCATAGGCATGCTGGGGGTGCTTACCGATAAGGCACTGCAAATGGATATCGCTTTCAAACACAAAGGCGACGTAATTTTTCTTATCGGAACATCCCGAAATGACATCAATTCATCTGAATATCTGGTGTCTTATCATAATGTTCGACTTTCTCCTCCGCCATTTTTCGATAGCAAAGAAGAAATGGAAGTACACAACGTAATAAAAATGTTGATTGGCGAAAAACTTGTTTGCTCGGTGCATGATGTTTCTAACGGTGGATTGTTCATGACGCTCATAGAATCATGTTTGCCCATCGGTTTTGGTTTCGACCTTACCAGCGATTCTGATATTCGCCTCGATGCATTCTTATTTGGCGAATCACAAAGCCGTGTAGTAGTTTCCGTTTCACCTGAGAAACAATCTGATTTTATTGACTTTATGATTAAAACTG
>JAIFMY010000059.1 GCA_020048155.1 Bacteroidota bacterium
CATGTTCGTACAACAATGCTTAGAGGTTGAATGAAAGTTTTTAAATTAGCACACTTTTTAGTGAAAGAAATTATGTCGAAGAAAAACCACAAATTTCAGAATCAGCAAAGTAAGCAGATCAAAAATCCTTCGCCCAAGGAGGTGGTCCACAGTGCAGCTAACAAAGCTGGCACAGCAGATAAACCCATAAGTGCTGCTACTAAATGGATGGGGATTACCGTCATTGTGCTTGCAGGTTTTTTTGCCTATTCACCTACACTCAATAACGATTATACCAACTGGGACGACAATTCTTACGTAGCCCAGATGTATGCGTTGGAAAAGCTTAACTGGGAAGGTGTGAAGGAACGTTTTCATGAGTATCATATGGGTAACTATCACCCACTTACCATGCTTAGCCTATCGGTAGATTATAATCTTTCGGAAATGCGAAAAGCATCGGATCCCGATTCTCCTCGCCCGTATGAGCCCGATCCTTTTCTTTTTCATCTCAACAATTTAATGTTGCACCTGGCTATTACTTTTGTAGTATTCTGGTGGGTCTGGCTGCTTTTTTCTGCTCCCGTATTTGCTTCAACAGTTGGGAAATACAGATTTGAAGCCACTCTTATTGTGGCTGCTTTGTTCGCATTGCATCCCATGCACGTAGAGTCAGTAGCCTGGGTGTCTGAACGTAAGGACGTGCTTTATACCTTATTTTTTGTAAGCTCACTTTATTTTTATACCTCGTATGCGCTCAATGGGGGTTGGTGGAAATATGGCACCGCTATATTTCTATTCCTGCTTTCGTTGCTCTCCAAAGGTCAGGCAGTATCGTTGGCTCCTACCGTTGTGCTCATAGACTGGGTGGCATCGCGCAAATTAATTTCTCTCAAAGTTATTCTTGAAAAAATCCCATTTTTTGGCCTTTCGCTTATTTTTGGTATTGTTGCCATAAAGGCACAGCAGAGCGGAAATGCCATTGCAGATATAGCAGACTACTACTGGCCTGAGCGTATTGTTTTTGCTGCTTATGGTACATTTCAGTATATTGTAAAACAGGTAGTTCCTACAGGATTGGCGCCTTTGTACCCATATCCGTTCAAGTCTGGCGAGTTACCATTGGCTTGGTGGTTGTACTTATTGCCTGTATTGGCGCTGTTGTATGGTACCTGGATTGCGTTTAAGAAAAACATGGGCGTCTTTCTTGGCATTATGTTTTTTCTTGTAAATATTTTCTTATTGCTGCAGTTGCTGCCGGTAGGTAGCGCCGTTATGGCCGACAGGTATAGTTATATCCCATCTATCGGTTTGTACATAGTGGCAGCTATGGGCTATATTTACGTTAGCCGTAAGTACAGAATTATTCCTTCTACTTTTTTGAAAGGTGCAGTAGTGGTATACATAGCTGTACTTGGCGGACTTACTGCAGTTCAGTCTGAAGTATGGAAAGATAGTATGACACTTTGGAACCATACCCTCAAGTTGCAACCCAAGGCTGTAGTAGCGTGGAACAATAGAGGAACCACAAAAGAAAAATTCAAGGATCACCTTGGCGCTATAAGCGATTTTGATGAAGCCATCAAATTGAAACCTGATTACACACATGCTTATTACAACCGTGGTACTGCATACAAAGAGCAAGCTCAGCTTGTAGCCACCCCTCAGGAAAGAGATAATCTGATAAAAAAAGCACTTGACGATTTTGATAAAGCATTGCTTTTCGATCCTGCCTTTGCCGAAGCTTACCACAACAAGGGAGTTACATACGACATTGCCGGTGATTTGCAAGCTGCCCACAAAGCTTTGTCCAAAGCCATTGAGCTAAATCCTATCAATCCCGACCCTTACATTAATAGAGGCGTAGTATTCGGTAAACTTGGCAAAACAGATTCTTCCATCATGGATTTTAACAAATCTCTCGAATTAAAGCCAAACAATGCCAGCGCATATTCCAACCGTGGGTTGGCCAAAGATTTGAGTGGCGACACACTGGGGTCTATTGCCGATTATTCCAAAGCCATAGAGGCCGATGCTGACTTTCAGACCGCATACAGCAACCGTGGCATTGTGCGCATGAAGCTAAAAGATTGGAATGGAGCTATTAACGATTTTACCAAATCTGTAGAATTGAAACCAGAGTTTGCCGATGGGTATTACCTACGTGCATCTTGCTACCTCGAACTTAAAAATAATGCTCAGGCTTGTGCCGATTTTGCACTGGCGAAGCAACTCGGGCATCCCAGAGCCGACCAGCAATTGGCCCTACATTGTAAATAAATTTTAATGTGATAATAACCTTCTTATGATTGATTTAATAAAATTTCTTTTCGACTTTGTATTGCATATAGATGTGCATCTGACTGAGATTGTAACCAATTACCAGACATGGACATATCTTATTTTATTCCTCATTGTTTTCGCCGAAACAGGACTCGTGGTTACACCATTTTTACCAGGCGATTCGCTGCTATTTGCGGCTGGTGCCATTGCGGCCCTTCCCGGAAATCCGCTTAGCCCAGCTTTGCTCATTATCATTATTATGGTAGGCGTCTTTTTGGGCGACAATACCAATTATTTCATTGGCAGGTTCTTGGGCGAAAAAGTATATAGCAAAAACTATAAACTTATCAAGCGCAAATATCTCGACGATACGCATAAGTTTTATGAAAAACATGGTGGCAAAACCATCATCATTGCCCGTTTCATGCCTATTGTGCGTACTTTTGCTCCTTTTGTTGCAGGTATAGGTGAAATGAAATATATTAAATACCTTTCTTATAGTGTTGTAGGTAGTACTGTTTGGGTCAATTCTTTCATTTGGATAGGCTACTTTTTTGGCAATTTGCCTATCGTTAAAAAGAATTTTTCATTGGTGATAATGCTCATTATTGTCATTAGCGTATTGCCACCTGTTATTGCAGCCATCAAAAGTTACATGAAAAAGGATGAAGTACCCTCGGCTTCATAAACAAATATAAATTATAGATTTTCAAAATCTCCAATCTCTTTGTTTTTAGTCAAACTAAGCATTGAGCTTGGATTTATTTTTTGTATTATATTGATATCTATATATTAACTAAAATATGTCTGCTATTTGAAGATTAATAAAATGGCTTTGATATCCACTTTTTATATATTTTATTCACATTACCCGATATTCCTAAAAACTTGTTTTTGAAAAATCTAATTTATAGTTATATTTATACATTATAAACCTTATACCTATGATGCAGATTAAAGGAACCGCAGTGAAAGCAACGCCGGAATTTGTAAAAGCCAAGTTTCCCGGACGTTTTAAAGAATGGATGGATACAATGCCTGCCAAATCTGGCAACTTGCTACGCCAATCAATTTATGCTACCAACTGGTATCCGCTTACCGACTCTGTAATTATTCCAACTGCACACTTGGGGAAAATGTTTTTTAAAAGCGAAATAGAAGGTGCCAAAGAAGTGGGTAGATATAGTGCAGAGCTCTCGCTCAATGGTATTTATAAAATTTTTGTACGCATAAGTTCTCCCTCTTTTGTACTGAGCAGAGCTACCAGCGTTTTTTCTACTTATTATTCACCCGGCGAAATTAAAATCGTTGAATCTTCTTCTTCACATGCAGTGCTTCGTTTTATGGATTTTGAGAAACAAGACAGTCTGATACTGCATCGCATTGCCGGATGGGTGGAAGGTACACTGGCAGTAGTGCAGAAAGGTACCGTACAGACTCAAGTTGAAATTAACGATGTGCAAGGCGGCAAAATACTTGGAAATGTGCGTGTAAGCTGGAAATAAATTTTTCCTTGTTCTGGCCTTTCTTTACCCGAGTATATTCATACTCATTTGTCTTCAATTTGTAATGTAATTATAAAAATATTTGTATATTTGCCTGTATTTAGAATTATTCTAAATTGTTTACAATTTATTGTGATACAGATATTTATACAACATGAAAAGTGATAGTGAATCTATTATAAACGAATTGGCCGACAAGGAATACGAAGCCGGATTCGTTACCCTTATAGAAACTGAAGTATTTCCTAAAGGTTTAGGTGAAGATGTGGTGCGTGCCCTGTCTGCCAAAAAAGAAGAACCTGCCTACATGACCGAATGGCGACTCAAAGCCTACAGACATTGGGTAAAGCAGGTTGAGCCAAAATGGGCGCATCTCTCATATACCGAACCTCAATTTCAGGAAATAAGTTACTATGCCGCACCTAAAAACGCTCCTAAGTTCAACAGCCTCGATGAGGTAGACCCCGAACTCATCAAAACCTTCGAAAAGTTGGGCATACCCATGCAGGAACAAAAAATACTGGCTGGCGTGGCTGTAGATGTGGTTTTCGATAGCGTATCGGTACATACCACCTTCAAAGACATGCTCAAGGAACACGGCATCATTTTTTGCTCCATCAGTGAGGCTATCAGAGAGCATCCGGAGCTTATTCAGGAATACCTGGGTAGTGTAGTACCATTTACCGACAATTTTTATGCTTCGCTCAATTCTGCCGTATTTACCGATGGGTCATTCGTATACATTCCCAAAGGGGTCAGATGTCCGGTTGAGCTTTCAACGTACTTCCGTATAAATGAGGCCAAAACTGGTCAGTTTGAGCGCACACTTATAATAGCCGACGAAGGCAGCTACGTGAGTTATCTGGAAGGCTGTACGGCTCCCATGCGCGATGAAAATCAGTTGCATGCCGCTGTGGTAGAAATAGTTGCCATGAAGAATGCTGAAGTAAAATATTCTACCGTACAAAACTGGTATCCGGGCGATAAAGACGGCAATGGTGGTGTTTACAATTTTGTGACAAAGCGTGGCATATGCCGTGGCGATAATTCCAAAATTTCGTGGACACAAGTTGAAACCGGTAGTGCAATTACCTGGAAATATCCCAGTACCATACTCAAGGGAAATAACTCAGTGGGTGAGTTTTACAGCGTTGCAGTTACAAAAAACTATCAGCAGGCCGACACCGGTACCAAAATGATACATTTGGGTAAAAACACCAGAAGTACCATCGTTTCAAAAGGTATTTCCATGGGCAATAGCAACAATAGCTATCGCGGTCTGGTGAAAATTGGCAAAGGTGCTACATCAGCGCGCAATTTTTCGCAGTGCGACTCGCTGCTTATTGGCAGTAAATGCGGGGCACATACATTCCCATACATCGAAGTTGAAAACCAAACAGCTACCGTAGAGCACGCACCGAAGATGCCGTAAGCCTCATTGTAAATGGTTTTGCAAAAGAAGTGCTCAACCAGCTTCCTATGGAATTTGCTGTGGAAGCTCAAAAATTGCTTGCCATCACACTCGAAGGCAGTGTGGGCTAATTGTCTAATATACTGAAATTTAAAAGATTTTTATAAAATGCTTACAATAAAAAACCTGAAAGCTTCTGTTGAAGGAAAAGAAATTTTAAAAGGAATAAATTTAGAAATAAAACCAGGCGAAATACATGCCATCATGGGCCCCAACGGCAGCGGCAAAAGTACGCTTGCTTCAGTTTTGGCCGGTAGAGATACTTACGAAGTAACCGAAGGCGAAGTTGAATTTATGGGCAAAAATTTGCTCGATATGGAACCTGAAATTCGCTCACGTGAAGGACTGTTTTTAGCTTTTCAGTATCCGATTGAAATACCGGGCGTGTCTATGACCAATTTCATAAAAGCGGCTTATACCGAGCATCGCAAGCACAAAGGATTACCCCAGCTTAGTCCTGCCGAGTTTCTGAAACTGATGAAAGAGAAAAAGGAATTGGTAGAAATAAAAGCAGAATGGAGTGGCCGGAGTGTAAACGAAGGTTTTTCGGGTGGCGAAAAAAAGAAAAACGAAATTTTCCAGATGGCAATGCTGGATCCGGCTTTGGCTATATTGGATGAAACCGATTCGGGACTTGATATAGACGCACTGAAAGTAGTGGCCAATGGAGTAAATAAGCTACGAACTGCCAACAATGCGTTTCTTGTAATTACCCACTACCAGCGCCTGCTCGATTACATTATACCCGATGTGGTACACGTATTGTACAACGGACGTATAGTGCTCTCAGGCACAAAAGATTTGGCACTCGAACTCGAGGAAAAAGGGTACGATTGGATTAAAAAGGAAAATGTACACTAAGCCATGAATACAGTTCAAACCCAATCAAACAACCTCACGCTGAGCAAACTTATTGAACTATTCGAAATAGATAACCATGAGTACGTTCTGCCGGAAGCCAGCCGTATGGCCTCGCTTCAGTTTTTGGCTGCAGGTGCATTTCCTACTACCAGGGTCGAAAAATGGAAACATACCAGCCTCAAGCCTTTGGTTGAAAATCAGTACAGCCTGCCCACAAATTTGTCGAAAAATTACTCTGATATAAAATCCGTCGATTTTGGTACCGGATTGGTGCACAAGTTGGTGTTTATAAATGGGATATACCAAAAACAACTTTCCAACATAGTTATTGGCGAACAACTGATTGTAGACGAGCTTTCTGCGAAATCTGCTCCCCAAAATTGGGAAAATCAGTCTACTTCTGATTCTGTATTCATACACCTCAATATAGCTTTTGCCAACGATGGCATTTATGTTGAAGCTCCTGCAAATGCTGCACTCAAATATCCGGTGTACATCATACAAATGATTGACAACGAAGAATTGAATCCTGTTATCCATCTTCGCAACAAGATTGTGGCCAAAAAGGGTTCAAGTATTAAGATCATACATCAGGTACATTCTACCGGAAACATGCCTGCTTTGTGCAATATTTATACAGAAATAAGTACCGAACCCAATGCGCATCTCGAATACAATGTGGTGCAATTTGATTTGCAGAATGTGAGCCTGGTGAGCAACCTGAACCTACAGCAAAGCCGCGATAGCAAACTGGAGACCAATACCATATCCCTGAGTGGAAAACTGATTCGCAATGAGGTGGTTGCAAACCTGAATCAGGCGAATGCTGAGGTGCAATTGCGTGGGATATATATGCCTCGCAATAACGAGCATACCGATAATACACTGCAAATAAAGCATAACGCTCCCAACTGCCAAAGCAATCAGTTGTACAAAGGAATTATTGACAATGTGGCTTCTTCCACTTTTCTGGGGCAAATATATGTAGATCGGGAAGGGCAGAAGACCAACGCTTACCAGTCTAATAAAAATATCCTGCTTACTGATACTTGCAGATCGTATAGCAAACCCCAGCTCGAAATTTATGCCGACGATGTAAAATGCACACATGGCAGTACTTCCGGGCAAATGGATAAAGATATGCTTTTTTATCTGCAAACCAGAGGAATAGGATTTGAAAATGCACGTAGGCTTATGCTTATTGCTTTTTTGTCTGACATCCTGCAGGCTATTACCATCGAGCCTTTGGCTCAGTGGGTTGTAAATGAAATTCACAATCGACTCGATTCATGATGAACGCTGTAAGTATGCAAACCGCTTTAGATATAAAGTCAATACGGGCAATGTTTCCGGCACTGTCGTTGAGTGTTTACAACAAACCGCTTGTATACCTCGATAATAGTGCTACTACTCATAAACCTGCTTTGGTGATAGATGGGATCTCAGATTTTTACCGTACCAGAAATAGCAATATTCACCGCGGTGTGCATTACCTCAGCGAAGCTGCTACTTTGGCCTATGAAGAGGCCCGAAATAAAGTGAAGGATTTTATAGGCGCGCAACACAGCCATGAAATTATTTTCACCAGGGGGACTACTGAGTCTATCAACCTGGTTGCTTTTTCCTACGGCGAAAAATTTGTGCACGAAGGCGACGAAATAATCATATCTGCACTTGAACACCATTCCAATATTGTACCCTGGCAAATGCTATGTGAACGAAAGAATGCAAAGCTCAAGGTTTTATATTTCGATCAAAATACCGAGTTGCATCCCGAAAAGCTGGATGAACTCATAACACCTCGTACTAAGTTGGTTTCTATCACTTGGGTATCGAACCTATTGGGTACAGTGGTGCCTGTAAAGGAAATGATAGAGGTTGCACATGCCAAGGGCGTTCCGGTTATGATAGATGCGGCCCAAGCCATACAGCATTTCAGTATTGATGTAAGTTGGCTCGATGCCGATTTTCTGGCATTCTCAGCCCACAAAGCGTATGGACCTACTGGTATTGGTGTTCTGTATGGAAAAACGGAATGGCTCAACCAGATGCCACCTTACCAGGGCGGAGGCGATATGATAGAAACGGTAAGTTTTGAAAAAACTACTTACAATCAGTTACCCTTCAAGTTTGAGGCTGGTACCGGGAATTTTGTAGATGCTTATGGTATGGGGCTAGCTATCGATTTTATAAGAAGTATAGGAATAGAAAATATAGCTGCACATGAACACCAACTCATGGAGTATGCAATTGAAACACTTAGTAGAGTTGAAAATTTCATGATGGTGGGAAATCCTGCAAACCGCGCAGGTGCTATATCTTTCAATTTGGGAAGCATACACCACTACGATGTAGGCATGCTGCTCGATAAAATGGGAATTGCGGTTCGCACAGGTACTCACTGCGCCCAGCCTGCACTTGAGGTGCTGGATATTCAGGGGACCGTGAGGGCAAGTTTTGCCGTATACAATACAACGCAAGAAATAGATGCACTAGCCGATGCACTCAGATTTATAAACAATATTTTTTAAATAAACTAGAGTTTCAGATGTTTGATGAATGGATGGCCAAATACGAATATCTGATAGAACTTGCCAAAGACTTGCCTCCTATACAGCCCGAGTATAAAACCAACGAGTATCTCATTCAGGGATGCCAGTCGAGGGTTTGGCTCAGGGCCGATTACCAGAACGAACGAATTGTATTTACTGCTGACAGTGATGCCATTATTACAAAGGGAATTATTGCATTGCTGGTAAGAGTGGTAAATAATCGCACGCCACATGAAATAGCTAATATCAATTTGTATTTTATCGACAAAATTGGGCTTAGCCAGAATTTATCGCCTACCCGCTCAAACGGGTTATTGTCTATGGTAAAACAGATCAAACTATACGGAATAGCATATTATGCAAAATTCAAACAATGATTCTATGTTTCAGGAAAATAACTCATCATACCTTCAGCTCGAAACTAAAATAGTACAATCGCTGAAAGAAATATACGACCCCGAAATTCCCGTAAATATTTACGATTTGGGGCTTATATACGAAATAAACGTGGACGAATACGACAATGTGGACATCAAGATGACCCTTACTGCCCCAAATTGTCCTATCGCCGATAGTATCATTTTGGAAGTAAATGAAAAAATACGGTCTATTGACGGGGTCAATAAAGTTAACGTAGAACTCACATTCGATCCTCCTTGGGGAAAAGAAATGATGTCGGAAGAAGCTATGCTTACCCTCGGATTTTTGTAATCATAATGGCTACTCCAGACTTAGCCAACCGAAGTGCAATCATCAAAACTGAAGCCCTTAGGCTTGGCTTTCATGCGTGTGGTATGTCCAAAGCAGATTTTCTGGAACAAGAGTCATCGTTTCTTGAGAAATGGCTTGCAGATGGTATGCATGGGCAGATGCATTATATGGCCAGGAATATGGATAAAAGAACCGATCCTCGTATTTTGGTTCCCGGTGCAAAAACAGTGATATCAGTCCTCCTGAATTATCTCCCGCAAAAAACACAGGTACAAACTGATGTGCCTAAAGTTTCTAAGTATGCTTATGGTACCGACTACCACACAGTAGTAAAAGACAAACTATACTTGCTTCTGGAGTTTATGCGCGCTCAATTTGGACAAATAAACGGCCGAGTGTTTTCAGACTCAGCTCCTGTGCTTGAGAAAGCATGGGCTGCGCGGGCTGGTTTGGGCTGGATAGGCAAAAACTCAAATCTCATCACCACCGATGGTTCATTTTTTTTTATTGGTGAAATAATCTGCGATTTGGAATTGGAATACGATGCGCCAATCGAAGAAAAGTGTGCCAATTGCAGGCGTTGTATTGTTTCTTGCCCAACCAAAGCCATAGAATCTGCCGGTGTAGTGAATGGGAGCAAATGCATTTCTTATTTTACCATAGAACTCCGCAATACAGAGCTGCCCGATTCCTACAAACATAAATTTCAGAATTGGGCTTTCGGTTGTGACATATGTCAAGACGTATGTCCTTATAATTTCAGAATGTTACCATCTACAGAAAAACGCTTCGAACCTTTGGACGAAATGCTTGAAATGGATAAAAACAAATGGGAGCAGCTCGATGAAACTGATTTCGAACGTCTTTTTGCCCATACCCCCATTACTCGTGCAGGGCTGGAGAATCTGAAAAGAAATATCCGATTTGTTTTACTCAAACCATCTGATGATTATAATAAAGATGCATAAATGGCTTTAAAACTTTTTTAAACTATTTCAGAAACCTTGAGTTATGCTTTCATTTTCAAATTTGGCAGCAATGGCTTTTACAAAGTTCAAAACTAAATTTGAGCATACAATTTTTGTTTTAACTTCTGTAAATCTGCGAACATAATATCAATGTAAGATCTATTTTTCAGTTCTTGAGTATAGGTAAAGGATACCTTAGTTGCATCTCAAAAAATAAAACATAGCCAAATTATTGGTTAATAATTCTGTTACAAAGGATATAGGGTATGGAATTCTCAATATTCAGTATCTGAATAGATACAATATGATAAGCTTTTGCAGAAATTTGCCGGAATTATAGAAAATATAAGGCCTTGAATATGAGGCATAAGACATTCTGGATTCCAAATTTATGTCCGAGATATCAAATAAAGTCGATACTTATTGCATAAATTGGGTTTAAAGTATAAATTTGTTCATATAATAATTGGTCATACGGATGATACTCAGATTTTTTTCAGTTTGGATTTTATTTGCCTTGGCCATATGGCAAATATCCGGAAATGTGCTATTTGCGCAGGAATCACCTGAGCAGATAGTTGAACGTATGCGCCAAAGTAATCAGACAAAGACAGAGGTATATCTTAAAAATTTACTCCTTCTGGCTGATGAACAATTAACAAAACAACCAGATACTTCCATCTTTTACGCTAATGAGGCTTTAGATTTGAGTGAGAAGATGGAAATGGAATGGGCTACTGCAAAATCCTACCAACTGATAGGTCAGTATTATACCATACAAGGTATATACAGCGAAGCCCTGAGCAACCTCAACAAATCTCTCGAAATTCATGAACATATGCAGGTTAGTCCTGAAAAGGCTGATATACTTTATGACATTGGCTTTATTTATTTTTTAGATCAGGATTATCATAAAGCATCTGAATACTATAACCTGGCGTTGAATATATACAACAATTTTAAAGATAAAGAGGGAATCACACTTTCTTACTTATACATAGGGAAATGTTATTTTCAGTTGGGAGTGCTGAATAGTGCACAGGAATTCTTTAAACGTGCCGAAAGAATGTTCATTTACAACCAAGAAATGGATCTCGGAATTCAAGGAAAGGTTTATCTAGAGTTAGGTCATTTATACCGTCAAACCAGAAACAACGATTTGGCCCTCAAGTATTACACAAATTCTGTAACCAGTTGCGAGAAATCGGGAAATGATGAGTGTCTTATCAACGCATTGCACTCTATTGCATATATTTATTTAAGCGAAGGTGAACCAGAGCGTGCTGCAAATATTGTACAGAAAGCCACCGTATTAGCTCAAAAACTTGATCTAAACATACTCAAAGCAGAGAATTTTAGGGTATTGGCCAGAATAGACTCATTAAACAAAAATTTTGAAAATGCATACATCAATTTGTTGCAATACAAATTGTACAATGACAGTGCTTTTAATGGCGAAACCAAAAAACAGGTAGCCCTGCTGCGAGAGAAATACGAATCTGTAAAAAAAGATAAACAGCTTACAGATCAGCAACACGAAATACGGGTTAAAAATACACAACGTAATTTTCTTGTGATCTCATTGGTAGTCATATTACTAGTTGCAGTATATCTCATCATTTTGCTTCTGATTAATCGTAAGCGAAATATGTTGCTCAATGAAAAAAACCATAAAATTGAAGAGCAAAACCAATTACTCATTCAACAAAAAATGGCCATACAGTCCATCAATACCGAATTGGAAGAACAACAAGAAGAAATTATTAGGCAAAAACAACAGATAGAAGAAGCTTTCTCTCATATAGAAATTCAAAAAAACGAACTCGAAGACAGCCACAGAGATATCCGTAGTTCATTGAGCTATGCCCGAAGAATCCAGCTGGCTATCTTGCCTCCACCCGAGTATATGCGAAACCTCTTACCCGAACACTTTGTGCTCTACAAACCCAGAGATGTGGTTAGCGGCGATTTTTACTGGTTAAAGCAATACGACAATAAAATATTCCTCGCTTCTGCAGATTGTACCGGACATGGTGTGCCTGGTGCATTTATGAGCATGATGGGAGTTGCATTCCTCAACGATGTAGTAAGCAGATATGTGCGCCAAAAAGATACCATCGAAGTTAAATCTTCGCAAATGCTCGAGGAATTGCGCTACAAAGTAAAATCTGCATTGAGGCAAACCGGTAGAGTTCAGGAATTGCAGGATGGTATGGATATGGCTTTGGTTATAATTGACACTGAGCACAAAACTTGTCAATATGCAGGTGCTTATAGCCCACTATTTATTGTAAGGCCCACTTCCGACTTTTCGATCTATGAAACTGATGAGGAATCCTTAGACAGGGTGAAATCATACCCGATTAAATCCGTCCATCCGGAAACCAATGAGTCGGTTGAAGGACTGCTCGTTCATCTTAAGGCCGACCGAAACCCAATTGGTATCTACATGCGCGAAATTCCTTTTACCAATCTTACTTTTACTTTCGATGATCATGATACAATTTACCTCTTCTCAGATGGTTTTATAGACCAGGCTGGTGGAAACAAAGGTAGAAAGTTCATGGGACCAAATTTCAGAGAACTCATAAGCCAGATACACGTAGAACCTATGAATAAGCAGGTAGAAATCTTTGACGATACCTTCGAGTCATGGATTGGATACCCATCGGCCGAAAATCGACTAAAAAGACAACTTGATGATGTCATGATTCTTGGCGTGAAACTTAATTTTGCGCATTTGGTGCACAAACCATATTACAAAGTATCGTGGAAAGATAAAACTGTACTAGTAGCCGAAGACGATACTGCTAGTTTTTTTGTTGTAAATGAGACTCTTACAAATTTGGGTGCAAAAGTTCTCTGGACTCAGAATGGTGAAGAAGCAGTTAGGGTGGTTGAAACAAATCCTGATATATCGCTCGTGCTCATGGATGTACAAATGCCTATAATGAATGGTTATGAGGCTACTGCTATTATAAAAAAATATAGACCAGATTTGCCTGTGGTTATTCTCACTGCTTTTGCATTAGACGGAGAAAAGGAAAAAGGATTTGTTGCCGGTTGCAGTGATTTCATTAACAAGCCACCCGATGAAGAACTCTTTATACACACGGTTTCCAGATTCCTTACATAATTTGTAAAACTTTGCTCCTTTTTTATACAACATACTAGTAATTGTTACGTAAAAACACTTAACTTTACTTAAATATAAGAAGGGAATATGGTTTGATACTATAATCTTCTCTGTTGTTTTTCAGATATTTATTAGATATTACTTGTTATGAAAGTAATTCTGTTTTATGAAAACGCAGACATACTTCAACGTATAAAATTTACTGCGGAAAGCTTACATTTTGACTGTATGGCTTTTCAATCATTTAATACTATGATTGAGATGTTACTACATAATAAGTTTTCTGAAACTTTTGTACTTCTCATTGATATCAATAATCCCAATTTATCAGACCAGATTCTATCAAACAAGATACTATTCCCGAAATACGCCAAACATGTTGTATATATTATTAATCCCGATGATGAAAACAATTGGAACAAAGTACTAAAGACTGATTTTTGCAACTACGTAATTGATCCTACTGATAATAAGCAACTGAAACTAGCTTTGACTTTCGCGCAGCGCCGTATATCAGGGGTTTCTTCCGGTGCTGTATGCACTGAAAATAAGGAACTTACTCACCTATCAGACACAATCTTTGAAATAGAGGAATCAGCATCATTACTCCCAATCCCGTTATACATAGACCAATTACCTCCAATACTGAATGGCCTGCAAGTTGATATACTTAAATCTATTTATAGCAATTCTTTTATAAATATTTGCGTTACTGATTTGCTTTTTAATACATTGTTTATTAGTAGTTTATATGCCAGTGCATTGGGTGAAACAGGTGATACAATGTCTGGTAAAAATTTGCTCAGTTTTTTACCTGAAACCTTACAAAATGCCATTCAGGAAAAAACCAGGTCGTTGGAGCCCGGTAAGAGTTTAATAATTAGAAATCTTAGTACAAATAATGAATCTAAGACCCCATACAATCTGCAGATTCAAACTATTATCAACAATCAAGGTATTTGTTCTGCTTATGTGTTTACAGCCTTAAGTGGAACAGATTTTCAACAATTATCTGTTTCTCAACCCAATAATACAATTGATAGTAATAAATTATTGATTAAATATTTAAATCAAATTGATGAAAACTCAAAATTTGTACAGCTCACGCTTGAAAATATGCTTGAGGGCTGCCATATCATTGATTTTGAGTTGAATTATAAATTTGTAAATCATGCCGCCGCACGGCAATTCCGTATATCGCAACTAGATGTTTTGGGTGAAAAGTT
>JAIFMY010000096.1 GCA_020048155.1 Bacteroidota bacterium
TTACTTTTGAAAAACATAAATACTAGAGCTCATTATCAATGAGTTTCATTCAAATTTTAGTTAATTCTCGGATTTACCGGACAACAATGATAAAAAATTTAATACCAACAAAGAAGATACTTCACTGAATAATGCTGTAGATTCTGTTTTACAACATGTATTTGAAATGTTTCGAAAATGTTAACAACTTATCAAACTTAGGAAAAAGAAAGAAATGAGAAGAATGTGTAAATTAAATTGATAGAATGTATTGTATAAGAAGAATAAGTTTTTACCTTTGCAAGCCAATTTGATAAGAAAATATAGTGATAATATGCCTACAATTCAACAGTTAGTACGCAAAGGAAGGACTGACATAGAATCCAAGAGCAAAGCTCCTGCATTAGATTCATGTCCTCAGAAGCGCGGAGTATGTGTGCGCGTTTATACCACCACACCCAAAAAGCCGAACTCGGCTATGCGCAAAGTAGCGCGTGTAAGATTATCGAACCAGAAAGAGGTGAATGCCTACATTCCGGGCGAAGGTCACAACCTGCAAGAGCACTCAATTGTATTGGTGCGTGGGGGTCGTGTAAAAGATTTACCAGGTGTACGTTACCACCTTGTGCGCGGTACGCTTGATGCTGCCGGCGTAGAAGGTCGCAAACAAAGCCGTTCTAAGTACGGAGCCAAACGTCCGAAACCAGGCCAACCGGCTAAAGATATGAAAAAGAAGAAATAAAAGGTAAAACACATGAGAAAGGCTAAACCCAAAAAGAAAATCTACTTACCGGATCCTAAATTTAACGAACCTATGGTAAGCAGGTTTGTAAACAACCTTATGTATTCCGGCAAGAAAAGTACCGCCGCCACCATTTTCTACGATGCTATGGAAATAGTTGAAAACAAAGTAAAAGTGGAAGGTAAAGGTCCTGTTGATATCTGGAAAAAAGCATTAGAAAATATTACCCCTGCCGTTGAGGTGAAAAGCCGTCGCGTGGGTGGTGCTACTTTTCAGGTTCCTACTGAAATTCGTCCAGACAGACGAGTTGCTATCAGTATGAAAAACTTGATTCTGTATGCTCGCAGAAGAGGTGGAAAATCCATGTCTGATAAACTAGCTGCTGAAATTATTGCTGCATACAACGAAGAAGGTGGCGCATATAAAAAGAAAGAAGATACTCACAAAATGGCGGAAGCAAACAAGGCATTTGCCCATTTCCGTTTCTAAAAACTAAGTACCACAAAATAAAATGGCCAAGGATTTATTTTATACTCGCAACATAGGCATCATGGCGCATATTGATGCCGGAAAAACTACCACTTCAGAACGTATTTTATACTATACAGGACTTACGCACCGCATAGGTGAAGTTCACGATGGTGCTGCTACAATGGACTGGATGGTACAAGAACAGGAGAGAGGTATTACTATTACCTCTGCTGCTACTACTACTTTCTGGCATTATGGTGATCAGGAATATAAAATCAACCTGATAGACACTCCCGGACACGTTGATTTTACCGTTGAGGTAGAACGTTCATTGCGCGTACTGGACGGTGCAGTTGCTGTCTTTTGTGCAGTGGGTGGTGTTGAGCCACAGTCTGAAACTGTTTGGCGTCAAGCCAACAAATACGGTGTTCCCCGTATTGCTTTCATCAATAAAATGGACCGTGTAGGTGCCGACTTCTTTAATGTTGTTGACCAAATTCGTGAGAAATTAGGTTCCAATCCTATGCCACTTCAAATTCCAATCGGATCTGAAGAGAATTTTGTTGGTGTTGTTGACCTTATTCGCAATCATGCCATTGTTTGGACTGGCGAAGAAAGTGGTGCTAAATTCGAAATCAGAGAAATTCCTGCCGATTTGAAAGAGCAAGCAAGTGAGTGGAGAGAAAAACTTCTTGAAACCATTGTGGAGCAAGACGAAGCACTCATGGAACGTTATTTCGACGATCCTGATTCCATCACAGTTGATGAACTACTTGCTGTAGCTCGTAAATCTGTTGTTAGCCAGCAGATTATTCCTGTTTTAGTTGGTTCTGCATTCAAAAACAAAGGCGTTCAGCTTTTGCTCGACACTGTTTGTGCATTGCTACCAAGCCCACTCGATAAAGGTGCCATCAACGGAACTAACGTTGACACAGGCGAGCCTGAAGTACGTAATCCAGACGAATCTGAGCCTCTTTCAGCCCTGGTTTTCAAAATAGCATCTGATAAATTTATCGATAAATTGGCGTTCATACGCGTTTATTCAGGCGTACTCAAAAATGGTGAAAGTGTATATAATGCACGCACCGGAAAGAAAGTAAAAATTTCACGTCTTTTCCAAATGCACGCAAATAAACAAAACCCACGCGACGAAATCGGCGCTGGTGATATTTGCGCAGCAGTAGGTCTCAAAGATGTAAAAACTGGCGATACTCTTACCGTAGAGGCACATCCGATAGCATTGGAATCAATGACCTTCCCTGAGCCTGTAATCGGTTTGGCAATAGAACCAAAAGTTCAGGCAGATGTTGATAAATTGGGCATCGCACTCAATAAACTATCTGACGAAGATCCAACATTACGTATAAGAACAGACCAAGATAGCGGACAAACTGTACTTAGCGGAATGGGCGAGTTGCACCTCGAAATCATTATCGACCGTTTGAGACGTGAGTTTAATGTGGAAATAAATCAAGGAAGACCTCAAGTAACATACAAAGAAGCTATTACCAGTAAAATTGAACACCGCGAAGTATTCAAAAAACAATCGGGTGGTAGAGGTAAATTTGCTGATATTTATATCAGACTTATGCCAGGCGACCCAGGTACTGAAGGCCTTACATTTGTTGACCAAATCAAAGGTGGAACTATTCCAAAAGAATTTATCCCATCCGTAGAAAAAGGCTTCAAAGAAGCTATGAACAATGGTCCATTGGCCGGATACAAAATGGATAACCTTCGCGTAGAATTATTCGACGGATCTTTCCACGCAGTAGACTCCGATGCACTATCATTCGAATTGGCTGCCAAGTATGCATTCCGCGAAGCTGCTTCAAAAGCACGTCCTGTATTCCTCGAACCAATCATGAAACTGGAAGTAGTAACTCCCGAAGATTTCATGGGCGATATCATAGCCGACCTTAACCGTCGCCGTGCTACCATCGAAGGAATCGATTCAAAATCGAACGGACGCATTATAAAAGCAAAAGTACCATTGTCTGAGCAATTTGGATATGTAACCGTTATTCGTAACTTATCAAAAGGTAGGGCCATGTCAACCATGGAATTCTCACACTTTGCCGAGGTACCGGAGCATATTGCAAAAACAGTACTGGAAAACGCAAAAAGCAAATAATACAAAATAAATTCACATAATTACCAGTATGAGTCATAAAATTCGAATCAAACTCACCTCTTACGACCACAATCTGGTTGATAATTCGGCTGAGAAGATCGTGAAGACGGTAAAAGCTACTGGAGCAGTTGTAAGTGGCCCTATACCACTTCCAACCCATAAAAGAATTTTTACCGTAAACAGATCTACCTTCGTAAACAAAAAGGCGCGTGAGCAGTTTCAATTATCCTCATTCAAAAGGTTGATTGATATATATAGCAACTCACCAAAAACAATCGATGCCCTCATGAAGCTTGAACTTCCAAGTGGCGTAGAAGTAGAAATCAAAGTTTGACAAATTAAAAACAATTAAGAATGTCAGGAATTATTGGAAAGAAGATTGGGATGACATCCATCTTCGGGGTGGACGGCAAAAACGTAGCATGCACCGTTATTCTAGCTGGCCCTTGTGTTGTCACTCAGGTAAAAACAATTGAAACTGATGGCTACAACGCCGTACAGTTAGCATTTGATGACGCCAAAGAAAAAAACACAAGTAATCCGCTGAAAGGGCACTTCAAAAAAGCCAACACAGCCCCGAAACGCAAACTCATAGAGTTTCGCGACGCACCAAGCGAATGGAAACTTGGTGATGTAGTAACAGTAGACTATCTGAAAGACGACCAATGGGTAGACGTAGTTGGCGAGTCTAAAGGTAAAGGATTTCAAGGTGTAGTAAAACGCCATGGATTTAGTGGTGTAGGCGGACAAACCCACGGCCAGCACAACCGCGGACGCGCACCAGGATCTATCGGTTCTTCTTCATTCCCTTCAAAAGTATTTAAAGGTATGAGAATGGCTGGTCGCACAGGTGGCAAACGCGTGAAAGCATTCAATATGGAAATATTGAAAGTAATGCCTGAGCAAAATATACTTGTAATCAGAGGGTCAGTACCCGGAGCAAACGGATCATATTTAATTATTGAGAAATAATGGAATTAGCAGTATATACCATCAACGGGGAAGATACAGGTAGAAAAGTTGTAGTAAACGATGAAGTGTTTGCCATAGAACCCAACGACCATGCAATCTATCTGGATATAAAACAATACTTGGCAAACAACCGCCAAGGTACCCACAAGGCAAAAGAAAGAAACGAAGTAAAAGGTAGCTCACGCAAGATCAAAAAGCAAAAAGGTACCGGTGGGGCTCGTGCAGGTAATATTCGAAATCCACTTTATAGAGGTGGTGGTAGAGTATTTGGCCCACGCCCACGCGATTATCGTTTCAAGTTGAACCGCAAACTGAAAAGACTTGCGCGCCGCTCAGCAATAGCTTATAAGCTAAAAGCCAACGGTTTAATGATAGTTGAGAGCTTCAATTTCAGCGAGATCAAAACCAAGTCAATGGTGGCTTTAAAACAAAATTTAAAAATTGCTGATAAAAAGTCGCTTTTAGTTCTTTCTGAACCAAATAAAAACATATATTTGTCGTCCCGTAACTTACCGGGGTCAAAAGTTGTAACTGCAAATGAATTAACTACTTACGATATCTTAAATGCAGCGTCGGTAGTATTCGTTGAAGGTGCGCTAGAACTTATAGAAAAGAACTTGCAGTAAAAAAATACAAACATGGACATCTTAAAGAAGCCCATCATAACGGAAAAACTAACGATTCAGACTGAAAAACTGAATCGTTATGGATTTTTGGTTGACATACGGGCAAATAAAATTGAAATTAGAAAGGCAGTCGAACAGATGTACGGAGTAAACGTACAATCAGTGAACACCATGCGCTATGACGGCCAGAACAAACAGCGTTACACCAAAACCTCAATAGTTAGAGGTAGTACTCCTGCATTTAAAAAAGCCATCATCACACTGGCTGACGGCGAAAAGATTGATTTTTATAGCAATATCTGATTAGAAAAATGGGAATACGCAGTTTAAAACCGGTAACACCCGGCCAAAGACACAGAATTGTCAATACCTATAGCGAAATAACCGCTGATAAACCTGAGAAAACACTCGTCGTAGCTATAAAAGGCTCAGGCGGACGTGATAATACAGGAAAGATGACTATGCGCTACATTGGTGGCGGACACAAACGCATGTATCGATTGATCGATTTCAAACGCGACAAAGAAAATATACCTGCTACCGTTAAATCTATCGAATACGATCCAAACCGTACTGCACACATTGCACTGGTGGTTTATACCGATGGCGAAAAACGTTACATACTCGCTCCAAACGGATTAAAAGTTGGACAAACGCTCAATTGCGGAAAAGGTGTAGCACCTGAAGTTGGTAACACTTTGTTTTTGAGTGAAATACCACTTGGTACAGTGATACACAACATCGAATTGCGCCCCGGACAAGGTGGAGCAATGGCCAGAAGCGCTGGATCATACGCACAGTTGATGTCACGCGATGGCAGATATGCAATCATAAAGTTACCTTCAGGTGAGTCACGCATGATATTGGTTACCTGCAAAGCTACCATTGGAAGCGTTTCAAACGCAGAGCATGCAAACGAGCAATCAGGTAAAGCTGGTCGTTCACGCTGGTTAGGACGCCGTCCTAGAACCAGAGGTGTAGCTATGAACCCTGTAGATCACCCCATGGGTGGTGGCGAAGGTCGTGCATCTGGTGGACACCCACGTTCGAGAAAAGGTTTATATACCAAAGGACGTAAGACCCGTGCTCCAAAAAATGCATCAAATAAATTCATTGTAGAGCGCAGAAAGAAATAACAGGTAAACCACTAAGAAAATGAGTCGTTCGTTAAAAAAAGGACCGTATATCGATCACAATCTGGACAAGAAAGTACAGAATATGATAAGCACCGGCAAAAAAAATGTGATAAAAACTTGGGCCAGAAGGTCTATGATTTCACCTGATTTTGTTGGTCAAACCATTGCCGTGCACAACGGAAATAAATTCATACCGGTTTATGTTACCGAAAATATGGTCGGACATAAATTAGGTGAATTTGCTCCTACTCGCACATTCAGAGGTCACGGCGGAAAGAAGAAGTAAACAAAGTTAACCTGAGGACAAAAAAATTATGGGTTCACGTAAACGTATCATGGCAGAAAAAATGAAGGAAGCAAGAAAATCTTCCTATCATGCCATTCTCCGCAACTGTCCTATAGCACCACGCAAAATGCGCCTGGTAGCAGATATGATAAGGGGCTCCAATGTAGGAAGCGCCTTGGATCAGTTGCGATTCAATCCGAAACATTCGGCACAACCAATCGAAAAACTTTTGCGTTCAGCTCTAGCTAACTGGCAAAACAAAAACGAAGGTGCACGCATGGAAGATGCTAACCTCTATGTAAGAGAAATTCAAGTGGATGGCGCACGTATGCTCAAAAGGCTGCGCCCTGCACCTCAAGGTAGAGGCCATCGTATCCGCAAAAGATACAGCCACATCACACTGGTTGTTGCATCTCGCGAAAATGCTGTAGTTGAAGAAACAGCAGACTTAACAAAAGCTAATGACTGATCTTAAAAAACAGTATCGATGGGACAAAAAGTAAATCCGATAAGTAACCGTCTCGGCATAATCCGTGGATGGGATTCAAACTGGTTTGGCGGAAAAAACTACGCAGACAAGATTCTGGAAGATGAAAAGATCAGAAAGTATCTCAATGCACGTTTGCCAAAAGCCAGCATTTCTAAAATTGTAATTGAACGTACCTTGAAACTCGTCACAGTTACCATCAATACAGCCAGACCTGGTGTTATCATTGGTAAAGGCGGTACTGAAGTTGACAAAATCAAGGAAGAGTTAAAAAAACTCACTAGCAAAGAAGTACAGATCAATATTTTTGAAATAAAAAGACCTGAACTTGATGCAGTACTGGTAGCAAACAACATAGCTCGCCAGATTGAAGGTCGTATCGCTTACAGAAGAGCTATTAAAATGGCTATCGCTAGTACCATGCGTATGGGAGCTGAAGGTATTAAAATACAAATCAGCGGCCGCCTCAACAACGCAGAAATGGCGAGAACCGAAATGTATAAGGAAGGAAGAACTCCTTTACATACACTCCGTGCCGATATCGACTACTGTAAAGCGGAAGCGCTGACAAAAGTGGGACTGATCGGTTTGAAAGTATGGGTTTTTAAAGGTGAAGTTTATGGCAAACGCGATTTATCGCCCAATGTTGGCCAAAAACCATCACGCCCAAAAACCTTCAAAAAGAAGAAAAAATAATTAAAAATTACCTGAAGCGATGTTACAGCCGAAAAAAGTAAAGTACAGGAAGCAGCAGAAAGGAAAAATGAAAGGAAATGCCCAACGTGGCAACCAGCTCGCTTTCGGCTCCTTTGGTATAAAAACCATGGAGGAGCAATGGATAACAGGTAGGCAAATAGAGGCTGCACGTCAGGCATTGACCCGCTACATGAAACGTGAAGGACAAATCTGGATCAGAATTTTTCCAGATAAACCTATTACCAAAAAACCAGCCGAAGTAAGGATGGGTAAAGGTAAAGGTGCACCTGAAATGTTTGTAGCACCAGTAACACCTGGCCGCATACTATTTGAAGCCGAAGGAGTGCCAATTGAAATAGCTCGCGAAGCTCTCCGTTTGGCTGCTCAAAAACTACCCGTAAAAACAAAATTCGTGGTACGTAGAGATTATGTTGAAACAGTAAATGCAGAGTTATGAATACCGCAGAGATACGCGAATTATCAAACAAAGAACTCATCGAACGAATAGAAGACGAAAAAGCACAACTCGTTAAAATGCGATTGAATCATGCTGTTTCGCCACTTGAAAACCCGATGAAAATTCGTGAGGCAAGAAAAGTTATCGCAAAACTTTTAACAGAACTCACTAAAAGAAACAAAAATAACGATTCGAAATAAGCCATGGAAGAGCTAAAACGTAACTTAAGAAAGGAACGCATCGGAATCGTTGTAAGCAACAAAATGGAAAAATCTATTGTTGTAGCCGTTCACCGTAAAATGAAACACGGATTGTACGGTAAATTTATCAACAAAACTACCCGTTTCGTAGCTCATGACGAGAAAAACGAATGCAACATAGGGGACACAGTCCGTATTTCGGAAACTCGTCCTTTAAGCAAGAACAAGAATTGGAGAATGGTTGAAATCATTGAAAGAGCTAAGTAATCATGGTACAACAAGAAAGTAGACTAATTGTAGCAGACAACAGTGGTGCGAAAGAAGTGCTTCTTATCAGAGTTTTAGGAGGTACCGGTAAAAAATACGCTTCTATCGGCGATAAAATCGTAGTATCTGTTAAATCTGCTATCCCCGGCGCCGATGCTAAAAAAGGCTCCGTATCAAAGGCTGTTATCATTCGTACTAAAAAAGAAGTACGTCGTTCTGATGGTTCATACATCAGATTCGATGATAATGCTGTAGTATTGCTCAATAACGCCGGTGAAATGCGTGGAACACGTATATTCGGTCCGGTGGCCCGCGAACTGCGTAGTAAATACATGAAAATTATTTCATTAGCTCCCGAAGTACTATAAATTATAGAAAACATAAAGAAAAATGGCTAATCGTAAGCTACATATTAAAAAGGGAGATATGGTATACGTTAACTCCGGCGAATCGAAGGGACAGAAAGGACGTGTTCTGGAAATAATCGTTGAGGACGAACGTGCCATTGTTGAAGGCGTAAACCTGGTTTCGAAGCATACCAAACCCAACGCCAAAACCCCACAAGGAGGCATTGTTAAAATGGAGGCCCCTATACACATTTCCAATTTAATGGTTATTGATCCTGCCAATGGCAAACCTAGCCGAATAGGCCGTAGGAAAAACGCTGAAGGCAAGAATGTTCGTTATGCAAAAAAATCAGGGGAGGAACTTAAGTGATGAAATACGTACCTAAATTAAAAACTGATTATAATGAGCGCATTGTGCCAGCTCTGATGCAAGAGTTTAAATACACCAGCATCATGCAAGTACCTCGCTTAGAAAAAATAATCATAAACCAAGGTCTTGGTCAGGCAGTAGCCGACAAGAAAATTATTGATGTATCCATTACAGAGCTCTCAGCCATAACCGGACAAAGAGCAGTAAAAACCATTTCTCATAAAGATATTTCGAACTTCAAATTGAGAAAAGGAACTGCAATTGGTGCTAAAGTAACCCTACGCCAGGAGCGCATGTATGAATTTCTACACAGACTAATTTATGCATCACTTCCACGTATCCGTGACTTTCAAGGTATTCCGTTCAAATTTGATGGAAGAGGCAACTACACACTTGGAATAGACGAGCAAATAATTTTTCCCGAAATTGATATTGATAAAGTAACAAAAATGTTGGGAATGAATATTACCTTTGTCACCACCGCAAAAACAGACGAAGAAGGCTACGCTCTGTTACGTGAATTTGGAATACCATTTAAGAACAAATCTAAGAATAACTAAACGATATGGCGAAAGAGTCAATGAAAGCGCGCGACGTAAAGCGCAGAAAACTCGTACTGAAATACGCCGAGAAACGTAAGAAACTTAAAGAGACTGGCGAATTGATGCTGCTTGACGGCCTACCTCGCAACTCTTCAAAAGTGAGAGTACGTAATCGCTGTTCCCTTACCGGACGCCCACGCGGATACATCCGCCAGTTCGGTCTTAGCCGTATTACCTTTCGCGAAATGGCTTCGCAAGGTTTAATACCAGGAGTAAAAAAAGCAAGTTGGTAAATATTATTATTTTAAAGTAGTTTAAAAATGACCACCGATCCAATCGCAGATTACCTGACACGAGTCAGGAACGCAATTATGGCGAAACACAAGGTCGTCGAGATACCCGCTTCCAATATCAAAAAAGAAATTACAAAAATTTTGAAGGATAAGGGGTATATACTCAGTTTCAAATTTGAGGACGACGGCAAACAAGGGACAATAAAAATAGCGTTAAAGTATGACCCAAAAACCAGGGTATCAGCTATTAAAAATCTCACACGCGTAAGTAAACCGGGACTTAGAAAATATGCCGGTATAGATGAAATGCCCCGTGTACTAAACGGTTTAGGTATAGCAGTTCTTTCTACATCGAAAGGAATAATGACCGATAAGGAAGCCCGCAAAGAAAATGTGGGTGGAGAAGTTTTGTGCTACGTATATTAAAAATGATCAGAACATGTCACGTATAGGAAAATTACCCATAGAAATACCACAAGGTGTTACTGTAAGCATTTCTGAATCTAACGTAGTAACCATCAAAGGTAAACTCGGAGAATTAACTCAGAAAGTAGATCCGGATATCATTGTGAAAGTTGAAAACAATGAAATAACCGTAAACCGCCCAACCGACCAGAAAAGACACAGAGCTATGCACGGTTTATACCGTTCACTGCTCAACAACATGGTTGAAGGAGTTTCAAAAGGATACGAAGTGAAACAAGAACTAGTTGGTGTGGGTTACCGTGTAACCCTAAGCGGCCAGGTTCTCGATTTTTCGCTTGGTTTCTCTCACCCCATAATGTTGGAATTGCCAGCAGAAATCAAAGCCGAAGTTGTGCAGGAAAAGCAAAAAGCTGCCGTACTCACTATGCGCAGTTATGACAAACAACTTCTTGGCCAGGTAGCTGCCAAAATACGTTCATTCCGTAAACCTGAACCATACAAAGGTAAAGGTATCAAATTTACTGGTGAAGTATTACGTAGAAAAGCTGGTAAAACTGCTTCGTCGAAATAACCTCTAAATTAAGAAAGCATTATGTCATTAACTAAAATGGAACGACGGGCACGAATCAAACTTCGCATACGTAAAAGAATTACTGGTAGCAGCGAAAGCCCACGATTGACTGTATTCCGCAGCAACAAGCAGATTTACGTGCAGTTGGTTGACGATCGCTCAGGAAAAACCCTGGTATCGGCCTCTTCACGCGAAAAAGAACTCGCAGCGGCTAAAGGCACTAAAATTGAGATAGCTGCTCTCGTTGGAAAACGAATTGCAGAAAAGGCCATCTCTATGAATATATCTAATGTAGTGTTCGACCGAAACGGTTACCTGTATCATGGGCGCGTGAAATCGCTCGCAGATGCAGCCAGAAACAGCGGTCTTAAATTCTAATGCACATGTCAACAAGTATAAGAAAAGTAAAAACAGCAGATCTGGTACTAAAAGACAGACTGGTTGCAATACAACGTGTTACTAAAGTAACCAAAGGCGGACGCGCATTCAGTTTCTCTGCCATTGTAGTGGTAGGAGATGAAAATGGAATAGTAGGTTATGGTTTGGGAAAAGCAAACGAAGTAACTACTGCAATAGCAAAAGGTGTGGAAGATGCCAAGAAAAATCTTGTGAAAATTCCCATTCTACGTGGAACTATACCTCATGAGCAAGTTGCCAAATATGGTGGTGCCCAAGTGTTACTAAGACCTGCATCAGGCGGTACCGGCGTAAAAGCTGGTGGTGCTATGCGTGCTGTGCTCGAAAGCGTTGGTATTCATGATGTACTTGCAAAATCTAAAGGTTCAAGTAACCCGCACAACCTGGTAAAAGCTACTATGGCCGCTCTTCTCGAACTCAGAGATGCACGTACAGTAGCTCAAAGCCGTGGCTTATCATTAAATAGAGTGTTTAACGGTTAAATTGTACCAAGATTATGGCAAAAGTTAAAATTACCCTTTTAAAAAGCAGAATAGATCATGCTGAACGTTTAAAGCGTACGCTGTTGGCCCTTGGTCTCAAAAAAACACAAGCTACCGTGGAACATGAAGCTACCCCACAAATTCTGGGCATGATTCGCAAAGTGAACCACATGGTTAAAGTAGAATTTGTTAACTAATTCAAGAAAATTCAGGCATCATGGAATTACATAATTTAAAACCGGCTTCTGGCTCAACTAAAACCGAAAAACGTCTCGGACGTGGACAGGGTTCAGGCACCGGCGGTACTTCTACCCGTGGTCATAAAGGTGCAAAATCACGCCGTGGTTACTCACGCAAACGTGGTTTTGAGGGCGGTCAAATGCCACTTCAGCGCCGTGTACCTAAATTCGGTTTTACAAACAACAACCGTATTGTATACAAAGTGATTAACGTCGAAGACCTCGCCGCATTAGCTCAAGAAGCTAAACTTACTCAAATTTCTCCCGAAATTCTGGCCAACGTTGGTCTTGTTTCAAAGAATGACAAAATAAAAATTCTTGGAAATGGAGAAATAACATTAAGTTTGCAAGTCAAAGCTCATGCCTTTAGTAAGAGTGCTAAAGACAAAATAGAAGCGAATCAAGGATCTGTTGAAATCATTTCATAATGAAAGAACTTATTCAAACTTTAAAGAATATTTATAAGATTGAAGACCTGCGTAATCGCATTCTTACAACCCTGGGTTTAATCCTTATATACCGCATCGGATCGTTTGTGGTATTGCCGGGCGTAGATCCAGGGCAACTTGAGAACTTACAGTCACAAACTTCAGGAGGCATCATGAGCCTTCTGAATATGTTCTCAGGGGGTGCATTCGCAAATGCTTCAATTTTTGCATTAGGTATCATGCCTTATATTTCCGCCTCAATTGTAATTCAATTGCTGGCTATGGCCGTACCTTATTTCCACAGGTTGCAACGCGAAGGTGAAAGCGGCAGAAAGAAAATGAATCAGATAACCCGTTATCTGACCATTTTTATCACAGCTGGTCAGGCCCCAGGGTACATCGCTAATTTGCGTACCCAGTTGCCTACTAGTGCTTTCCCACTTATCGAATCTGGAAATGAAATCATGTTCTGGACCTCGTCTATTGTAATTCTTGTAGCCGGCACCATATTCGTAATGTGGTTAGGCGAACGTATTACCGACAAAGGTATCGGCAATGGTATTTCATTATTAATTATGGTAGGTATCATTGCACGTTTGCCATTTGCTCTACTTGCAGAGTTTGGTAACCGTATGGAAGGTACTGGTGGTCTTGTAGCTCTTCTTATCGAAATAGTAGTATTGTTCCTCGTATTTGTGGGGTCCATACTTCTGGTACAGGGGACGCGGCGAATACCAGTGCAATATGCAAAACGAATTGTAGGAAACAAACAATATGGTGGTGTACGTCAGTATATTCCATTAAAGATCAACGCAGCTGGGGTAATGCCAATCATCTTTGCCCAGGCACTTATGTTCATTCCTTTGATGTTTGGAAGTTTTCAATCTCAATCATTAACAGGAATCGCAGCTACTTTTTCTGATGTAACAGGCTTCTGGTACAACTTTGTGTTTGCACTATTAATCATAGTGTTTACATATTTTTATACCGCAATTACTGTAAATCCGAATCAGATGGCTGAAGATATGAAGAAGAATGGTGGGTTTATACCCGGTGTAAAACCAGGACGCAAAACTGCAGAATTTATCGACACGATAATGTCCCGAATTACACTACCAGGATCAATATTTCTGGCACTCGTAGCAATTATGCCTGCATTCGCAATGATAGCAGGTATTAACAATCAGTTTGCACAATTCTTCGGAGGCACCTCTCTTTTAATTTTAGTGGGCGTGGTATTGGATACGCTGCAACAAATTGAAAGTCATCTACTCATGCGTCATTATGACGGATTAATGAAATCAGGTCGTATCAAAGGCCGTACAGGTCAGGCAGCAACTGTGTAATTCCGAGAAACTATGTCGAAACAAGCATCCATCGAACAAGACGGCGTTATAATCGAAGCATTATCAAATGCAATGTTTCGCGTTGAATTGGAAAATGGGCATATTATAACCGCGCATATTTCAGGGAAAATGCGGATGCATTACATTAAAATTCTACCTGGAGACAAGGTAAGAGTTGAAATGTCGCCGTACGATTTAACCAAAGGAAGAATAACATTCAGGTACAAAAATTAAACTCAATGAAAGTACGTGCTTCAATCAAAAAACGTTCTGCTGAATGCAAGATCGTTAGACGTAAGGGGAAGTTGTATGTAATCAACAAAAAGAACCCTAAGTTTAAACAAAGACAAGGATAATCTAAAAGAAAAAAATTAATATGGCACGAATTGCAGGTGTTGACATACCCAGTAACAAACGCGGTGAAGTATCGCTTACATACATTTTCGGTATAGGGCGTCCTTCGGCACAAAAAATATTGGCGGAGGCTGGTGTCGACAAAAATATGAAAGTTCAAGACTGGACTGACGAACAACTGAACGCAATAAGAACTGAGATTTTGACAAATTTCAAAATCGAAGGGGAATTACGTTCTGAAATCCAGACTAATATCAAACGATTGATGGATATTGGTTGCTACAGAGGAATTCGTCATCGCTCAGGATTACCCGTGCGTGGGCAATCAACAAAGAACAATGCACGCACTCGTAAAGGTAAAGTTCGCAAAACAGTACCGAATAAGAAAAAAGCTACCAAATAAGTTGTAAAACATGGCCAAAGCAAGTAAAAAAACAGTTACCAAGAAACGCGTTGTAAAGGTAGAGGCGGCTGGCGAAGCTCATATTCACAGCTCCTTCAATAACATTATCATATCTCTTACCAATACAGCTGGACAAGTGATTTCATGGTCATCAGCAGGTAAAAAGGGCTTCCGTGGTTCTAAAAAGAATACACCATACGCTGCCCAAGTAGCCTCTGAGGATTGCGCAAAAACTGCGTATGATTTAGGATTACGCAAAGTTGCGGTGTATGTGAAGGGTCCCGGTAATGGTCGCGAATCAGCAATCAGAGCTTTAAATACCGCTGGTATTGAAGTTGTTGAGATAGTGGATGTAACTCCACTTCCACACAATGGTTGCAGACCACCCAAACGCAGAAGAGTATAATTTAATGTTCTCATTAGAAAAACAAAGGGAATAAAATGGCAAGATACATTGGACCAAAAACCAGAATAGCTCGTAAATTTGACGAGGCAATATTTGGCCCCGACAGGAATTTCGAAAAAAGAAAATACCCTCCCGGACAACACGGTCAAAACAGAAAAAGAGCCAAAATATCTGAATACGGTATTCAGCTCAAAGAAAAACAAAAGGCAAAATATACTTACGGTCTCTTAGAACGTCAGTTCCGTAACCTTTTCCAAAAAGCACAAAGAACCAAAGGTGTAACAGGTGAAGTTCTGTTGCAATTGCTCGAATCAAGACTTGACAACGTTGTTTTCCGTCTAGGAATTGCTCCTACTCGCTCTGCAGCCCGTCAGTTGGTTACGCACCGTCATATTTTAGTGAATGGTGAATATCACAACATTCCTTCTATGATTCTTAGGCCTGGTGATACTGTAAGTGTGAGAGAAAAATCAAAATCGCTACAAGTGATATTCGAAGCTGTTCGCGACAACAAACGCAGTCGTCCTTCTTGGATGGAGTGGGATACTCACCTCATGACTGGTAAGTTCCTCAATCGCCCTGAACGTGCTGAAATTCCTGAAAATATTAAGGAACAACTCATAGTTGAATTGTACTCTAAATAAAACACGATAAAGAAAACATGGCAATACTTGCTTTTCAAAAACCGGATAAGGTTATCATGCTCGAGTCCGACGAAACATATGGAAAATTTGAGTTTCGTCCGCTTGAACCCGGGTATGGTATCACCATCGGAAACGCACTACGTCGTATCCTGTTATCCTCACTCGATGGGTTTGCTGTCACTGCTATTCGTATCGAAGGCGTTGATCATGAATTTTCTACCGTCAAAGGAGTACGTGAAGATGTAACCGAAATTATTCTGAATATAAAACAAATTCGTTTCAAACGTGTTGTTGAGGATTTAGACGAAGAAAGAGTTACTGTGACTGTGAGCAACAAAGACGTATTCAATGCCGGCGAACTTGGTAAATTTCTCACCGGTTTCGAGGTTTTGAATCCGGAACTTGTGATTTGCCACATGGAACCTTCAACTAAAATGCAAATTGAATTCAGAATTGGCAAAGGACGTGGTTATGTAACCTCCGAGGAGAATAAAATCCCGGATGCAGAATTTGGTCTTATTCCTATTGATTCAATTTTTACACCTATCAAAAACGTAAAGTATTCCATTGAAAACTATCGTGTTGAGCAAAAAACTGACTACGAAAAATTAGTTATCGAAGTACTTTCCGACGGTTCTATCCATCCTAAAGAAGCTCTCAAAGAGGCAGCAAAAATTCTGATTTATCACTTTATGCTGTTCTCGGATGAGAAAATCACTTTGGATTCTGACGAAAAATCTGAAACCGAAGAATTTGATGAGGAAGTTTTACATATGCGCCAGTTGCTCAAAACCAAACTTGTGGATTTGGATCTTTCTGTGCGTGCACTAAATTGCTTGAAAGCTGCTGATGTTGAATCTCTGGGCGACCTTGTAATTTACAACAAAAACGACCTATTAAAATTCCGAAACTTCGGAAAAAAATCCCTTACTGAACTTGAAGATTTGCTCTCTAGCATGAATCTCAGTTTTGGAATGGATGTATTAAAATATAAACTTGACAAAGATTAGAAAACGATGAGACACGGAAAAAAAGTTAATCATCTTGGTAGGACTAGCCCCCACCGTAAGGCTTTGTTGTCTAATATGGCCACTTCACTTATTTTACATAAACGTATAAATACTACTTTGGCTAAAGCTAAAGAATTGCGTAAATATGTGGAGCCTCTTATCACCCGTTCGAAAGAGGTAGCCGGACAAACCGAAGAACAAGCCATGCATCACAGACGTGTAGCTTTTAGCTATCTGCAAGATAAGTTTGCTGTTACCGAACTTTTCAAAACTGTAGGCCCTAAAATTGGGACTCGTGAAGGTGGCTATACGCGCATTCTTCGCACTGGCATGCGTCATGGTGACGCTGCGGAAATGTGTTTGATTGAGCTTGTTGATTTCAACGAAAACATGCTTAAAGATACTGCGAAAGAGCAAAAAGCTGCGGCCAAGAAAACACGTCGCGGACGTAAAAAAGCTACTGAAGCTGCTAAAACAGAAGAATAGTATTTTCTATTTAAACTTCTTAATTGGGGGTAAGCGCTTGTCGTTTATCCCCTTTTTTATTATATTTGAATCTGCTTAATACTAATAAAACTATATTATATGGGACATATTGCACGCCTTTTTGCCCGTCAAATACTTGACTCGCGTGGTAATCCAACTATTGAGGTAGATGTTATGACCGATAGAGGTGTGCTTGGCAGGGCTGCTGTTCCTTCCGGTGCTTCTACCGGACAATACGAAGCCATGGAATTGCGCGACAACGACAAAGCTCGCTACCTTGGTAAAGGAGTAATGAAAGCTGTATACAATGTAAATAAAATTCTGAACGAGGAGTTGAAAGGATATTATATAACCGACCAAAGTGTGATAGATGCGGCCATGATAGTGCTCGATGGTACCGAAAATAAAGGTAACCTTGGCGCCAATGCTATGCTGGGAGTATCGCTTGCTGTGGCCAAAGCTGCCGCGCTTACCACAGGACAACCCTTATACCGATACATAGGCGGGGTAAATGCGAATACACTGCCCATACCTATGATGAACATTCTGAATGGGGGCATGCACGCCGACAACAAAATCGACTTTCAGGAATTCATGATAATGCCTGTGGGTGCCGATTCTTTTTCTGAATCGCTCAGAATGGGGGTCGAAGTTTTTCATCACCTCAAACAAGTGCTAAAATCTGCCGGACATTCTACCAATGTAGGCGATGAAGGTGGTTTTGCCCCTGATTTAAAATCGAACGAAGAAGCCATAGAGATTGTAATTAAAGCCATTGAGAAAGCTGGCCTGAAACCCGGCAAAGATGTTTTCATTGCCTTGGATGCTGCCGCCAGCAGTTTTTTTAATATTGAGAAAAGTATTTATGAACTAAAATCGACAGGACAATTACTCGATACCAACCAAATGGTGGAGTATTGGCAAAAATGGGTCGACACCTATCCAGTAATCAGCATAGAAGATGGTTTTGCTGAAGACGATTGGGCAGGATTTGCGCTGCTCAATCAGGCTATTGGCAATAGGGTACAGATTGTGGGCGACGATTTGTTTGTGACCAATGTAAACCGCCTTGCATATGGAATTAGCAATGGATGTGCCAACTCGATACTCATAAAAGTGAATCAGATAGGCACCCTTACCGAAACCATAAACGCTGTAAATATGGCCATGCAAAACGGATATACAGCCATCATAAGCCACCGTAGTGGCGAAACTGAAGATACCACCATAGCAGAATTGGCAGTAGCGCTGAATACCGGGCTCATAAAAACCGGCTCTGCTTCTCGATCAGATAGAATTGCAAAATATAACCAACTCATTCGTATTGAGGAAGCTCTGGGATCGTCGGCAAGATTTTTAGGCAAAGATTTCCCTTATGTTCCTGAAAATGCTTAACAACATAGTGTACATTCTAAATATGTACTTATTTTAGATTCTTAAATAGAGTAGTATTTGAACTAACAGTTTTATTTACAAGAAAATTAATCATACAGTTATGTCACAATTAAAGAATAAATTAAAACTAAAAATTGACGAGCATCGTCCACGTACACAACGCCTGCTAAAAGAGTTTGGCGATGTAAAAGTGGATGAAGTAAAGATTGAACAAATAATTGGTGGTATGCGGGATATTAAGTCATTGGTGACTGATATTTCATACCTCGATCCGCAAGAAGGTATTCGTTTCCGTGGCAAAACTATTCCCGAGGTAATGGAAGTGCTTCCGAAACCCGAGGGCAAAGATTATCCATATGTAGAGGGATTCTGGTATTTTTTGCTTACCGGCGATATACCCACTCTCGAGGAAACTCTTGAAGTAGTTGAAGAATTCAAAAAACGCAGAAGCATTCCGCAGTACGTGATAGACCTGCTGCGTGCTATGCCGCGTGACACGCACCCCATGGCTATGCTCTCTGCTGCTATTGTGTGCATGCAACGCGAGTCTAAATTTGCTGCCTTCTACAACAAAGGCTTCAAAAAAGACATTGCGTGGGAATATATGTACGAAGATTCTACCGACCTGTTGGCTCGTCTTCCGGGCATAGCTGCTTACATTTTTCGCATGAAGTACCGCTCCGATGTACACATACCTCAGTGCGACAAAACCGACCTCGGTGGCAATTTTGCGCATATGATGGGCATACCTGAGCCTTACGACGATGTTGCTCGTATGTATTTCATCCTGCACTCAGATCATGAGTCGGGCAACGTATCGGCACACGCTACCCACTTAGTGGCTTCAGCGCTTTCTGATGCTTATTTCTCGCTTTCTGCGGGTATGAACGGCCTTGCCGGTCCACTTCATGGGCTTGCAAACCAGGAAGTTCTGCACTGGTTGCTTGGTGTTATCAACAAATTGGATGGTGCAAAACCTACCGAGGAGTTGATGAAAAAATTTGTGTACGATACGCTCGATAGCGGACAGGTGATTCCTGGCTTTGGCCACGCAGTATTGCGCAAAACCGACCCTCGCTACACAGCTCAACGCGAGTTTTGCCTCAAAAACCTGCCAAACGATTCATTGTTTGAATACACCAGCATGCTTTATCATGTAGTGCCTCCAATTTTGCTCGAAAGAGGAAAAGCCAAAAATCCATGGCCCAATGTAGATGCCCAATCGGGAGTGATACAGTGGTTCTACGGAGTACGTGAGTACGATTTCTACACCGTTATGTTTGGCGTGGGACGTGCATTTGGCGTATTGGCCAACATTACCTGGGCACGTGCACTCAACTATCCGCTGGAGCGCCCAAAATCGCTCACCACAGATATGCTCG
>JAIFMY010000163.1 GCA_020048155.1 Bacteroidota bacterium
TCACCTTTCCAAGCAAAAACAGGAATATTACGAGCAGCCAAAGCAGCAGCAGCATGATCCTGAGTAGAGAAAATATTGCAACTAGCCCAACGTACATCGGCACCCAACTCTATAAGGGTTTCAATAAGTACTGCAGTTTGTATGGTCATGTGCAATGAACCGGTTATACGTGCGCCTTTCAGGGGTTTTTCCTTACCAAATTTGGTGCGTAAAGACATCAAACCCGGCATTTCTTTTTCTGCCAGAACTATTTCTTTGCGACCCCATTCAGCCAGCGACATATCTTTTACTTTGTATGGTAGCTGTTTTGCAAGTGTTTCAACCATGGATTATTGATATTTAAGTGTTTTAATTTTGATCCGAATTTCAGAATACAAAGTAAATAAATTGTATCATCCCATTCAATTATTTTTACCTTGATCATGGTTAAAAACTTGTTATTTAAATATGTGGAAGGCAACCTATTATCTTTCATGCTCATAGGATTTGTCTTGCTGTAATATGAAGATGAAACGGTGGGCTAAAAATGTTTGTGTGCATTCGCAAACGATAAAGAAATTTTTATCTTTGAAATAAGTAAAATACTTGATTATGCCCTTGAAAAATGTAGTTTTGAATAGCATGGTAGCCGAACGTTTCCTGCATTATGTGAGGTTAGATACCCAATCCGATTCGAGCTCGGATACAATACCCAGTACCCGAAAGCAACTTAATTTGGGTATGGAGCTGGTTGCGGAACTCAACAGGTTAGGGCTTTCGGATGTGAATATGAATGAGAAAGGCTACACCATGGCTACCTTGCCTTCTAATTCAAAAAAAAGGCTGCCGGTGGTGGGTTTTGTTGCTCATATAGATACCAGCCCCGATTTTAGTGGCAAAAACGTAAAACCTAAAATAGTTACGAACTATAATGGAGAGGATATCATCCTGAACAAGGATCTCGACCTAATTCTTTCACCGGTTGATTTTCCTGAATTGCTACAATACAAAGGGCAAACCCTCATTACTACAGATGGCACTACTTTATTGGGTGCCGACGATAAGGCCGGTGTGGCTGAAATTATCACTGCCATGGAATTTTTGCTTGCTCATCCGGAAATTGAACACGGCACTGTGAAAATTGCGTTTACGCCCGACGAAGAAATAGGCCGCGGCGCACATCATTTTGATGTACAGGCTTTTGGGGCAGATTTTGCCTATACCATAGATGGAGGCGAAATTGGAGAAATTGAGTTTGAAAACTTCAATGCTGCTCAGGCATCCATCATAGTAAAAGGCAGAAATGTGCATCCCGGAAGTGCAAAAGATAAGCTCGTGAATGCTTCGCTGATAGCCATGGAGTTCAATGCCATGCTGCCTTCCAGTCAGAGGCCGGAGTATACCACCGGCTACGAGGGCTTTTTTCATCTCACTGAAATGTCAGGTACTGTAGAACATGCCAAACTGAACTATATCATTCGCGATCACAATAAAGAGCGTTTTGAACAGCGTAAAGTCCTTGTTCAGAGTATAGCAGCACTCATAAACCAAAGCTATGGAAATACCTGGGTTGAGGTTGAGATCAAAGACCAGTATTACAATATGCGTGAAAAGATTGAACCCGTGATGCATATCGTAAAAATGGCCGAAAGGGCAATTTATGAAGCAGGGATAAAACCTCTGGTGCGCCCCATTCGTGGTGGTACAGATGGCTCTATATTATCGTTTAGAGGTTTGCCAACCCCCAATATTTTTGCCGGTGGTCACAATTTTCACGGGAAATATGAATTTGTGCCTGTTGAAAGTATGGAGAAGGCAGTAGAAGTGATTTACCGAATAGTACAGATTATTGCTGAACAGTGATTTGCTCTATGTATTTCTTATTTTTATTAAATATCCCCCAATTGATATTGCAGTTTTATATTTTTTTATATAAACTAGCGAAAATTACTGAATAATTGGTTTTGAATGGAATACAAAGCATTGTTTTGCAATTTTTTTAGTAACTTAGATTGGTTACATGCACCGTTTGGGTAGTTACAATGTTAATACTTAAATAAATAATGAATATTTTTAGTACTCTGAGAAACACTTATACGCAACTCAATTCATTCAGTCTCAAAATAAAACTCATCGGTGCTGTTACAGGGGCTATGTTTTTAGTGTTTGTATTGCTTACGGCTGTCAACTATTATAGTACTAAAAATGAAATAGTTCATAAACTGAAAAATAATGAACTGCCAGTTTATGCCGACAATGTGCGCAATCAGATAATCCTGATGATTATACAAGGCATAATGCCCCTCACCCAAATGACTGGGGATAGTTTTTTTATTCATGAAATAAATAACCCGGATATTGATGTTCCCCAAGTGCTGGCCTACCTTAAAGGTATTGGCGATAAGCATAATGTAGTCATTGGTTTTGTAAGTTCACTAAATGCTAGTTACTATTCCAATACCGGAAAATGACGCAAGATTGATCCTGAAAAAGAAGCTTGGTACTTTAAATTCAAAAATAGCAATAAGGAAATAAATTTTAATGTGGGGCGTAGTGCCGATACACAAAAAGTAAATCTTTTTCAGAGCGTTAAGGTCTATAGCACTGATCGCGATTATTTGGGAGTAGCTTATATAGGCCTCAATCTTAAATCGGTTGAGCAGTTTATTCTTTCACGGTCTTTGCTGGGGCACAGCAATCAGATGCTTGTAAGCTCCGATGGCAGGGTTATCATTTCTGCAGATTCAAGTTACATAAGCATCGATTATGACAAAGGCAAGAATACTAACCTCACTGCAATGCCGGGACTTGGAACATTGGCACCTCAGATTCTGAGCGGTAATGAAATGGCAATGGAATACACAGATAGCACAGGGGATGTGCGTATAGTGATGAGCCGCTACATTGAAAATCTCGATTCATATATCGTAATGGAAATATCAGAGACTGAACTTATCAGTTCAGCCCGTAGAATTTTTCTCAGAACAATGATATTAGGGGTTATTGTTTTTTTCTTTATGTTGTTATTGCTGTTGCTTATTATAAACAGAGTTGTGCTCAGACCAATCGAGTATCTGATTGATGTTACATCGGCATACGCAAATGGGGATTTGCGCATACCTGTGCATGCTTTGTATGGTGATGAAATTGGAAAGCTAATAAACAGCATAGAAATTTTGCGGCAAAAAATGAATCAGACCATTGCGTTTATTAAAGAAAGCAGTACCGCCATTCTCGATGCCGGAACACAAATTGGTTCTAATAGCAAAATGCTGGCTGAAATGTCTGCAAATCAGGCTACCAGAATTGAGGGTGTTTTTAGTTCTATGGAGGAAATGAGCGCGGCTATAGCGGAAACCAGCAAGAACTCTCAAGACTCTGAAGTACTGGCTACCCAAAGCCGAGAGGGAATAGAATACGTACAATTGCTATTCAATGCTACCATGGACAGCCTGAATGCAATTAATAGTAAAATACAGATTATAAAGGATATCTCAGACAAAACCGATATGCTTGCCATCAATGCATCAATAGAGGCAGCGCGTGCCGGAGCTGAAGGCAAAGGTTTTGCAGTAGTTGCGTCTGAGATTCGAAAGTTGGCTGAAAACACAGCAACTGCTGCCACAGACATTTCACGATTTACGGAAGAAAGCCTCAAGGTAGCTATAGATTCTGTAGACAAGCTTGCAGTGGTTATACCTAAACTCAGGCAAACTTTTGATTTCACGCAAGAAAATATGAATGCAGCGATGGAACAGAGTAATGCGGCTAATTTCATCACCCATTCGGTGGCAGAGCTCAATCAGATATCCCAAGATACTGCACGATCATCTGAAATGCTTTCTTCTAAATCTGAAATGCTTATCAATCAGGCTAGAAAGCTTAGAGAAATGATAAAATATTTTAAACAATAACTTATAATTTATTGATTAATAGCTCTTCAGGCATAAGCAATAATTTCTGAAGAGTTTCAAAAAATAAGCCTACGTGATATCCATCGGCCAAGCCATGATGCACATGTATAGACACTGGTAAGAAAATAGTATCGTTTTCGGTGAAAAATTTACCTACAGAAATTTTAGGCACACTGTCTGCAAAACCATGATTACGTGCATGTGATAATGAGGTAAATTCAAACCACGGAATAGTAGAAAAATGAATATAATCCAATCGTTTGGCCTCATCGAGAAATCTGATGCCCGAACATTTATTAACTTCTTCAATCTCTGATTTCAGGTTTCCGGTAAATACTTCAAAATCAGTACTATATTTAACAAAGGAAAAACCAAAAGTGCCATCAGTTCTGCCAATAGTGCTTGATAAATGAATGGTTTCAAACACCCAAACTTCATCTCCCAATATCCTGTATCGCAAGTTTTCAGTTTCGTTTATACTGCGGGTAATAGCGTATGTATACAAAGCATAAAACGAAATACCATGCTGCTTTCCGTATTTATATGCTTCAGTACAATTTACCTGCACTGTTGTCCCCCAAAAAGGCTCAGTAAAATTTTTAAAAAAATGAAAATGTTCCTTCCTGTTCCAGTTTTCAATATCTAGTTTGCGTTTCATTGAGAAATATTGGTTTTAAAAACAACCTAAGTTAATAGGACAATTTTGAATTTCAAATTTTTATGGTAGCGTGGGTTATTATATTTGATATGTTAAGTTAATATTAAGTTTTTATTCAAAAAATGTATATTATTCAGCAGTACATTCTTAACATTTAAGCAATATGATGCAAATATTTGAAAGCGCCGTATACTTTTTATTCCTTTGCAAGGACAAAATTTTAACTCACCAAATTGTATTTTTATGAGATTAAAGCTACTCGTACTTAGCAGTATTATTATGCTACTCACCACTTCGCTCGTTATGGCGCAAGGGGTTACAACATCAACGCTGAAAGGAAAAATTTCCGACAGCGAAGGCAGTCCGCTACCCGGTGCTTCGGTAGTAGCAGTGCACATGCCATCGGGCACACAATACAGTACCATGTGTATGGCCGATGGCCGCTACCTGATACAAGGTATGCGCGTAGGAGGTCCTTACAGAATTGTGGCTAGTTTTGTTGGTTTCAAAAACGGTGAACAAACCGATGTAACATTGCAACTCAACAACACCGGCGACGTAAACCTTACGCTTACATCTATAGATAAGGCAATAGATGAGGTGGTTGTGAAATTCGACAAGAACACCACCATCAACTCTGAGCGTATGGGCTCGGCTACGTATATAAACAAAGCTGAAATGGCGAATATGCCTACTATAGCTCGTAGTCAGCAGGATTTTACCAGACTTACGCCTCAAGCCAACGGCAATAGTTTCGGTGGTAGAAATGTATTGTACAACAACTTCTCTTTGGATGGTTCTATATTCAACAACTCGTTTGGTTTGGACTATGCTACCCCAGGTGGGCAGTCAGATGCTCAACCAGTTTCGTTGGATGCCATAGAGCAAATGCAGGTGTCGCTTGCTCCTTTCGATGTGCGCGAAGGCGGTTTTACAGGAGCTGGTGTGAATGCCGTTACAAAATCCGGTACCAACACTTTTTATGCTTCTGCATACCATTACTTCAGAAACGATGGACTTATTGGTAAAAAAATTGAAGGTCAGGATGTGCGAAACATTGACTACAGCACCACTCAGAGTGGCATAAGTGTAGGTGGCCCTATAATCAAAAACAAACTGTTTTTCTTTGTAAATGCAGAGGCTGAAAGAAGAAACCAGTTGGCTCATGGTTTTATAGCAAACAACAACGATGGCAAAGCTGACCCGGGCGAAACTTCAGTGATGGAGTCTGATATCATTGCTGTTCAGAATCAATTGCGCAATACTTGGGGATACGATCCCGGTGCATACCAAGGCTATTTCCACGAAACTTACAACAATAAGTTTCTTGCTAAAATTGACTACAACATCACCCCTAACCATCAGTTGGCTTTGCGTTACAACTACCTCGATGCGTGGAAAGATATTCTTCCACACCCCGAAGCTGTGATTGGTCGTGGTCCAACTACTTTCCGCCTGCCATTTGAAAACTCTTCATATCGCATTTTCAATAAAATCAATTCTTTCGTTGGTGAATTGAACTCACGTTTCGGAAGCAAATTTTCGAACAAAATGCTGATTGGTTACACTACCTTCCGCGATCACCGCGAGCCTCATTCTGTAGCTTTCCCTGTGGTTGATGTATTTATCAATGGCAGTCTTTCTATTACAGCAGGGTCTGAGATGTTTTCTACCAGCAACGTGCTCAATCAGGACGTATTGCAGTTTACCAACAACTTCTCATATTACATGAATAAGCACACCCTTACAGCCGGTGTAAACTACGAACAGTTTTATTTCGAAAATTCATTTAACCTATTCTACTATCCTTGGGTTGCTGCTTTTTCTGTAAGCGACTTCATGGCCGACAATCTGACCAATATGACTGCAGGTGGAGTAGTACATTCTACCGATATTCCGGGTATGATGGCTTCAGCCAAGGCTGTACCTTTTGCTTGGTCTTACGTGAAAGTTGGTCAATTAGGGGTATATGTGCAAGATGAATTTCAGCCTACCGACAATCTGAATCTTACTTTGGGTGTTCGCATGGATTTGCCAATATATCTGAATGAAATTGAAGGAGATGTTTCCAACGTTACTAAGTTTACCGGTTGGAAAGACGAAAATGGAAATTCAGTTAAACTTGACCCGAGCCAATGGCCTGGTGCAAACCCACTCTGGGCGCCTCGCTTTGGTTTCAATTGGGACGTATTGGGTAATAAAAAGCTGCAAGCTCGCGGTGGTACTGGTATCTTTAGCGGTCGTATTCCATTTGTATGGTTGGGCAACCAGGCGTCGAACGCTCGCCTCGATGCCGGATATGAATTCCAGGTAAATGCAACTACAAAAGACTTCAAATTCCCACAAGCTTGGAAAACCAATCTGGCTGTTGACCACAATGTGGGCGCCGGCTGGATAGTGTCTTTCGAAGGTATATACTCTAAAGACATTAACGCAGTAGTACACCGCAACTACAATATGGCTGCTCCTAGCGCCAAACTGAGTGGTGCCGATGACCGCGCTATGTTTGCAGGTTTCAATGAGGTAAATATATATAGTTCTACTGCCGGTGGCATTGGTTTTCTGGATGCAGGTGCTATAATACTCGACAATACCGACAAAGGTTATCAATACTCACTCACTGCGCAAGTGAAGAAAGAATTCAGTTTCAATCTGAATTTAAGCGCAGCTTATACCTACATGGAATCTAAAGACTTAACCTCTATTCCTGCTGAAATTGCTGCCGATGCTTTCCAGAGAAACCCAGTAGTGGGTAATCCGAACGAGCCTATGTTTGCTCATTCTCGCTATGGCCTCAACCACCGAATCATAGGTACTGCTATGTATACTCTACAAAGCAGAGTGGGAGTTACTTCTTTTGCTGCTTTCTTTGAGCTTGGCAAAGGCAACCGTTACTCATATACTTATGCAGGTGACCTCAACAAAGATGCAATTTCTAATAATGACCTTCTGTACGTTCCAGCTTCGCAATCTGAAATCAATTTTGGTACCGTAGATGCTTTAGGCAATGGTGTTGTAGCTGCCGATGCTGCTGCTCAATGGAATGCACTTAATGCTTTCATAGAGCAAGACGACTACCTTTCGACCCGCAGAGGCGACTACGCTGAGCGTCATGGCGCTACTTTGCCTTGGTTTAGCCAGGTAGATGTGCGTTTGGCTCACGACATAGTACTCAAAATAGGCGAAAATAAAAATACAATTCGTCTATCACTTGATGTTCTCAACTTTGGTAACATGATCAATTCCGATTGGGGTGTTCGTAAACTGGCTACTACCTACAATCCAATTGCAGTGAATGGAGTAGATAAAAATAATGTACCTTATTTTTCATTCAATACCAATCTGAAAGAATCGTATACTACCGATTTCTCTGTAATGTCTAAATGGCAAATGCAGTTTGGTATTCGTTATATTTTTAACTAGTACTTCGTATTGCAATATTTATTTTTTTGACAATAAAACTTCAGGCTGTCAGATTTTCGGCTTTCTTACCGAATTTCTGACAGCCTTTTTTATGCAGATGTATTGTAGACATAGTGGCAATTTGCGCATAATGCTGAGGCATAGGTGAAAATACCTAAACTTAGCCCACTGGGTTGTATTAGGGGGAAGTACGCTAAAAAAGAGGACATTTCAGGTGTATTTTTGTATCATATAATTGAAACAATAAACGCACTAAAAACTACTGATATGAAAACCTTAGCAACCACCCTCGCAGCAGTTCTGATGATAAGCATGGTACTTACCTCATCTGCTCAAATACCCAAACGCGTGAAAATATGTAAATCTGAAGTAGTAGTTCAACTCAATGCCAGTGTTACTGGAAGTGGACATGGTGCGCTCAGTTCGGCAAGCTTGGGTTACAGATTTTGCCACAATATGTTAAGTATAGGCTCTATCATGCAAAACGATTATCATAGAGCTACCGGAATTTCTGCCAACTATCAGTACGAAATAAAAGGTTTTCGAAAAGTAGATTTGTTTTTCAATGTGAATTCCAATTATTTTTACAAGGCTCATTTATCAAAAGAACTGAATCACAGCTTACACAACAGCGATTTTCTGAAAGACACTGAAAATGGCCGCAAAGAGTTCGAGAAATTTAATACGATGGAGGTGTATGCTGGTTTTGGACTGGTTGTAAACTTAACTCAAAATTTTGCACTTACTGCCGGCATAGCTGGTGGTGGCTACCTTAGCAATATAGTAAATACTGATTATCGCAGACCATACAGCATAAGCCGACTCGACCGAGCCGCCGGTTTGCAAATGAACATTGGCATAGCATTTAATACCGACCTCAAAATGGGATTCTAGTGATATTCCCGGATACAATAAAAACCAGTTGTTTCACCAAGCGTAATATGTTTTATATAAACTAAGCACAGCCTCTGATATTTTCAGGGGCTTTTTTTATACAAATACCTATATGTTGAGCAAAGTTAAGTGACTAACTAATCTTCCCTATGGGGTATTTTCATTGGTATTTCAGGTGATAACCATTCGGCTACTAGTTTGTTTGTATATGTTTCGCTAATCTGAATGTCTTTTTGACAAGAATAATTTATGAATTGGCGATATCCGGTTGATAATGAATTGTTTACTTTTTATTCTTATTCAATATGCTTTTGGACTAATGCGAATAATAGTGGATGTTTGAATATACTAGTAGTAGTGTGTATTGCAGTGATGGCAGTTTTTGGAAAAGTCAAGCTTTCTACCGCATTTAGGACAAAAATCCCCAACCCCTCCTGAGCTACTGCCACCCAGTGCTCCCAAAAAGAAATAAGCTACTACCAAGGCAAAAAGCACTATGATGAGTAATATAACAAAATGTATTAGCACTAGGGTCGTAGCAACAGCACCGAACAGATAAACGGTGGAGCATAAAATAGCATGGCCAACACCTCCTTTTGGTATAACTTTTATAAAAATTACCACTATTTGAATTATTTGAATTAAAGCAAGCAATACTATTGCTATAAATATTCCGGGTTCGAAAAAGATGCTACTTAATATAGCCAGAGCCAAGAAGGCTGGCCATGCATACAATCCTAAATTCCAGTTAAACTCAGTGTACGAATTGTATTGCAAATCTCGCAGTATATTCATATAGCTCAATAGCTGATTGAATACAACCAATCCGAAGATTACAAAATTTATGCTAGTCCAGGTCCATCCCATTTGATCCGGGACACAAAACCAGGTAGCAGATGATCCTAAAGAAAGGATGTAAAATATTTCTGCCAAAGATATTAGAAGCAAAAGAATCCAGTTAGCTATATGCAAACTCCCCTCCAAAGGTACTTCGCCTCTTTTCTTACGTACTTTTCTTACTATAAATAGTGCCACTGAAAGTGAAAGAATAAAATATATAAACACCAACCGATATGGTTCAAATTTTTGTGCCCATGCTGCACCATGATTGAATACCTGCTTAATTGGCTGTATGAATTGATTGTAGCTTAGCAGACTGTCAACTTTGATGGAATATTTGTTGTTCAAAGATGTTTTATTCTCTGTTGTATCTTTAGGATTTTGGGCATAGATAGCCGATACTTCAAAAAAATGTACAGATGCAATGAGTATTATTAGAGATACTATTTTTTTCATATTTTTAGATAATAGCACATTCTTCTATTATTTTTATAGAAACATCTAGGTTAAAGTTACCAATTTTCGAAGAAATTATTGCATAAGATCCAAAATTATTAGCAGTGAAAAGTATGGATTTAATGAAATCATAAGGGCAGAAATAATTGATGGCTCAGTTATGTTGAAAAAATAATCATATTGTTTAAAATTTCAACATCCTTGAAACCAAAATGCTCACGAATATAAAAGATGGTCTCTTGCTGATATATAAAAACGTGTGTAGGATCGTTTTTATAATACCAGGTCGAAAAGTTGATGTCCTGATTGTATATGCTGGTCATGCAGAAAAGCTTACCATTGGGTTTTAGCAAGTTTTTGAGTAATACAAACTCTTTGTAAGGGTTATGAAAATGTTCAATCACTTCGCAGGCCACAATGTAGTCGTAGGTTTTGGTGAGCAAATGTGGATAATCATAAAAAAACGGATCATAGAGTACAAAGTCGTACTGCTTGTCGTGCAATAATTTTGCAACCACCGGTCCGGGGCCGGCACCAAAGTCGAGGCCTTGATGATTGGATGTAAACTGTTTGGCGACAGCATCTACAATAGGCATTACAAATTGCTGATATCCTGCATTGTTTACATCGTTGTTGTGTTCGTTGTATCGCTTCAGTTCTTTGTCTCTGTCCGGCAGATTATTCAAATCCATATTTATGCCTTTACATACCGTACATTGATAATATTTGGGGCCTCTATGCTGAAAAAAATCTTCCAATGAGTGGTTGCATAACCGGCACGTTTTGTTCTTCATTTAAAAAGTCTATTTGTTATTTAATCAGTTGGTAATAAAATATTGCATCAGGTTGCCAAGAAACACTTTTAAAAATGGTTTTCTTATTCTGTAATATCACTTACTGCAGCGCCTATTGCCTTGAAAGTTTTGTTGGGTGAGGTTACTTTAAAGGCACTTGTATCCTTTGCAATGAATTTTTTTTGCACCTGCAATATATGATTAAAAAACAAAGTGCTAAAACAAAGGACACCATACAGGAGTTTCATTTCGTTTTGGTTCAGTTGTTAATCGAATTTTTTTTCGTGACTCAACATGTATTAACCAAACATCGTATTGTTCAGGTGTTCCACTTGAATAAGCTATCCACTTTCCGTCTGGTGACCAAGAAGGCGAATAGTCTTCCAAAACATCATTTGTAAGGTTTATCATATTGTTGCCGTCAGAATCCATCATAAATAATTCGAAATTCTTCTCTTCTGTAGGACCGTAGAATGCAATTTTTTTTCCGTCAGGTGAAAATTTTGCACCCGAGTCAAATCCCTTTTTGAAAGTTAATCGCTTTTCGTTTCTCCCATCTGCATCCATGATAAAAATTTCACCATTCGCAGCGTGCGAGGTATCGCTTGGTTCTTTTATTTGCCGTGTGAATAGTATCTTACTTCCATCTAAAGACCAGGTTGGAACTTCTTCAAAATATTCATTTGTGGTTATTCTTATGACATTCGAACCATCTAAATTCATCGTATAAATTTCCCTGCTTTTATGGTCTCGGTCTGAGGTAAAAGCAATTTTTTTTCCATCAGGTGACCATGCTGGCAGGTAATCGTTTGAAGGATGTTCTGATAAATTTAAGGGATTTTTTCCATCTGCATCCATCCTGTAAATTTCATTATTCCCATCACGGTTTGAATAAAAAACAATATGTTTCCCATCAGGCGACCAAGATGACCAGAAGTCTAAGGCTTTGTTGTTTGTCAGATTTTTAACATTTTGTCCATTGGCATTCATCGAGTAAATCTCAAAATTCCCGTCTCTAGTGGTTAGAAAAGTTAAATTACCGCTTGGTATTGAGTCAGTAGATTGAGATGTTTTTACGCCCGATATTGTTTTGCATGAATGGCTGTAAAATGCAACTATTACAAAAATTGAAATAATGTATCTGTTCATATTATAAGAATTATTAGTGGGGTCTGTTTTTGGTTAGGCTGCTTAGAAATGAGATTTTTTCTACTTCCATTTGCGTTTATTCATTTACCTTTCAGTTTAGGCTACTTATAGCTTTACAATACTTCCGGATTAATAATATTAGTTGGATTCCCGCTTAAGAAATTAATTACATTTTCAAAAGCTTTTCCAAAATATAGTTCATAGCTATTTTGTTCAACATAACCCAAGTGAGGTGTGCATACAACATTAGGTATTGACAGTAGTTCATACTGTTTATCATATATGGGTTCGCTTTCGTATACGTCGATACCGGCGTAGGTTGGCTTGCCTTTTTTGAGACTTTTGAGCAGTGCACCTTTTTCTATTAATTCAGCCCTTGCAGTATTTATCAAGGTTGAATTTGTTTTCATATTCATTAAGTCGGTTTCTTTTACAATTCCTATCGTGTGTTCATTTAGTCGAAGATGAAGTGTTACAATATCAGCGGATTTAAAGAACATTTCTTTTGTATCTGCTTTCTCGAAACCGTCTTTTGCTCCTTTTTCTCTCGATTCCTCGCTTCCCCATATTATTACCCTAGCACCAAATACTTTTGCAAATTGAGCAATTCTTTGCCCTATTTTACCATAGCCCCATATCCCAATTGTCTTTCCAAGAATTCCTGTTCCAACATTATTTTGCCAATTCCCATTTTTCATGGCTTCAATAGATTGAGGAATTTGTCTCACGGTGTTCATCAATAATGCCCAGGCCAGTTCAGAGGGTGCAATGGGTGACCCAATACCTTCTGCAACAGCAACTTTAAACTTTGTGCAAGCTTGTAAATCTAAATGGTTCGATACTTTCCCTGTTTGACTTATTAACTTTAAATTTGGAAGCATGATAAGAAGTTCTTCATTCACTTCTGTTCTTTCTCTGGTCAATACCAGAATATTTGTGTCATTCAGTTTTTGGGCTAATAGTTTTGTGTTTTTCTCGGTATAATTTAGTATTTGAACGTTCTGATTGTTTAAAATTGAATAGCACGCCAATTGTCTTACAATATCTTGGTAATCGTCTAAAATTGTAATTTTCATTCTGTATATGTATTAAAATTTTCACCAATACTGTAATAGTAGGAAGCAAGATTCACTTATTGGAAATCCATTTACAGTATTATTTGAAGTAATGTATGTAATCATTTTAAGGAAGAACCAGCCACGAAACTTCTGGTTTTTATGCACAATTCATGAAGTTGAACCATACACTTCAGGCCAATTTCCACGGGGGGTTTAATCTGTTTTCTCCAGCAAAATACAGAATCAAATGATTATTGTCTATGTCTTTCAGGTGCGCCTCGCGCCACAACCAATTTTTATCGTTGGGCATTTCGTCAAACTCAATTCCTTTGTTTATAAGTTCTTCTGCATAATTGTCAAGATGGTCACATTCAAAGTATATATGAATTCCATTTCCGGATGGTAGCTGATCTACTTGTTGAATAGAAAATGTTGAATTCCCGTCTGGACATTCAAATCTGGCATAATGTGGAAGCGCTCTCACAATGAGTTTAAGACCTAATTTCTGATAGAATGGTATTGACTTTTCGAGGTTGAGTGAGGGGATTGTAATTTGATTCAGGTTCATTTGTGATATTTTTGTTTTGTTCAGTTTGTTGTATTCTCAAAACCGATAATGATATCGACTATACATAGGTGCAAATCAGTCATTCATACAAATGGTTGAGCTGGTTGTAAGCCAAGAATAATGTACCATGCCGTTCCATTTTATTTATGTTGTCATGCGCTCATTATTCTTTTACTATTTTCATTGTTTTTATAATATTATCAGTATTCATTTTCAGAATGTAAATTCCAATGTTTAAATTTGAAATATCAATCTGATTATTAATGGCTTGTCCTTCTTTCACGGTTTGCCCGTACACATTGTAAATTTTATAATCTATGCTTTTGCATTTTGTGCATGTTATATTTAAAATTGAGCTTACAGGATTTGGAAAAATACTTATAGTTGCAAAATTTTGAAGGTCTGTAACTGATGACAATTTCCCTTCGCCTTCAATCATATATGTCCAAACTGCGGCATAAATTGGTATATTTTGATCAAACGGTGTAACGGCATCTGCTACTACACTTGCATGAAATTTGGTGGGGTCATTGGCAGGAGTGCGTAATGTATATAATTTATGGGTATTATAGTATGGTATGGCTGATGTGTCAACAAGAATTAACCCACCATATTTATTCATACCGTAATTGTTCCAGGTAGTCAGACATTTAGTAAAATCAACAGATTCGTCATATTGATGAATAAAACCATAATATTTATCTTGTGGGGTTAGTCCATTCCATGTAATCCAATCTGCATTCCTATTCAAAAGGGAAATCCAGTCCATAGCGGCAAACATAACAACCCTGTCTACCAACTTAATTTTCGAAATTATACCTGCATGCCCACCTCCTTGTGAATGCCCACTGACAATTATTTTATTCCAAAGTATTTGATTGCCCGAATAATATTGACCCCAATTTTCAGAGGGGAAAGTAATGTTCAGATATTGTAAAAGTTTTAAAGTTCTACGCTCTATGCAATTATTGGCATCCACATTTACGCTTGAATGCCTGTCTTCCCCATCAAAAACTTCGAGTCGGGCTCTGCTATGGCATGTTGTATCATTTGTAGTCAGGCAAATTGTATTTATGGCTTCGCTGTTGGGATAAGTGAGACCGATAGCGTGATAGCCCAAATTTGCAGCATGTTTGAGTATCTCTCTGTAATTAAAGGGAACAGCACCTGTTCCGGGAAAGAAAAGAAATAATTTTTCTTTTTGCGTAACTGTTTGGTTTATATAGATAAAATGATTGTTGTTTGGAGCACCGCTTAATGGGTCTGCCATATTTGGTTGCACCAAATGTTCAGTTTGTGCAAGCAGGAATGTTGGCAGTAAGAGTATCGTTAGTAGAAGATTTATATTTTGCATATAGCTTTTGCGTTTTAATTTTTATAATATTTGATTAGGAGAGCGCATTTTGAGCATAGGTTTTTGGGTGACACATGAATTGAGCTACGCTGATCAAACTTAAAGTAAGTACAAACAGGGTCTAGCCTATCACAGGGCAATAGATACAAGGTCGGAATGTTTTCCAAACAATAGCTTCTAAGGTAAAGGATTCTTTGTAAAATATCAAGCCATTTCAAAATCTTATGGGACAAGTTTTCTCAACATGTAACCCGATTTTTTAAAATTTCATAATGGATTCCTTATCTCAGGATTTATCTCAGGGTGCAGGTATATAGCATTTTTCGGGTAGTCTCTGGCCTACGTTTGTTTTCGTGATTTTCGCGAACCTGTGTTTATATGACCATTACAGCGTAAGTATGTGTGCAGATTCTAACACATTTGTGCTTAAGTAGTCATTGTTTTATTGAATCAACTTTATTCCAATCACACAAATATCATCAGTCTGATGCCTGTTTCCGCGCCAACTATCGATTGTGTGGTTCAAAATGTCATGTTGTTCATTCATTGGTTTGTTTGCAATGAGAGATATTAATTCAGAAAAACGTTTGGTTTTGAATTTTTCATCTTTTTCACCTCCAAATTGTGAAACATAACCATCTGAAAAAAGATAAATAGTATCGTCATTTTGGAGTTGAATTTCGTGGTTTGTAAATTCAATGTTGTCTTTCGGATGAACGCCAATGGGCATTCTATCGGCTTTATATTCAATCAATTCATTGTTGCGAAACAAATACAATGGATTGTATGCACCCGAAAATTGCACTTGTTTTGTTTCTAAATCAATCATACAAAATGCAATATCCATTCCGTCTTGTTGTTCACCACGCTCACCTGTCTGGTGTAAAGATTTTTTAATTCTTTTTCGAAGTTCGTTTAATATCATGTTTGGCGGATTTACATCACGCTTGCCTACAATTTCGCTCAAAAGCGAGACACCCAAAACACTCATAAAGGCACCCGGAACACCGTGTCCGGTACAATCGGCGGCACACACAAACAGAAAATTTTTAATTTGCTTAAACCAATAAAAATCTCCGCTTACAATATCGCACGGACGAAATAACACGAAATACTCAGGAAAATGTTGTTTTACAATGTCTTCCGATGGCAAAATTGCAAGTTGTATTTTACTTGCATACCTTATGCTGTCGGTAATATTCTGTTTTTGTTTTTGTAATTCGTCTTTCTGAAAGTTTATTTCTTCATTCTGTGTGCTTATTTCTTCGTTCAATTGTTTTAATTCTTCGTTTTGCTCTTCAATGAGATTTTTTTGTTGCCTGAGTTCATCATTTGATTGTATGAGTTTATCTTCGGCCTCTTTGCGCAGCACTACTTCCTTCTGAAATTCCCTGTTCCACAATAGGTAACTTACTAAGAAAAAGAAAACACCTATGAATAGAAATTCATCAGCTGCGGGCCAATGCATTATTTTGAATATTATTCCTAATATCAATCCTGCCTTCCCAATTAAATCAGTCAGACTTAAAAATATGGAAATCCCGGGTGAACGAGAATAATATTTCCATTTCTCGTATTTGCTCATAAAAGCTATAGGACCAATCAGAAATGCCAACGAAAAACCTCCGAAGATAATGAAAACATTTGCTCCCGGTAAGTGAACAAATTTAAGGAACGGGCCAATGAAAATGATTGAAAAAACTATAATATTCAGAATTTTTAATATTCTATTTCTTTGGATTTCTGGTTTGTTAGTGAAAAAAAACGAAATGCCTAAATTGAAGAATGTAAGTAAAAAGACTATCGTGATAAAATAAATAGCGGTTTTTTGCTCTTGTAGAAATAAAGAAATTATACCCCCTAAACTTAGGGTGAACAAAATTATTGAATATTTAGTTGTCCTTTTCAATTTGCTTATGTTAATCGATTAATATTTAACCCACATTGCAGCGCGAATGTTAACATAAGTTAAAATTTCCGCAAAAAGAAATATTTTTTTGTTAGAAAAGAGGTTTTAAGAGCGATTGAGTTTTTTAAATGCCTGAAATTCAGATGTAGGTTTTTGAAAAGTTCATTTGTAGTACACAACTAAGCTTTTAAATCAAGTAGTTACGATTTATCTTTGCTAAATGTATTTTAAAATATCCATACGCAAGAATCCAGACTCAGGAAACCATGAAGGGTATTACCGATTAGTGGAAAGCTATCGCCGTAGTGATGGTAAGGTAATGCATCGTACGGTCTTGAACGTTGGGTATTTAGATGGTGTTCCGGTAGAAAAGCTAAATCAGATTCAAAAAATAGTAACAGAAAAGGTAAATCACTGCAACGATTCACTTTTTAAGGAAGTACTCATAGAAGATGAAGTTGTAAATCACTACGTTTCATTGCTTTATAATAGAATGTTGGCAGAAAAACGCATTGATGTAGCCTCTGAAAATAAGATTTCCAAAAATACTAACAACGGCAAAGATTTACATCTAATTGATGTTAATAGTATTAAAAATAAGGACGTTAGAGAAATAGGCGCAGAGTGGTTGTCGTTTCAAGCGTTGGGGCAACTTCAAATTGAAAGCTTTTTGGTGAACCAACACTGGTCTCAAGATGATATTCAATTAGCTCTAACACATATCATTAGCCGTGCAGTGTATCCGGCATCGGAACTTGCCACCAGTCGTTGGATAGTTGAAAATTCGGCAGTATGCGAGCTAACGAATTATCCCATAGAAAAGATTACAAAAGATAAGTTGTACGCAATAGCAAAAAAGTTATACACTGTAAAAGAAGCACTGGAACAGCATTTATCAACCAGGACAAATGAACTATTTGATATTCAAGACAAAATAATCTTATATGATTTGACAAACACCTATTTTGAAGGAAGAAAAGATAAAAGTAATTTGGCAAAATATGGAAGAAGCAAAGAGAAGCGCAGTGATGCCAAATTAGTGGTTTTGGCATTGGTTATAAATGTGGAAGGATTTATAAAATATTCGGCAATATTCGAAGGCAATATGTCTGATTCAAAGACTATTCCAGAAATAATAACTGATTTGAGAAAAAGGACATCGTCGTTTTCACACAAAGCACTTGTGGTACTTGATGCGGGCATTGCAACAGATGAAAACCTGAAATTAATACAAGCCGAAGGTTATGATTATTTGTGTGTTAGCCGTTCGAAATTAAAAATTTATACACTAAAAGAAGACAGTAAAAGTATAGAAGTCAGGGACAACAAAAACCATAAAATAGAACTAACCAAAGTAGAAACGGATAAAAATACCGATTTTTATCTTAAAGTAGAAAGTGAAAACAAGCAATTGAAAGAGCGTTCAATGAATCGAAATTTCAAATCACATTTTGAGGAAGGCTTGCAGAGAATACAAGACAGTTTAAGTAAGAAAAGTGGTATAAAACAAGAAGAGAAGGTGTATGAACGAATTGGCAGATTGAAAGAAAAATATCCTTCGATAAGCCGACATTTTGATATAAGAGTAGAGATAACAGATGAGAAAAAACACACAAGCAAGACTAAAAAAGAAGAAAGTAAAGAGGTGATTCGTAGGGTGGTAACAAATTTGGAATGGGTGGTAAAAAAAGAAGAAGAAATAAACGCCGAAAGTGGTATTTATTTTTTGCGCACATCGCTCAAAGAAAATTCGGAAAATACTTTATGGTTGTTTTACAATACGATACGCGAGATAGAGGCAACTTTTAGGGTATTAAAAACGGATTTGGATTTGCGCCCGATATATCACAAAAATGATGAAAGTACGATGGCGCATTTGCACTTGGGATTGTTGGCGTACTGGGTGGTGAATACGGTTCGGTATCAGCTTAAAAATAAACAAATTAATAGTAATTGGACGGAAATTGTTCGTACAATGAATACTCAAAAAGCGGTAACAACGGTGGCTGAGAACGACAAGGAGGAAATGATTCTGATACGTCAATGTTCTGAGCCAACTCCAAAGGTTACACAAATTTATGATGCCCTAAAATACAAATCACAACCTTTTAAAAGGAAAAAATTTGTAGTACACAAAAATGAATTTCAAAAAAATGAAATCATAGGAAATCAATACCTTGCGTCTGGATAGCTGCAATGTGGGTTAAATACATACTTAGAAAAAAGTTATTTTGTGTTAGAAATTCTAAACGTGCAGTGTGAAGTGGATTAACTGAGTATAAACCGCAATTCCATCGTAATATTGAATGATGGGGAATATTGCTAAATGGTTAGATTGAATTTGGCAACGTTTTACCATACGGATGCATCCAAGTTATGTTGTTTTTTTCAGAAAAGCAAACCATAGCTTAAGGTGAGCCAGTTGATAAGTTTAATATCTGGATTTGTGTTTGGTATATATAACTCTATTCTTCAAGCATGTGCATGAAAATTGTGGAGTTGGGCAGTTCTCTACAGTCTTAAGCCAAAATAACGCAAACCATGGTTTTAACTAACCCCAAAGGTTCTTGTAGTTTGTCAAAGGTACTATTTGTGTTACTTTCAATTCCTTGCCAAATAACACAAGTATTGATCTATGAATCTGCATTTTTACTATGCTTTGAATGCTGTGTGCATTATATGTCTAATGTTTTGTCGGGTATACGGTAACTATTGCTTACATAGGGTCTGCTGAAAAACTCCGACACTCTCATATGCCCTATTTATAGCACATTCTATTCGAGCAAATTCATTCAATAGAATAAGGTAATA